>CBDUXY010000037.1:0-18160 GCA_965371305.1 uncultured bacterium
AATCCTTGCTATTGCCGCAACGGTTGAGGCCAGGAGCGAACACCCTGTAGCAAAGGCCATAGTAAGGGAGGCGAGGAAGTCCGGGCAAAAACAGATTAACGGACTTATCAATTTTACGGCAATGCCGGGTAAAGGGGTGATTGGCGAGTTTGACGAAATACCTGATTTTCTGGCAGCCGGTGGAGACAAACACGACAGACAGCGCAGGGTCGTAGAGATAAACAAGGACAATACAAAGTTCAGGGTCTATATCGGCAATGAAAAGATGATGACAGAGAACGGCGCTGTGATAAGCGAAGCCCTGTACGAGGCTCGCCGGGTGAAAAATCTTGAGGGTAAAAGTTCCGTTTACGTCGCGCTTCAGAGCTGCAGTTCTCACGGACGAATCCTTGCTGCCGGAATTATCACCACAAGCGACCCGGTTAGAGTTGAGTCTGAGCAGCTCATAAGCGAGCTGCACGACATGGGGCTTAAGACAATCCTGCTCTCCGGCGACACGTCGGGCACGGCAAATGCCGTCGGCACCAAGCTTCAAATCGGACGCGTCATCTCGGAAGTACTTCCAAAGGACAAGGAAGAGATCATCCGTGGACTTCAAAGGGACGGCGAGCGCGTAATAATGGTCGGCGACGGAATAAACGACGGCCCCGCCCTTGCCGCCTCTGACGTAGGCATGGCCGTCGGGTCCGGCACGCAGCTTGCCATAGAGTCGGCCGACATAGTGCTGCTCAACAGTAATGCGCTTATGGTTGCCAGGGCAATCAGGATTTCCAAACACGTTTTCGGCGGCATAAAACAGAACCTTGGAATCTCGGCCGCCTATAACGCCCTCTTAACCCCGCTTGCCGCAATGGGTTTTATCGTCCCTGTACTTGCGGCAATAGTGATGCCGCTTAGTTCTTTAATAGTAATCGGTAATTCGATCAGGGCCGCAAGGGCGGGCCTTAAAGCAGGGAACGAATAAACACTACCTTGCAGCAAGCTGCCGGGTATATAAAGAAATTATAACAGGAAAAACATCACAGCATATACCGGACATTTAAACGATAATCCGGGTAAAAGGAGAAGACACATGGAGATGCTCTATATAATGATTCCGGCCGCAATATTTCTTGGCATTATCGGCATTATCGCATTTGCCTGGTCCGTAAAGAACGGGCAGTGGGAGGACATGGAAGGTCCGAAGCACAGGATCTTTTTTGAAGACGATTAAGATTTGGTTTTGCCAGAAATAAGCGAGTTAATAAATTAAAAAGAGAGGTTTAAAATGACGGATCTTGCGGCGGTTTTTTTGATAGGACTTCTTGGCGTTATACATTGCGTGAGCATGTGCGGCGCACTTATGGCGGCCTGCTCCATGCGCCTTGGCGGAGGCACCGGGTTTGCCCTTACCTACAACCTGGGACGCGTCCTTACCTATTCAATACTGGGAGTTTTGATGGGTTTAATGGGTAAGGCCCTTATGCAAGCGGGTATGCTTTCCGGTTTTCGCTCGACGCTGCCTGTAATTGCAGGCGTGGTCATGGTGTTGATCGGTATTGACCTGCTCGGTCTCATGCCAAAGGCTGTAAAACGTTTTACAGGCAGGCTCGTGCCTGGCAGGTTTTTTGAACGTTTCGCAAAGGTCGGAAAAAAGAACAAAAAAACCGCCGCCTTTATGATGGGTATGGTAAACGGTCTTATCCCCTGCGCCATGGTCTATGCTGTCGGGGCGAAAGCCGCGGCAACGGCTGAGCCTGTATCAGGCATGCTTATAATGGCAGCGCTCGGGGCCGGAACTTTCCTGCCGCTTGTGTTTGCTACAAGCCTTGCAGGAAGTCTGAGAAAATTTAACTCGCGCACATTTACAAGCGTTACCGCCCTTATCATCATAGCCCTTGGGGTAAAAACAATATACGTAACAGCCTTTGTCACGACAATTGAGACTGGCGTACATCACATGCATATGGGCATGTAAACTTGCAATAATTAGCCCCCTCCCTCCCCCCCTCCCCATCATGTCCAAGCCCTTGAAAGTTTTGCCACGTGGTGTGTCCCATGTCATTAATGTTGTTCTACATTGCATGGAACAACAGGTGTGATATAGAATTACCAGGGAATTCCAGGGAGTTCCGAATTATCGCGCTTGACATAGTTCAAATCGTGGTTTATTGTAAATGAAACATAAAGATTAACCTTTAACTTCCGTTCTACCACACTATCTCTATTAACCACCTAACAAGCTTTATTCAAGGAGGGTTTATGAGAAAATCCGTTGCCTTTTTTACCTCTCTTGTATTCACGTTTCTTATATTCACATTCGCAGTTCCACCCATGGAGGCTCACGCAGTACCGGCCTTTGCCAGACAAACAGGCTTTTCATGCAACACCTGCCACTTCCAGCATTTCCCATCTCTAAACCAGTTCGGGCGCGAATTCAAGGCCGGAGGCTATACGATGGTCGGCGGCCAGAGCCTGGTCGAGGGGGATTTCCTGAGCCTTCCGTCAGTCTTAAACGCAACGCTCGTTGTTAAACTGCGCTACCAGAAAACTAACGGCCCGGTAGAGATAGACGACGCAAGAAACAGGGGCAAGCTTGAGTTTCCCAACGAAGGTGCGCTTATTTTAGGCGGACGCGCTGGCGAACATGTCGGCTTTCTCCTTGAAGCGCAACTCGTAGACGGCGAGGGTTCGAACTTCGCCTCGTTTAAGATGCCGGTCGTTTACGACATTAAAGGCACTAAAGTTAGCTTGATACCATTTACAACCGACGCCGCCGGTGCGGCCTACGGTTTTGAACTGTTAAATACCGGGGCCATGCGACTGCAAAGACCTCTTGAACACCGCAGCGACATATCGGCACAGCAGTACATAGGCACGGCCACGGAAGCAACCGGTGGCTCACTCGTACTTCACAACAACCGAGGATACTTGAGTTACACGGCCTGGTCGCCAGAGCACCAGGTGACCGACGCAAGCCCGTACCTCCACTACTTAAGAGCAGTCCTTACGCACAACGCAGGCGGCTTCGATCTGGCAGTCGGAGGTCAGATCTGGGACGGCGAGACAAGGTTTACGGAAGACAGCACTACAACGAGTGTCTGTGTGAACGACGTAACGCCTATTGCACCATGCGACGGCGCGGGCCCCATTGCAATGGGAGACATAGTCGAGACGACGGTAACGGCCCTTACTAAAGTTGCTGCTGAAGCATGGGCCGTTGACGCTCAGGCCCAGGGGAAAGTTGCAGGCCTGCCGCTTGGGGTATACCTCTCTTATGCCGAGGCCGCCCGCTCGGACATGGGCGCAATGAACCTGTTTAACTCAAGCACGGTTAACAAGAAAAAAGCCTTCGCCGCCATTGCCGAACTCGGGGTTAGACCAGAGAAGCTGACCGTGTCCGTTGGACATCGGGACGGGGAGACAGGCGCTGCCACAATGAACAACGAAGATTCAACTACGGTTGCCGCATCTTACCTGCTTACCCAGAACGTCCGGCTCCAGGCCGCGCATACCTGGTATGATAACGACGTGGACCCGGAATGGGGAGACAAACTTGCAACCCTTATGGTGTTCGCGGCGTTTTAGTCCTTATACGCATCGCAACGCTCAGCCCTGCGCCCTGCCTTGAAAGGGCGCAGGGCCTGATGGATACGCAAAGCGCAGGCCGCAAATTTATTGACAGTGAATAGACTTTTCTTATAAAAACCTTCATCACGTCTCAAAGCAGGGTAAAGTCAAACTATGGATAAAACAAAACAACTCCTGACGTCTTCTTTAACCTGTATCCCTTTTTTATCTGTTTTTTTATTTATCATTGTTGGCTGCACAGGGCCGCTTAAAGTTACATACATCCCCACAACCGCTCCGGTAAAACAATCTGCAACGTCTCCGACAATTTACGTCGAGCCGTATAAAGATACAAGAGAGAGCAATGACAAAGCCGCGCGCCGAATAGGCGAGGTAAACACCACGGTCAGCGACTTAACCGGCCCTACCCTGGTGCTTGACCGCGACGTCGGGGGCCTTGTTACCGAGGCCTTCAGCGCGGAACTTAAAGCCTCTGGTTTTAAAATTATATCTAACGAAAGCGAGAAACTCACGGCCGACTACGTCCTCGGCGGCGAGGTGCGCGAGTTTCGATTAGACCTTGACGCGAGAGATGAGATCGCCATAATACTCTATTCACGCTTGCTTAAAACAAAGACAGGGGCCACCATATGGAGCGGCGAGCAGAAAGAAACAGGGGAGCGCTTCTCAGGTGTTATGGGTAACTCAAGAAAAACGCTTAACGACTATATAGTAAAGACACTTTCAAGAGCAGTTGTAAAACACGTCACGGGCCTGAGCAGACGCATTGGCATGAACACCACAGGCGGCGTACACGCAAGCACCGGCACCCGGCAAATCAGCACAAAGTCAATACCGGCCGCCCCTGCACCATCCGAGGCCAATCGAGCAATAACCTTCACAGGAAAGATAAAAATAACCACTGTGCCCATGCGCGCCAAGGTCTATATCACGGACGTCTACTACGGGCTCAGCCCGATCTCAATAGACTTAAAGCCCGGCGTCTACCAGTTCAACTTTAAGCTAAGGGGTCGTAAGGACGCAACCGAGACCGTTGCCATAAGAAAGGACTACACAATGGAACTTGAAGTGGTGATGGAGAATAACTAAAAGTAAAAAAATACAAACAGCTCTTATACTAAATTAAAAAAAGGGCGGAGGTGATATTACCTCCGCCCTTTTAGGTATATTGTTATTACTCCTTTCTTATTGCGCAGGCCGCCCGGTCGGCGCAGGAGAAGGCTGATTTTCTTCAGGCACCTGAACTATCTTTGCCTCCGGTATATCGGGTTTGCCTGATTTACCTGATGCGGTGGATTTATTTGGCCCTGGCGCTGTACCACCCATACCCTTTTGAAACTGGCTTAAGATGTTAACGCCTGTTGCGTTCTCAATCTGCTCGGTCAGGGAAATTAGTGTTGCCGGGAGCTGATTCACGTAGCGTGAAATTCCCGAGCCGCTTCCGTTGCCATTTCCTGAACCTGTGTCGATTATGCTGACCCTGTCGATATTCACCTTCTGCACTGTGTCGGAGATCTCTTTTAATATCTGAGGCAGCATGTTAAGCATAAATATCTTCTCGCCTTCACCGTTAGCGCTCTGATAGGTGGCTACCATCTCCCTCATAACGTTAAGCTGCGCGTAACCTTCCTCAAGTATAGGCGCTGCGTCACCTTTTGCCTTAAGCTCCATTGCCATTTTCTCTGCCTTGGCAGGCTCAATAACATCGGCTGTAAGACGTTTTTGCTGAAGCAGAATTCGCTCGGCCTCCATATCCTGCTCAAACCTTGCCTGGGCCTGTTCACCTGCGACAAGGGCTTCTTTCTCCCTTATAATGGCTTCTTTTTCAAGCTCGGCCTTTTTAAGCCTCAGGTTGTTGTTCTCTATTTCGATCTCCTGCTCCGCTATGGCGCGCGCTGTCTGCACCTTTCTGTTGGCCTCAATCTGCGCGTCACGAATGGCCTGGTCGGCGTTTGCCTTGGCAACGTCGGCGCGCTCGCGGCTTCTTGCCTCGGCCTCCTTGGCCGCAGCCTCCTGCTCTGCTTCGGCCATGCGCACGCCTGCATCGGCTATTGCCTGGGCAGCCTTGATTGCCTTATCACTCTCGGCCTTTGCAATTTCAGCCTTTTGCGTGGCAACTGCCTCGGCCGCTTCAGCCTCGGCCTTTTTCTCGGCCTCTGCTTTTCTGGCAGCAGACAGGACCTCGGCCGTCTTGCGCCGCCCAATGGAGTCAAGGTAGCCTGCCTCATCCGCTACGTTTTGTACCTTAAGCGTATCAAGCTGAAGACCTAACTGACTAAGGTCGTTATCCGCCTCTTCCATAAGGGCCTGGGCAAATTTAAGCCTGTCTTCGTTAACCTCTTCCGGCGTAAGAGTTGCGAGCACGCCCCTCAGGTTTCCTTCAAGCGTATCCTTGGCAATCTTATATATCTCGTCAACATCTTTATCAAGCAGCCTTTCAACCGCATTGCCGAAAATCGGCTCCATCGAGTTTATTTTTATGTTGGCTATGGCATCAACGTGAAGCGGAATACCACCTTTTGAATAAGCGTTTGTAATGGTAAGCTCCAGAGGTATTGCCTCAAGCGACATCCTGGCTGCCTTTTCCAGAATCGGTATCCTAAGGGCGCGTCCACCCCTTATTATGCGGTATCCAACAATTGTACCGTCTTTCAGTTTTCTGGATCGCCCGGAGAGTATAATAACTTCGTTCGGGTGGCAGATGAGTAAAAAGCGGCTTACAAAAAGCGCAATAACTATGACGCCTACAAGCGCTATGATGCCGGCAACTATGATTAATTCTACTAACATTTGTGGCCTCCTTCCTGTTGTAGGTTTAACTATATAAATTAAAGACTCGAAAGTAGCAAGTCTTGCCTGTCTATTGACGGATTAATTGGCCTACTAAGTGCTTAAAAAGTTTTCTTCGGCAATGTGCGCAATTCTACCATCTATGCTGACTATAATCACAGCCTCGCCGTTCTTAAAGCTTCTCCTGTCTGATTCCACCGCAATCACAGCCGTAAGTTGCACAAGCCCGTCTTTTGCATTGAAGGTTACCTTGCCCTTGTTTTTAGAGCTAACAGGCATTATGACAGAGGCCCTCAGTCCTGCGTAGTCGCTTAACCTTGTCTCGTCCATGGTCTCTGTCTTTTTTACGTATACCATGACCGTGTGCATCAAAATGGACAGGAACAGGCCCATTACGATTGCTGACGGAAGGGATGTGAATATGCCGTGACCGAGCAGATTAAGTACGGCTCCGGTCAGGCCGAAAAAACAGGTAAAGAATATAAGGCTTCGGAAGTTAAAGAATTGTGTTATCGCGCTTACGCCCTCGCCCATGCCGGAGAAGTCGGAGTCCGCGTCTAAATCCATGTCCCCGCCCATGTCCATACCGGCGTCCATGTCCATGTCTATACCCGCGTCAGCGTCAAACGATACTTCCGTTGCCGACGCGTCTCCTTCCATCCCGGAAAAGATGGACATGGCAATAAGCACGCCTCCGAATACAAGACAAACTATGTATAGCGCAAGCAACACTGTTAATCACTCCCTTGTTCACTCTTTAACCTTGCAAGTTCCTCGTCAATGGCCATGTCCTCGTCAAGCTTCTGAAAGTCAAGTTCGGTCTTTATGTCTTCCTGCATGAGTTCTTTCATGGCTTCGGCCTCGCTCTCCATCTTTAGTATGGCCTCTTCGTACTGGGCAATTGCCTTGCCCGAACTCGCAAGGGTGGTTACGTCGCGACTGAGTTCTGCCGAGCGCTGCACGACTTCCTGCGAACGAATCTCGGCCTCTGCCGCCTGTTTACGGCTTATCAGCTCATCGCGTTTTTTCCTTGCCGTTTGCATCTGTTCCTTAATGCGGCTCATATCCGAGCGCAGGCGGTCCGCGGCTTCCCTGGCGCTGCCATGTTCTTTCTCTAACCTCTCAAGCGTTTCAGTCGTAAGCAGCTTTTTCGATACAATCGCGCGCGCAAGCTCCTCGTTGCCTGTCTTGAGCGCTGACCTTGCCTTATCCTCGAGCTCAGAGGCAAGCTCCGTTGCCGTTGCAATTTGCTTCTCCAGCTGCTTTTCCCTTGCAACCGCCCTTACCGCTTCACGGCGAAGCTCTATGACCGCCTCCTCCATGTCGCGTATAATCTGCTTTACCATCACTGCCGGATCTTCAGCGCTGTCGAGCAGACTGTTTATATTGGCCGTTATCAACCTTGATATCCTTTTAATGAGCGCCATTTTAAGCCTCCTTTATTAAATTAATTAATTGTAAAAAAACTCTCTCATATAACTTTTCAAAATCACACCATCATAGTACAAATTACCTAAAAATTACAACTTGACTAATCATATAATTTAGGGACAAAAACAACAAGTGATTTGTAGGTTTTTTAAGTTTATTTTATCTCCCGTGTATAAATTAAGAATTTCCAACCAATGTGCGCCCTATTATCACAAAAGAAAAACCGCATCCAGCAGGGCAGAAAAGATTTTACAAAGAGCCGTCTTCGCCTTTTTCATAAATGAAACGGGTTGCTTATTAATACCGCAGCCTGCTTGCGCTTTAGCTGGAACCTCACTTTGCTTCCATAGATCCTGTGGCTTTTGTTTTGAACCGTCTTTCATTTTGTTATCCTGCGTTTTTTTAGTGACTCATGGTTTATGTTTGACTCAAAACCAACTCTACTGTATATTTAAAATAACACGGATGTTTTTATTCACAAAGCGAAGTAGAGAGGTGTTTTTCGCATGTCAAATACAGCGAGGATTACGCCGTCAACCGACCCCTTCAGGGAACTTCTTGTTAAGAAGGTTCAGTTCGACAAACTCTATAGCGTCTGCAATATAGCGACGTGGCTTAACATCCCTGAAAAAACAATTTATAACTACCTTGCCGGGCGCTCGTATTTTCCTCCCGGTCTCATCGCGGTGCTTTACAACCACACAAAAGACATTGACTTCCTAAACGTGATAATCGGCGTAACTGACCAGCGCCTATCGTCAAAAAGACTTCAAACAAACGGCAGGACAGGCGGGGAAGAGCTTCAAGAGGTGCTGGTGGAACTCGGCAAGACCACGGAGGAATACCTCAAAGCCATAGAAGACGGCTTTATCGACGAACATGAATTAAAGAAGATTAAACGGCGCATAAGTTGTGCGCGGCGCGAACTTGACGAACTGGAGCACTGCGTCGAGACAGAGAGAAAATAACAGTTGCAGTGTTTTACGGCGCGTGGTTTTGAATTATGTCATATTACGAGTTGACCCTGACTGTTCAGCAGGGCTATGTTAAGGCACTAACACTACGTGAATTAATCCGCAAAGCGATTCATTTTTTAAGCACATCATTAAGCACCTTGCTAAGTAGATGGATCTTGTAGGGTTTAACAACAACACCGCTGAAGCCGTATTCACTGTAGTCGGCCATCACCGGGTCGTCTGAGTAGCCGCCTGCTCAAACCAAAGTGCCGGAATTTGAATGAATAGCTGAAAATAATGGGCAGCCACACGACCGCACTCATAAGAGATGTGGAGTGTTAAGAGGACAATTTAGAAACACTCTGGCAACAAAAAAATGGCGGAAAGGGGAGGGAGTCGAACCCTCCAGCCCCCTCAAGAGGCGACAAACCGGTGTTGAAGACCGGCAGGGCCACCGGGCCCTATCCCCTTCCAACTACGGCAAATAATAACAGAAATAACAACATAAGAAAATAAAAAAAGGAACCCTTGTTAAAAAGGTTCCTCTATGATTGCAAGATTGGCGCAACTTTTCCTGATACCCGCTACACATCACCCATTTTGCCGCTGCTTGCTGCCGATAGCCACAATGTCTGCCCGCTGCCCACTTGCCCGCTTACCGACTGGCACTATCCACAACGTCTGCCTGCTGCCTGATTGCCCGCTGCCCACTTGCCAATTACTGCCGCCATACACGACGTCTGCCCACTTGCCCGCTGCCCGCTGCCCGATTGCCTTATAGATTAAAAAAATAAAAAAAAGCAGGCGTCGTAACGAATGGCTGTGTCCGGTGAGTAAGCCTTTCTTCCCAGGCCTCCGAAGGTGGCTTTTGGGCACCCTGCACACCGGAGTTGCGCATAAATTGCGCACTTTCGAACAACGCCTGCCTATTGCATATAACCCTAATAAAAATATAGCACAAGATTTCGTTTCTGCAACCTTGTAACATCAAAAAAGACTAAAAAGTCCTAAATACCAAGCTTTTTACAGACGCAATCAAAGAATTCAGCCTCTTGCTGCATACTGACGTCTACGATAAGTGCTTGAATATTAAGGCCTTTTACAGACTCACCGGTTAACCGCACCAGATCCTTCTCAGTCGTAACCACTAAATCTACGCCCACGTCATTTTCCTTTATCCTCGAAACTTCCCTCTCTCCGTACCACTGGTGGTCAGGGAAAAAAAGTTCCTTTACAACCTTTGCACCGCACTGTTCAATGGTTTTAACAAACCCGTCAGGCCCTGCACTGCCGGCAAGTGCAAGCACCTTTTTACCTTTTATCTTTTCAAGTCCGACTCTTGCGCCATTAATATCTACAAGTCCTGTGGGCCTGTAAATGAATTTAAAACTTTTAACATCTACGTCTCCGGCGCCTTCCCCTTTTTCCAACAAAGACGATACGGTAAACGCCCCGTCGCCTTTCAGAAGAAATAAATCCGCACGAGACAGGCCTGAAACAGGTTCTCTAAGAGGTCCTCTGGGCAGCAGATAACCGTTTCCTATGCCGCGCGCTGCGTCAAAAAGCACTATGTCCAAGTCACGCCCGAGCCTTATATGCTGAAACCCGTCGTCAAGTAAAATTACGTCAGGCGCGAACCTCGCTACCGCAAGAGCGCCGGAAGCTACCCTGTCCGCTCCGACTATTACCGGTACGCCAGGGAGGCGCTTTGCCATGAGATACGGCTCATCCCCTGAATGCTTTGGAGTCAATAATATATTAGTCCCGTCCGAAACAACCTCTATACCAGTACCTTCTCTCTTGTATCCCCTGCTCAAGATCGCAACCTTAAGTCCCTTTCGTAAAAACCTCTGAGCAAGAAAGATCACCACCGGGGTCTTACCGCTTCCACCAACCGTTATGTTGCCGACAGATACGACCTTGCAAGGCAACCCGCTACTTTTTAAAATACCCGAGCGATAGCAGGCATTCCTGAGCGTTACACCAAACCCGTAAACACGCGACAAGGCGGAGAAAGAGATATGCGAAAGTGTATCTATGTCTTCGCTCTCCATTACATCTTCCACTTTGTCTCTGAAACGCTCTGTCATATTCCGGCACCCTTTTTCATTACGTCCTCTATTACCTCCAAGGCTCTCCGGGTTGCCCCTTTGTTTGCCTCGACAACCTCCAGCGCTGCCTTGCCTGTTTCTTCTCTTAATGCCTTATCTGCCAAAAGTTCTTTTAAGGCCTTGTAAAGTCCCTGCTCGCCGCTGCCCGCCCTTACGCCCCCGCCTTTTTCCTCAAGCAACTCGGCCATGTAGAGATAAGTCGTCAGATAAGGGCCGTATACAACGGGCTTGCTGAAAAGTGAGGGCTCAAGCAAATTATGTCCGCCAATGCCAGGGACAAAAGTGCCTGCAACCACAGAGACCGTCGAAAGACTGTAGACAAGGGAAAGCTCGCCCATGGTGTCGAGCATGATCACGTCGGCTGCGGCCTTATTATTTTCCCGGCCTTTTGCCCGGCCCGGCATCTTGCTTCTTCTTTGACAGACAAGACCCTTGGTTTTTATAAGTCCTTCTACTTCGTCAAACCTCTCAGGATGTCTTGGAGCAATCACTATCTTTAAATTCGCAAACTCGCTTTTTAGTTTCTTAAATACATTTAAAATTAATTCTTCCTCGCCAGGGTGGGTACTTCCTACTACCAGAACCATGTCTGATGGGGAGATACCAAAAGATTCCTTCATTGACTTTTGTTTTGCCCTGAGAACCGACGGCTTATCGTCAACAGGCGCCTGCAAGTCGAACTTTATATTACCCGTCACCTCGCACCGGTTCGCAGAGGCACCAAGCTCCCTTGCCATCTCAGCGTCCCTCTCCGTTCTGGCGCAGAAAAAAGTAATGCCGGAGAACACGTCGCGCGTAAGAAAAGAAAACTTCCGGTAGCGCTGAAACGACCTCTCGGACATGGTGCCGTTCACCACCACTACTGGTACAGAACGGCGGCGGAAGCTTCTCATGATGTTTGGCCAGTATTCTTTCTCCACCAGCACGAACACGTCCGGGCGCACACGGTTGCAAACGTTCCTGACGACCCAGGAGAGGTCCATCGGGAAATACATGAGCGTATCGATCAAACCTTCACCGTCGGTTTCGGCAACTTTATTGCCTGTCGGCGTAACAGTCGAAAACACGATCTTGTATTCAGGATGTTTGTTCTTAAGAAGTTTCAGGAGCGGGATCACGGCCTTTGTCTCTCCAACGCTTACGGCGTGAATCCAGACGACACGGTTTACCTCTGGCCTTGCCCCTGAAAGGGGTGCGAATTTATTTTTGTTGATAAAACCGAAACGCTCGGGAATACCTCTTCGGTACTTTCCGACGGTAAGCATCTTTATCAGGAAGTACGGGAGCGAAACAAGCATGGCCAAATGTAAGAGGATATCATAGGCAAGATATATCATGAGTGTATTGCCTTTTTTTCAGTTGCCTTTTTTCAGTTAAAAACTTTTCAATCAAATTTTTTTAATTAAAAAATTTATCGGCCCTGGTTGTGAGGTCGTTAAGGGTGTTTTCAAGCTCAAGGCGTTTTGCCTCCATAGTGTCTGCATCCGAGTCACGCGCAACAAAAATCGGTTCTCCGGCTATGAACACTGCTTTTGAAAACGGCATGGGTACTAAAAAGCAGTCCCAGCTTGAAAGATTTTTTTTTTTGACGCGCCGAAACCCATCGGTATAATGGGAAGACCCGTCCTTGAGGCTATCAGGATTGCCCCCATCTGCGCCTTGAAACCGGGCCCCTTCGGCCCGTCCGGGGTAATTGCAAGGTCGCGACCATTTTTAACAGCTCGCAGTAAGCCCTTAAGCCCCTTAAACCATCCCCTGGTGGACGAGCCGCGCTCGGCCTTTATGCCAAACCACTTCACTGCCCGCGCCACAAGTTCGCCGTCACGGTGCTGGCTTACCAGCACCGTAATACCAGAACCCGGATAACCATACGGCATCATCATCAGCCTTCCGTGCCAGAAGGAAAGGATTATCTGCCCGCCGTCCTTGAAAATCTTCCTGTATCCGTCAAAGTTAACGTAAGTGAAACGCATGGAAAGGGCAAGCAGCCTTATCAGTACATGCGCGACTATCGGAATAACCTTCATTGAAAGACTATGAGATTTTTTTTGTTCTTCGGTCATTTTTTTATGTCCGCAGGTGCTTGCGTACTGAAATAACAAAATATTTTTTGTGTGTCCTCAACCCTGTAAACCTGAAAGCTTATTGCTGAATTTGCTCACCTTGAGGTGCTTGCGTACTGAAATAACAAAATGTTTTTTGTGTATCCTCAGCCCTGTAAACCTGAAAGCTTATTGCTGAATTTGCTCACCTTGAGGTGCTCAGGCTATGTCCTCTACAAGCCCCTTGAACTGCAAGTTATAGAGGCGCGAGTACTCGCCTCCGGCAGCAAGCAGCTCGTTGTGTGTTCCTGACTCAACAATAGAGCCGCCCGAGAGAACAATTATTCTATCCGAGTTCTTAACGGTCGAGAGCCTGTGGGCTATTACAAAGGCCGTCCTGCCATCAAGCAGTCTGTCTAACCCCTGCTGCACGGCAAGCTCGCTCTCCGTATCAAGGGAAGAAGTGGCCTCATCCATAACGAGTATGGGCGCGTTCTTAAGCATGGCCCTTGCAATGGAGAGCCTTTGCCGCTCTCCGCCCGAGAGCTTAAGTCCACTTTGACCTACTACAGTATCATAACCTTCGCTCATTCGCATGACAAAATCATGCACGTTAGCGGCCTTTGCCGCTTCTTCTATTTCCCCGACACTTCTGTTCAGCTCGCCGTAAGCAATGTTGTTTCTGATAGTATCGTTAAACAGGATTACCTCTTGCGATACTATAGCTATATTAGACCTGAGTGAAGCAAGTGTCAATTCCCTTACGTCCGTGCCGTCTACGGTAATGCTGCCTTTTGTCACATCATAAAAGCGCGGGATCAGGTTGACGAACGTCGACTTACCTGCCCCGCTTGAACCGACTATGGCAATCCTCTCGCCTTTCTTAACGGTCAGGTCTATATCGTTTAAAATCTGCTTTTCACCGTATGAAAAATCAACACCTTTGAACTCAACGCTGTCATTAAAGACACCAAGCTCCCTTGTACCCGTGGCCTCAAACGGTTCGGTCCTGGTATCCATCACTTCAAATATCCTTCCAACCGAGGCTAACCCCTGTTGTATGGCAAGATGCACCCCGTTTAAGGCCTTTATCGGCTGATAGATCATTATAAGGGCCGCGAAAAAGGACATGAACTCCTCTGGCTTAAGAGTACCCTCTGAAATTCTATATGAGGCATACCAGATGGTCGCAGCAAAACCAACCGCGCCAATCGTCTCCATAAGAGGTGTGGAGATGCCGCGCACCTTAACCGTTTTTATCCTGTATTTTGCAAACCTCTCGTTCTCGTTATTAAACTTCTTTAACTCGTAACCCTCCATGCCAAAGGCCTTGACTATTCTAATACCGGAGACGGATTCAAACAAAGATGAGTTCATAGTGCCCATCGTAATCTGGCCTTTTTTTGCAGCCTTCTTTATGAGCCGCCCAAACCTCATGGCAGGATAAACTGCAAGGGGAAATGTCAAAAGTGCTGCAATAGAAAGTTTCCAGTCAAGGGAGATAACAACCGCAACCAACACCAGAAGAGTAAGCACCTGCTTTAACGCATTGGTAAGGGTACTTGCAGCGGCCTTTAAAAGGGTATTCACGTCCATCGTGACCTTGGAGATAATATCGCCTGTCTGATTGCTGACAAAATAATTTACAGGCAGCCTGAGCAGATGTTTGAACAACTCTCTTCTAAGATCCGAGATTACCCTTAGCCCCACGTAACCCATATGATAGATATTACCGTAAGAGCTAAGCCCCTTTACTATGGCTATGAGGATTATGGCAAAAGGTATAACAATATTAAGTCTCTCAGGCTGGACGGTAAAAAGATCAAAGGGGAGAATTTGCAGGCTTTCCGTGCTGTCGGTCTGGAAAAGCACTTTTATGGCAGGTCCGACAAGGAACGCGAGTGCGCCGCTAGTGCTTGCAAAGACAAACATGCACACAACAGCCACTACAACTCTCTTCCAGTAAGGACGGAGATATTTTAAAAGTCTTAAATATGCCTTCATAACCGCTCTAACTCTCCACTGCCGCTTCGACGTCACCGCCGTCTTCCGGACGCGTGACGCACCTTGAATCACACACACCATAAACTGCCTCTGCCGCCCTCTGAGCCGCCGACCCGTCCTGACTCAGTTTGCGGGAAATCTCTTTATATCCGTTAAGGACCGACTCAAGGCATTTGTCGTCAGTGAAGAAACTAACGAGCTCGGCCGCAATGTTATCCGGCGTTGCCTCGTCCTGAATAAGCTCAGGAACCACCGTCCGCCCTGCAACAATGTTAGGCAACCCTATTGCGTCAACCCCGATAAGCCTCTTCCCGATAATATATGAGCCACTTGACATCTTATAGATTATCACCATCGGCGTGCCGATCAAGGCCGTTTCAAGTGTTGCCGTCCCCGAGGCCACAACGGCTGCGTCGGACGCCCTGAGTGCCGTGTACATGCCTTTTTGCTCTACTATCTTAATACAAAGACCGGTCCCTCTGAGCGGGCCGGAGATCAACTCCTCACCTATGCCGTGGGCAACAGGCAGCATGACTTTTACAGGTTTGCCAAGTTTTTTTTCAAGCCTGCCAACGCCCTCAAGCATGACAGAAAGATGTCTGACTATTTCATCGACGCGACTTCCGGGAAGTACAGTGACAACATTTACGTCGTCACCAAGGGCAAACTTCTCTCTTGCCTGCTTTTTTGTAAGTTCACAAACAGCATTTGCCGCAAGCGGATGGCCTACGTACTCCGTATCAAGGCCTGCCTGCTCGTAGAGTTCTTTCTCAAAAGGAAAGATGACCAGCATTTTGGTTACGAGCGAGGCTATTTTCTTAATCCGCCCCCTTCTCCATGCCCAGACCTGTGGACTGATATAATAAACGACCGGAACGCGCATTTTTTTAGCATAGCGCGCAAACCGGAGATTAAAATCAGGATAATCTATAAGCACGACACAGTCAAAGCGCTCGGAACGAAGAAGTTTTTTTAGATCGGAATAAGCTCCAAAGAGTAAAGGCAGCTTTTTAAAAACCTCCACAATGCCAACAACAGAAAGCGGAGTTGAGTCGATTCCGGCCAGACCCTGCTCGCGCATCCTTGGCCCGCCCATGCCTTTTACCGTTATGGAAGGGTCGATTCGCTTGAGTTCGCTTATAAGCAAACTGCCGTGCAGGTCGCCAGAGGCCTCCCCGCTGATCATTAATATTTTTTTGCCCATAAACGTCCGGGGTTGTTAATTGAAACCCGCTAAATCCACTGAAACCCGTGTAAACCCGCTAAAAACACCGAAATAAATAAAAACGCGCCGGCCTAACCGGAGCGAAAAATATTCAAGAAAACTGAATCTAATTCCCTGATACCTCTGGATTCCCGCGTTCGCGAGAATGACAGTTGAGATTGCTTCGTCGCTTCGCTCCTCGCAATGACGAACAGCAAAATAAGCCAGAAACTAACTCCCTGTACTGTTAAATATTAACGTCCCTTAGCCAGTGCGACTTATCTACACCCTCAAGGTGGTCGTGCAGGATTTTTAGCGACTCCCTTGTAGCCTCCTGTATCATCTGAGCAACCTTAAGCGCTTTTTTACCGTCCCTTCCGCTTACAAGCGGACTCTTCCCGTTCTCTACACAGTCCAGAAAAGACTTTATCTCCTCCAGAAGAGAATCGCCTTTAACTATATCAAGCTCCTCTTCCACTATGACCGGCATTGGCGCACCCTCAGGGTGGGTCAATCTGGAGATGGAAATATGCTGCTTTGCATAGTCGATTGCAATATACGCGTCATGCTGAAAAAGCCTTATTCTACGAACAGCTTCCTTTGAAACCCTGCTTGCGGTTACGTTTGCAACACATCCGTTTTCAAACCGAAGCCGTGCGTTTGCTATATCCACCTTACCCGATATAAGCGGTATGCCTGTTGCGTCGATGCTTTCCACCTCAGAGTGTACAAGGTTAAGTATTATGTCTATGTCGTGGATCATCAAATCAAGTACTACGTCGACGTCCGTTGCGCGGTTAGGGAAGGGCGAGAGCCTGTGCGACTCAAGGAACATGGGGTTTTTAACCCTGCCTTCAAGAGCGAGTACTGCCTGATTAAACCTCTCCAGATGCCCCACCTGCAATATAACACCGTGTTTATCGGCTTCACCTATAAGACCGTCTGCCTCTTCCACGGTAACGGTTATGGGTTTTTCTATAAGTACGTTGACCCCGGCTCTCAAAAACACCATGCCCACGTCAAAGTGAGTGACCGTTGGGGTGACGATACTTACAACGTCAACCTTGCCTATCAGGTCCTCAAAGTTTTCATACGGGGTCGTGCCGGTTTCGTCGGCCACTTCCCTGGCCCTGTCAAGCGAGATATCGGCCACCCCTACAAGGTCAACTCCCGGAAGTCCGGCATACTTTTGCGCGTGGAAACGCCCGAGATAACCCGTGCCTATGACTGCTGCTCTTAGTTTTTTCATTTTCCTTCGTCTACCTTGCCCGTATGTATTCCATCACACAAATGTTTTCAAGCCAATATTAAAGAGAAACCTTAACCCTCTCCGCTCTCGTGTTTAACCGTCCTCTCCCTTGCCACTCCTCGCTTTGAACCCTCAATGAAGTCTACGAAGCGCCTGGCATGTACAGAATCCGACAGTTCAATCTTTAGTCTTGCAAGCGCTTCCTTCATCGTAAGATGGGTGCGGAAAAGTATGTTATATGCCTTTTTAATTTCCGAAAGTTCCTCTTTGCTAAACCCGTGCCGCCTGATGCCAACGCCGTTTAAGCCGAAAAGATGCGCCCTGTTGCCAACGGCCATGACGTAGGGGGGGATGTCCTTGCTCACGGCCGACGCCCCGCCAATAATACAGTAAGGACCAATACGAACGTGCTGGTGGATGGCCACAAGCCCTCCGACAATTGCATGGTCATCGATATTTACATGCCCGGCAAGGGTTGCCGCGTTGGCCATAATCACGTTGTCTCCGACAACACAGTCGTGCGCAACATGGACGTAGTTCATAAACAGGTTGTTGTCGCCGATAACCGTTCTTGTCTTGTCCTTTGGCGTACCCCTGTGTATGGTGACAAACTCTCTCACCGTGTTGTTGTTGCCCAGTATTGTCTCGGTCTCTTCACCTTTGTAACCGACGTCTTGCGGAGCAGCTCCGACAGAGGCGAACTGAAACACCTTGCAGTCCCTACCAAGGGTCGTGCGCTCGCATATCACAACATGAGAGCCTATCTTCGTGCCCTTGCCTATCTTTGCCCCCTGCTCTATAAC
>CBDUXY010000038.1:0-17992 GCA_965371305.1 uncultured bacterium
AAAGGGGAGAGCACACAGATAAATCATAAAGAGTCTCAGAGAAAATTTGCGAAATCTTCATACAAAAAACACCACAGGAAACCACAGACAGCAGCACTTTTATAAATAAGCCACTATGATCAAAAACCTGAAATTTTCATATCTCCCCTCCCTTAATGGGAGGGGACTAAGGGGAGAGTAAAAAAGTGTCATTAAAACTCACAACATACCGTCTTGGCGAGCCGCGCACAAAAGGCGAAGGCCTTCGTATCGGTACGGTGCGTTACCTCCCGCGCGGAGTTAAAAAAGAGGACTACGCCCGGCTTGACTACTTCGACGTGTGGCTCCCCATCCTTGCCCCGTCGGGCAAGGCCGTCAGTAAATACAAAAATGATTATGAAAAAAACCCTGACAAGATAAAGACGTGGAAAAAGTTCTCAGACACATACCGCCGTGAAATGACAAAAGACACTAACGCGCGACAATCTATTTTGCTTTTGTCAGAGCTTGCAAAACATACTCCCGTCGCAATAGGTTGTTTTTGTGAAGATGAAACTCTTTGCCACCGCCAGTTACTTTTTGAACTCATAACAGAACAGGCCAAAAGCGAGAACGGTTGACTATTCAACGTTTTGTTCTATAATTCAAGTGTTACCAAATGAAGCCAGGGGATCGTAACATGAGAATAAAAACCATTTTTTTAATTATGATATTTTTCATGACGCTGTGCGTCACTGACGGCTTGAGTGCCGAATATACAGAGGGCCTGAAAGAAGAAACTATTTCCATACCCGTTCAAAAAGACCGCAAGACCGAAGCAGTAAAGACTGCGTATGTAACGGGCATGGTCGTTGGGTATACTTCAACCCGGTACGAGCTTCAAGAGGGTATTATTGATTTTTATCTGATAGAAGACAAGTACTCTGAGCGTGGGGTGGATCTATTGATCCGGGTCAGGCTTGATAGCACGACAAATACGCCGCGCCTGACAATAGAAGGCTGGGACGCGGGTTACGGGGCTGGCTCATACCGCCTTGCCCCTGACATGGAACGCATCGCCGATGCGGTTAAAGAGTGTTGCGGGATTAATTAATAACACGTCAGTAACATTGATATTGTCTAGATTTCTTGCTAATAACCTCGCCTGATTCGTCCACGGTTACCTCTACATCCAAACATGCACCTATGGAATAATTTCTAGGCTCCGGAGCATGTCTAAGAAAGTTAATCTTAAAGGTGCCATCTTCAAAACGCATCGGCTTTGACAACATCTTGCACTCCTCGCGAATGTCGTAGCTTTCCTCAGAGGCAGGCCACCCACCCTCAATGCTGTCGAAAAACTTCTTGAACTCCATCGACTCTAGATTCAGGGAATAAACGGCGTCGTCTCCAGCCGTACCCCTGAAATATACATGGCCGCCATGCCACAGCGGGGAGGTGTAATCCATCTCATTATCAAATAACAGCCGCCCGCCTTTCGAGTAGACCTTGCCGGAACATTCCACGAAAAGATATTCACCGTCTGGCGACCATGAGACGGCATTCTTGAACCAGTAAGGAGACCAGAACATATTGTCTACGCTGTTATCCCAATTTTTATAATACGGGCCGATAAAAACAATATCCCCGTTTTCAGGCTTAAGCCAGACGTGATATTTTTTGCTTTTGAAAAAACTATCTCCGTCATGATAAAAATAAATAGGTGTTTTCAACGCAACCGAGCTCCCGTCAGGAGAAATATAGGCAGGGTCGTCCTGTTCGTCCACAACAATATCCTCAACGCTTACTATTTGCACTTTATCGTCCTTATCGCCCTTGATGATGTAAAAATACTTAAACGACCCCGCGGCATAAGGTAAGCCCGACCAGCAGCCTAACGCATATGGGTAGAGACCCGTAAGCTCTATTCTTTCACCCTTCTGTAATTCTCCGGACTTGAGCAACGACTCTCCGTATACCGGGACATCACCTTTAATAACAATGCCGGTCTTTGGAAACGACTCGGTTCTGAAAACACTATTAGTCTCTTTAAAATCCCCATGAGGACTTCTACCCTCCGTCAAGGGGATTCTCATCTCGTCTCTGAGAGCCTTCAGGGCTTTGAGGGTTTTTTCCTTGCCCGGGTGGACCCTGAGCTCTTTGAGGTACTCCTGCCACGCCTTACAACGGTTATTCGGCAATCTCGAGGCATCCAGAAAAAAACCGGCAGCCTCCTCATGGGAGCCGAGGTAGCCGGGGTCAAGCTCAAGTACTTTCTGAATTAAGACATCCGGCCGGTATTTTCTGTCACTATAACTAAAATAGTCTTTATATTCACTATTGTAATCTCCCTCATCAAAGGGACGTTGCAATACTTCGTCGGAATACACATCCATATACTTCTCTGCGAGCTTGAATATCTTGTCCGGGTTGTCCGGGTCTTCCTCCATATACAATTCAATCAGTGCAATCTTTGCTTCTATTCTATAGAAATGTGAAGAACCGGAAGACTTCATCTTCTTATAGACGTCCCTTGCGTCCTTGAAACTGCCGATATCTCTGTAGAGTTGCCCCAGATTAAAATAACTCTGCGAAAGTTTATAATGCCTTTCAGCAGAAGTTTGAAAAGCCTTTATAGCCTCTTCGTACTTGCCTTCTACCTTTAAAACATGAGCAAGTTTATAATAATCTCTACCGGATTTTCCATCAGGCCATAATGCCTTTATCGCCTCTTCATGCTCCTTCTGTATGGCAGTGAGTCTTCTTTGCAAAATAACAGGCTTGTAACCTAATTCAAGGCTCCTTCTGTAGAATTTAAGAGTATTCCCATATTCTTTTTTCCTTTCATAAATACGGGCCATTCCAAAATAAGCTTTACCCGACTTCGGCTCAAGCTCTACGCTTTCTTTATAATATTTCATTGAATTATCATAATCGCCCTTCTTCAAGTAAGCTTCACCAAGGCTGTTTAAGATTTTCACACTCTTCGTATCAAGTTGCGCATATATGAGCCAAATTTTTATAGCCTCGTCGTATTTACCTGCCTTTAAATTATCCCTAGCTTCTTTATGATCCTTTTTAACCTTCTCTGTTGCAGACAGAGTACTGTCACAGCCAAAAACAACAGGCAGAAGCAAACACAACGCGCAAAGGAAGATGAAAATTTGCCTGGCGCACCATTTTTTCTTATAACTATAGGAC
Source organism: uncultured bacterium (assembly GCA_965371305.1). Lineage (GTDB taxonomy): Bacteria > Desulfobacterota > GWC2-55-46 > GWC2-55-46 > DRQE01 > CBDUXY01. Next base: position 3,160 of record CBDUXY010000038.1, read on the forward strand.
ATAAAACAAACCTTAAGCCTCACTGCCTCTGCTTTTCAAGATACCCTTTTAAAAAATCCATCTCGTCTTTTTTCGTGTTTACCTCTGCGTCAAGTTTTTTCTTAAGCAACAGTGCGGTTAACTCCCCCATAAGAGGTCCCTGCTCCACGCCGAGCTTTTTCAGATCACCGCCCCCGCAAAGCGGCTTCATCGCGCGAAGTTTCGTCACAAAATGAGAGATGGCTTTTTTTGCAGCCTCGTCCTCCGTCTTTGCCATCATGTAAAGGATAAGCTCGGTTGGAAGCGGGTTTAAAAGCGAATACAGACGACTTCCTTCCATGTCGGGAGTAGAACCGATAAGACCCAGGACGCGTTTTGCGGTTTTTTTATTGTTAATCACTGAAAGCCTTTTTTTACCTGTCACGACGAGGCGCACTGCAAGAATAGCAAGCTCTGACTGTGAAAGAGACTCGGTAAGGGCCATAAAAAGTACCAACCACTCCTCGGCCTCCTCGTCGGTATAGAGCAGGTGGTACCATGCAACGACCTCTCTTGCTCGCTCAAACATGGCCTGCGTCTTTGCGTCCCATTTTATTTTTTTATGAACCTGCGAAAGCAGGGCGAGTTCCTCAAGTGTTTTTATGGCGTCTGCCGCCCTGTCGTCAATGAAAACATTCCTGAGTTCGTCGAGCACCCTGGAACCCGAGGCCTTTGAGAGAAAGTCGAGTCTTGCAAGGTTCTTTATAAGTCTCTTTGTAAGAGGCGCGAGGCGGAAATCAAAACGCTCTGCAAACCTCACGGCCCTTAACGCACGCACCGGGTCTTCGACAAAACTCATGTTATGGAGCACACGTATCGTGCCTGCTTTAAGGTCGCGCTGCGCCCCGAAGTAATCCAGGAGCCTGCCGAACCTCTCCGGATTAAGAACTGCGGCAAAGGTATTAATGGTAAAGTCGCGCCTGAAAAGGTCAAGCTTCAAGGAAGAAAGCTCGACTGTCGGAAGCGCGCCGGGGCTATCATAATATTCAAGCCTTGCCGTTGCCACGTCAAGCTTGTACCCGTCGGGAAACACCACGACTGCGGTCTTAAACCTCTCGTGGCTCTTGACTTTCAAGCCTTTTCGCGCGGCAAACTCCTTTGCAAAGGCAATGCCGTCGCCTTCTATGACTATATCTATATCAAGGTTTCTTTGCCGCAGGAGCAAGTCCCTGACGAACCCTCCAACAACGTATGCCTTATAACCCATCTCTGCTGCCACCACTCCCGCGTCCTTTAAGACCGTAAGCGCCCACTCCGGAAGCCTCTCCTTCATGAGCGAAGCAACAGAACGTTGCTTGGCACCTTCACCCAGGCTCGTCTCATGGAGTTCTTCCTGCAATATCTTTATAAGGTCGCTCCTTGTAATAACGCCGGCTATGATCTCGTCCTCAAGCACGGGCAGGAGGCGCTGACCACGCACCATGACCTTTTCGCGTATTTCATCCATCGAAGAAGTCACCTGCACCGACTCGACTTCCGTTGTCATGTACTCGCCCACCATCTCGCGCCCAAGGCCGTGGTCGACTCCCTTGTCCACTATCTGCCTGGTCACAACTCCCTGCACCGCTCCGGACAACACCACCGGCAGTGCATTAACATTGTACCTGCGCATAAGTTTACCGGCCCCTGCAAGGGTCGTCTCGGGCGAAGTGGTAATGGGCGGCGCACTCATCACTTCACCTGCATTTGTCTTTGGCACAACAATTTCCTTTATTGCCTTTAAAACAAACTCCTTTGCCTGGAGAAGCGTCACCCCCTTAAGGCTTGCCGAAGCGGCCTGCGGATGACCGCCCCCGCCAAGGCTCCTGGCAACGCGTCCGGCGTCCAACTCCACGCAAACACTCCTTACGACCACATGCACCCTGTCCTTGCCCGCGGCAAGCAGGAAAAGACACTCCATACGCTCGGTATCCATAAGCCTGTGGGCAAGACCTGAGACCTCTCCGCTGTACTCGGCCGAGGACACGGTCGCTATTACAACATCTACCCCGCCGACCGAATAGGTCACCTCGTTACGGATAAGCTCGCCGAGGAGCTCTATCTCCTCGGCGGTTATCTCGCGTTCCAAAAGATTTGTCACTGTCTTTAAATCTGCTCCGCACTCCATAAGATACCCGGCCGCTTCAAAATCCTGCACACAGGTCGAGGGGAAACGCAGCGAACCCGTGTCCTCGTAAATGCCTGCCATCATTAAGGTAGCCTCGGACGTATCAGGCCTGACCTGCTTTTGTTTTAGTATAAGCGTAAGCAAGGTCGTTGTAGAACCGTACCTCTGGCACATAACAAGACTTCCCTTTATGTCGTCCGGGCTTACCGGGTGATGGTCGTAGATATGCACGTCAAGTCCGGGTGTGACGATTATGTCCGCAAACGCACCGATGCGGCCGGGGGTCTTTATGTCGACAAGGATGAGCCTTGTGACTTGATTGATATCAATGTCCTTTGCCCACTCGAATTCGTAAGGCAGGGGCAGGGCCGTAAGGGCCGCCTTAAGCCCCCTTTCAAGAGAGCCGGGGAATACAAGCCTTGCCTCGGGATAGAGCTTTTTTGCCGCCACCATGGAGCCAAGCGTGTCAAAGTCGGCATTGGTATGTGTTGTTATTACTTCCATAGTTACAGATGTTAACACACAACAACAGCAAGTTAAAGCGCGCCATATATTAAGGCCGCTTGATTTAACCTGACAGTTGTTATATTCTTATAAAGTAGACTTGAACCGACACACACTCAAACCCGGCGGCGCATTATGAGCGAGAACTACTACAAGCAAAGGCTCGGCTTTCTTGATTTATTTACCAAAGAGCAGAAGGAACTTGCAGGAGGCGGGGCCTGGACGCTTGAACCGCGCTCCATAAAGTTCAGGCACGGAGACAGTCTTGCCGAACTCAAAGTTCCCTACCACCTCGGGGCTGATGATGAAACGGCTATTAAAAACGCTATCTGCGGTCTAGCCCTTCTGCTGAAAAAGCGCTTCGAAGTGTCGGACAAGACACCTGGCGAAATACCCCCTTCTGTTCAGGTCAACATCGCCCAGCCCCTTAGAGACAAGACGTATAAAATCGAGTTATTACTTGAAGACTCAATTGAGAAAGAAATAGCCACCGATTTACTTATGACCGTTCCGTACCTTGACGGGGCCGTGCTCATAAACTGGTTCGGCCCGCAAGGCCACGGCAAGGACTTTATCAAGTGGTTCTCCCGGCTAATGGAAAAAACCCTGCAGGCTGAAGCCGGGAGCGACACAGGCGAGAAGACATCGTACCTTGCCCTGCTCGGCGTCATAAACTCCATAAAGAAATGCAAAGAGAACCTGAAAGACCTGAGAATCAGGGGGCTTAGTTATGAAAAGCTCGACATAGTCATCGGTTTTAGCGTCCACTCTTTGCTCAGCCGTTCACTGACGCAACTCTTCGCAAGGCTCAAGAGCAGCGACATAGCCTACTACAACGCGGACGCCGAACGCACCCTTAAGAGCGCTATTTCTCCAGGCGTTTTTCTATCCATAAGCTCAAACCTGCTTGCAAACTCCCTTAACCCCTATGGTATGGATAAGGAACTTTACGACGCAATAAAACCTCACCTGGGCGACATTTCCACTCTTGGCGGCAACTCAGACCAGGCAGCCCTGGGTGCGTTTAAAAAAATAAAAAACGACAAAACAATAATTGAGAAGATTGCCCTGCAACAAACTATCTCGCGCTTCAGGGCCATCACTGTGGAGTACCTGATAAACTTCGACGTACAGGGCGTGCCGGCGCATAAACTTCTATACGACATATACCCGGACGACCGACTGGTAAAGAGCCTTTTTGGCGATTTAAAGACCCTTGAGAAAATAAAAAAATCCCTTGGCGAGATTAAAAAGAACTACGAAAAAGACACGGCAAGACTTGAGGCGGTGGGGTTGCTTGAGGGTTTTTTGTCCGGGTTTGGAAAAGCAAAAAGAAAAAAGTGGTTTTCATCGTCAAAGACCGAAGACGCAGACGATCCGGTCGAGATCGTCAAAAGCGCGCTTGCCTGCCTTTTTGACGAACACATAGAGAGTTTTGTATCCGCAATGAGGGTCTACCTCGTTGACAGACGAAGCAAGTTCGACAACAAAACCCTTATCGACGAATACAAGAGGGGGCGGCTCTACAGGTTTTCAACCGACAACCGGGCCGTCCTGAAAAGCCTCTCCGTGGATCTCGAAGGCCAGCTCTTTGTGGACATGAAGGATTTTACCCGCCGCACGTTGCAGGTTAAGGAAATAGCCATGGCAGAGTTCATGAAGGAGAACTTCTACATGCCAATCCTTGACGCCGCGGCCAAATACAAACCGACCGAAGTCATACTTGAGACGGAAAATGATTTAAGACTGAATGCTCTTCCGGGGGACGCTGCAATTTTTTCCGGTCAGCTCTCAACCCTCATCTCTCTTGCCCACGACATCCAGTCCGTTATCAATCAATACGTAATAAAGCTCAAAAAGAGGCTTCCCCCTGTAAAAGATGCTTTCCTGCTGAGCGAAATTAACCGCAGCTTTCAGGAGAAAAAACAGGAACTCAAGAAACTCCGGCAGGGGCTTGCAAAATCATCGGTAAAAAATACAAGTGCGGTGAAGGCAAAGATGTCTGCCCTTGCCGAAGAAGAAGCAAGGGTGGAGAACCAGTACCGCGAAGAGCTTGAGGCCGCAATCAGCCACGAGATGGAGGCCGGCGTGTTTATATCTTACGGCACAAAGGCGGAGATAATGATACTCGAAGGCGGGAAGGCCGCGCAGACCCAACTTACGGTTGCAATCGGCGAGAAGATAAACGAAGCGGCAAGGGGCACGGACAGGAACTCGGCTGTAAGAATTAAGCTTGAGATGATGCTTGAGCAGGAAAGGATCAAGAGGAAAAAACCCGAGCTCAAATATCCCTTCGACGTCTATATCGACAAGACCTTTACCGTTCGGATCCCACCCGAGATATGCGTAAACATCGAAGAGCTCCCGGACAAGGAAAAACCTACCGACGCAAAAGCAATGGCAACCAGGATAGCAAGGGAGTGCTTTGAGGACTTCATGACCATCTCCTCTGGCAAGAGTAAGAGTTCGCTAAGGGTGCTCGAACAATCCACAGGACTTTACAACAAGGGCCAGGCCATGAGCAAAAACGCCCTTGCCGCCTATATCGGAGAGGCCAAGGGTACGAAGTTCTTTTTCCGCAAAAGGATTGGTACGAGAGAGCTTCACGAGTCAATACAAAAAGGTTTTTTCTTCCCCTCCGACATGCTCGAATTCTGGATAGGATATGAGCGCACGGCCACAAAAGAGATACTTGAGGTCTTTCACAGGAGTGGTGAGATTGTATTCAAGGGGTTTGAGGCCATGGACCCGACCGTTGTATTCGAGATACTTCACCCCGAAGGTGGGTTCTTTAAAGTCCTGAAACTCCATCACTTAATGAAATGGATAACAGAAGCCAAAAAAAAACAATGAACTACTCCGGGGCAAGTGCGCCCTGAGTTTCCATCTTTCCCCTCCATTTATTGGCAGGAGGGGACACTAAGCGCTTGTACGCCCGTAAACATACGACAAAACCGATACAAGCCCGTACAACACCGCCGCCACCAGAAGCGACACTCCCCACCCCCACTTAAAGGCTATGGCCATTACCAGCAGTGCGCCCATGAAACATGAAACCCCGTTAAGGCCAAACACCCACGGTACGGCTCCCGGATCGTACTCTCTTGCAATCACAATCCCGGTCGGAAACGGAACGCCCACTAACAGACCGAGCGGCAGTATAAGGGCAAAACAAACAAGCGACTTCATGGCTATGGTAAGGGACAGGAGCGAGTCCAGGATACCCGGAAGGAACAGGTAATAAAGCACCAACAATACAAAAAGCGCAGCCCCTGCAACAAGAGGTCTTTTAAGCGCCTTGCCGCCGCCCCTGACAAAAACATACTGGCTTAAAAAACTTCCCACAGCACTGCTCAAGAGGAAACCGAACAATACGACAGAGAGGCCCAGGGTCGGATAACCTAAAAAAAGCACGAAACGCTGGATAAGGGAAATCTCCGCCAGCATATAGCCCATGCCGATTGCCATGAAATATAACGGCAAGAACGAATGCAGGCGGATGCTGTCACGAACGCGGTTGCATACTGCAAACACCACCACAAAAACCAGCATAAACAAGGCCGCCACTGCTATCAAGGCCCCAAGGCCCGCGGGCAACCCGTCCTCAAGCTTCAGGAAAAACGGACTATCGTCGGTTGCCGGACTAACCCCTTGCGCACTCTCAATAAAAAGGTTTACCCTCCCACTCCCTGGAAGGTAAAGCACCTCAAAACCCCTTACAATGGCAAGCCCTTTTATTTCATCTACCTCTTCTCTAAAAAAACCGCCCTTCTTGATCATAAGAAGGTGCGAATAAGAAGTCCCACCCTTATCCTCAAGCATAACAACCGATTTGCGCGCCTGCTCCCCTGTATACCCCTGCTCAAGAAGCACCCGCCGGGTAGTTTCAAAAAGTTTTGCAAGCAAGCGAGCGTCGTTCACCACTACAGCAACCCTGCCTCCCGACGCAAGCCGCTTAAAACTATCACCGAGCCCTTCAACCGTATGCAGGTATTCTTCGGCAAATACGAGCCTACCCGACTTTACGGCAGCGCGCGAATAGGCAAGCGGCAGGAATATCAAATCAAAATCCTTCTCACTCCCCTTTATAAAGCTCCTGCCCTCGGCAACCGTGACTTCAACGTTCTTAAACCGGTAAATACCTCCGTTATAAGCCGAATAATCAAGCGTCATCTGTACGACCGTCGGGTTGATCTCGACTGCACTTACATGCTTTGCTCCCGACATAAGCGCCATGGCAACCTCCATCCCCCCTCCTGCCCCGACAATAAGCACCTGGTCGTTTTTTCCGGTTGAAAAGGGGAAGAAATTCAGGAACCCCGTAAGCCGCCTTAACTTTGTTTTGTTCACCAGGTCGTCCGTGTCGAGGTTAAGCATTGTTGCCTGGGTGCCTGAGTTTATATGAAGGAGTCTTGTGAAATCCCCCTCGTCCCTGTCGGGCGTCATGTCAACCCTTGAATAGGCGTCCCACCGGGAGTCTACTATATTTTCACCGCCAAGGTAGTTCCTTGTGAACTCATCCCTCCCTACCTTTGCATAATCAAGCCCGATAAACCGCGTACTTGTATTATAAAGTCCGCAGACAACACCTGTGACCAGCAAAATTCCAAAGATCGCTATAATGATTTTTTTCTTCGTGGCAAGTACAAAGATAAACGGCACGGCAAGCGCGACACCTGCCACAAAAACAATCGTATTAACCGGCCCGTCAAACAGGTTCATAAGCAAAATTGCGAGCAAACACCCGATTGCCGCACCGGAAAGCTCGCCGTAATATATGGTATGGCTCCTTGCCGCGTAACGCTTGTAAAGGGCTGCAAGCAACGCACCGCCAATAATGAACGGGCCGAGAATTATCGGCACTGCCGCGTACCAGGCAGTAGAGAGATGTGTTACGATATAGAGCGCAAGAATAACCGCTGCCGGGAAACAAAGACCGAGTACGATTAAAAAATTGTTTTTAAGGGTAAACCCGGTGAATTTAAAAGTTGAGAGGTAAAACAGGAACCCGCCAAGCCCCATGCCAAGCAGGCTTGCCCCAACGACAGCGAATATCATTGAATGCTGAAGGGTTACGGAGAAAAGATGACTGAATGATATTTCTATAACAAGAAAAGACGCAGAGAGTAAAAATACGGCCGCAAAGGCGTGCCAGAACCCGGTGTCCGGGTCTCGCTGGTTTATGGCCTTATGGGATGATGAAAAATCCTGTTCACTCATAAATCTTCTTTTAAAATTACAGGAAGGTCGTTACCGGCCCGTAACAAATAGAGAGAGCAAAAACGCCTGGGTGAAAAAACCGGCGCGTCATTGCCGTTAACGGCGGCGGCGCTACAACCAGTCGAAAAACTTCTTCCCGCCGGGCCTTTTTTGTGATGAACCGTCTACGGACGCATTGGGAAGAGTTCTAAACAGGGTATCGACTATCCTCTCTATCCTCGGCTCGTAGACCGTTAACACCCCGAGTTCAAGCGCTTCCTTGTCGAACCTGAAATCACTCTCCTTTGTCCTGTACTTTGCCCGCCAGAGCTTGTCCCCAAGGGACGAATAAAGGGCAATCTCAGTGCCGACCTTTAGCGAGGCGTAAGAGGCAAAAAAACTCTTGTCCCACCGCGTCACCTCAACGAGTAAAAATCCGTCCACCCCGGCGCGCTCGCCAAGTGCTTTGAGGGCCTCCCGGTCGAGCGTTTTCTGACTAAGCCCGCTTTGCCGGGCGAAGTCTTGCAAGTCCTTTAACTCCACCACTTCGTAGCCGCGCCTTGTGACCATTTCAATTGAAAACCTGGTAAAAAGACTCTTTATGCGCGCGTCCGTGACAACACCGCCAATAGGCAGCACAGCCACTCTTCTTACGCCTTGCTCGGTAAAATTATCACTTACCTTATACTTAACCGACTTGCCGCATCCCAGAACCACAAATGCCAACAAAAGGACTATAAAAAAAATTCTCATAATTCAGTCTCCGCACCAGCCATCCCCACCCGCCCGGCCTTTATGATAACACCTTCCAAACCTGACGGCAGTATAGCGAACTCGGAGCTGAACTTTCTCACAAGACTCTCGTAAAACGCGTACCCGGTGCCTGTAATATCTGCCTTTAAAACAAACTTACCCCTTGAAAACGAATAATAAGACACGTCTTTCACCATGCTCATTGTCTCAATCCTTTTCTTAAGCAACGCAAAGGTTTCGTAATCAACAAAATCCAGCACAACGACGTTTGCTGAAAAAACGCTTTTTTCAGTAAGGGTCGTCACCTGCTTCAAGTAATTTTTAAGCTGCCCGACGTCCACGGAGGCCTCAATCCATATGTGATAGAACTCTGCAAAATTAACAGGGTCGGCCGGGTGCAACTCAGGCGCGCCGTCCTGTTCGTCCATGCCTTCAACCTCTTGAGGTTCTACCGGCTCAACCCCGGGCGCCAGCTCAGACCCTGCCTGCGGCAAATCATAATGAGTCACCCAGCCCTCTGCAAGCACCTTGTAGTTTCGCACGTACTTCATGGGGCTTGAAAACACGTCCCTGTCCAGACCTTCCGAAAGCCTCTCCGTATCCTGCTCACCGGAAAGCAACTCAGCAACTGCATCTACCACAGCGCTCTTAAGTGCATCTTCAAAGGCCTCGCTTTTTGCCACAGACTCCCGCTCTGCCATCATAGCCGACCCCTCGGCCCGCACCACAGTCACCTCGGCCCGTGCAATGCCTGCACCAGCGAACATAAACATTGCTGCAAATAAAATACTGAAAAAAACTTTATTCATATAAAATCCGTCCTTTTAAAATATTATCAACTTACGACCCGTTCACAGCCCCGCTTTTTGCCCTATGTTCAAAATCCGTCTCTTTAAAACCAGCTTCCTTAATGGCCGCGATTATACCAGTTTTATCGTCCGGTGCAAACCATCTTATGCCGTTTTCTTTTTTAAACCAGGTAATCTGCCTTTTTGCGTAGTTTCTGGTAACTTTTTTTAGAGCTTCGACACTCTCATCAAACGTTGCCAGGCCTTGAATGAACTCTATCATCTCCCTGTACCCGAGCGAGCGCATGCTCTTTAGATCAGGAGAAAAGCCCAATTTAAGCAAACCCCTGGTCTCATCAAGCAGACCGTCCCTCACCATTGCCTCCACCCTCTTGTCTGTTCTTTCATAAAGGGCCGCTCTGTCCATGTTAAGTCCGATAACAAGGCTGTCATAATTGCTTTGTTTAAAACCGTGCTCGGCGTGGTGCTCGGAAAGAGGCCGCCTTGAGAGATAGTAGACCTCAAGGGCGCGTACAAGGCGGTTAATGTTGTTTGGATGTATACGCCCGGCAGATACCGGGTCAACCGTCTTAAGCTCTTCATGCAGAGATTGCCGGCCCTCGGTCCGTGCCTTTTCCATAAGTTCCCCTCTTAGTGTCACGTCCCTTCCCGGACCCTCAAAAAGCCCGCCAAGCAACGCTCTCAGATAGAGCCCCGTGCCGCCGACAATAAATACGGACTTTCCTCGCCCTGTAATGTCCCTGATAGCGCTCTGTGCGTCGCGCACAAAGTCGGCTGCGTTGTAGTCCCGGTCAGGCTCCACAATGTCAATGAGGTGGTGCCTGACAAGGGTTTTTTCTTCACGCGTAGGTTTTGCCGTGGCAATGTCCATGTGCCGATGAACCTGCATGGAGTCGGCTGAAATTATCTCGCCGTTAAAACGCAGCGCAAGCTCTATAGAAAGAGAGGTCTTTCCAACCCCGGTGGGGCCGACTATTGCAACTAATTTTATTTTTTCAGTCTTTTCTGGCATAACAAACAGTCTAATTAATATGGCCCTTTAATCCTTTTGATGTTTCGGTGCGTCCCCGCGCCGAAACATCTATATATCTAACTTTCTGCTTAAGCTGCCCCTCTCATCGCTTCTACCCTCAAGCCCTTTTAAGCCGCAAAAAAGAAATCTCAGGAGGACAGTTAAACCTTATCGGCATAATAGATACGCCTATACCCCTTGAAACATAAATTTGCGTCTCGCCGCGCCTTACAAGGCCGCCTGCATACTTCTGCCCGTACTCCGAAGGCACAACAGGGGCGCGACCGGTAAAAGGCATCCTGACCTGCCCGCCGTGGGTATGGCCTGACAACATTAAATCCACTCGTACATTATCCGGAAGTTCCTCGGTATAATCAGGGTTATGACAGAGCACCACCCTTGGCACGTCGGTATCAACCCCGTAAAGGGCGCGCGCAACGTCAGGGCGGTCTTCGGTTAGATCCCCGACCCCGGCAATACAAAGCCTTGCTCCGTTTATTTCGATAAAACTATGGGTGTTTTTAAGCAGTGGTATCTCTTGCGCCTTAAGCGCCCTTATCGAATGCCCCTCGCCGACCCAGTAATCATGGTTGCCAAGCACAGACATTATGCCGTGCCTTGCCTTCAGTCCTGAAAGAACCCGCATAACAGGCTCTAAAAAGCTTTTGTTCTCGGAGACGTAATCGCCCGTAAGCACAACCAGGTCAGGGTTCAGGCGGTTAGCCTGAGTTACTACTTCTTTGATATAATCAAGCCCGACGTAAGGGCCGTGATGAGTGTCAGTTATCTGGCAAATCCCGAAACCTGCGAACTCGCTCGGCAGGTCTTTTATGGAAAGCCATGTCTCTTCAACCGTAATCCTGCGCGGTGCAAACAGGAACAGTTCGGCCGAAATGCCCGATACTGCCGCCGCACTAATAATCCCGGCGCCTAACAAAAACTTTCTCCTTGTCAGTGCCACCTGTTAAATCCTCCCGGAAGTTTTTATTACGTCCTGCCGGACGTTAGTTATGTTCTACCGGACTTTTACTAAGTCCGGCCAAACATTGCCTCCACCTCTGCCCTTGAATACGTCTTTATAACCGGTCTTCCGTGAGGGCAGTTTGCCGCGAAATCCACGCGCGCCATCGCAGCCAGAAGCGCCCTTGCCTCTTCGGTTGTAAGAGGCCTTGGCCCTCTTATAACACTGTGGCAAGCAATCCTCATAAACACGGCGTCAAGGCGCTGCTCAACCCTGGCACTCCCTCCAACATCTGCGAGTTCTTCCACAAGGTCTTTTATAAGCCTTGCCGAGTCCCGACCCGTTAGCACTTCGGGCACGGCCTTTATCATATAGGTATCGCCGCCACAGGTTGAGGAAGGTCCAAACGACGCGATATCAAAACCTACCTTTTCAAGACAGGGAATTACTTTATTCAGTTCTTCACGCTCCTCAGGCGTTGTCTCGAAACGCTCGGGGATTAAAAGGTACTGGGAACTCACTCCCTTGCCCTCTCTGTACTCAGCGCGGAGCCTCTCGTACCTTATCCTCTCGGCAGCCCCGTGCTGGTCTATCAAAAAAAACTCGCCCCTGCCTTCGACGATGAGAAACTCGCCCCACAACTGCCCGACCACCTGCATCTCAAGAAACTCAGGGCTTAAGACGTCTTTGTCTGTTTGCCTGAATGGTAAGGCATCAGCGGCGCTAAGGTTTGAGCCTTGGACTTGTCCAAGACCGAGTCCGCGTGCGCCGAGAAATTCCTCTCTCGGCTCAGGACGAAAAGCCGGGGGCGTTGACTGACTACCTGCCTGACTTGCATTATCCGCGTAACCCCCGCGCGGCTGGGTTTCATTTATACGGCTGCCTGTGAAACTTCGAGCACCCCCCCCCCTGTAATCATCTGGCCTTGAATAACTTGATCTATTGTCAACCGGCCCACCTGAAACAGGCACACTTTCTACCCCGCCCCGGCTAACCCCGCTTTTGCGCAAGGCGTCCTTAACCGCAGCCTTAACAAGGCTGAACACAAACGAAGGTTTTCCAAACCTGACCTCGCTTTTTGCAGGATGTACGTTTACGTCCACATGGTCTGACGGCAAGGTTATATTTAAAACGCAAAACGGATACCTGCCCGCCTCTATCATGCCGGAGAACCCGTCGGCCACGGCGCGGCTAACGCTCCTGTCCCTGACCCAACGTTTGTTTATATAAGTATTGACATTCTTTCCTGTTGCAAAGTTTAGTTCCGGCCTGCCGACAAAGCCGCTTACGCTCACTCCCTGCTCCGGCACTCCGGCGCCTCCGACAGGAACAAGGGCGCTTGCCGTTTGAGCGCCGAAAACATCCGCTATACGCTCTTTTAGTTCACCCTTTTTAACGTCAAGCGAGTTAGAGTTGCCGTGAACAAGGCGAAATCTAATATCAGGACATGAGAGGGCAATACGCTTAAGCGTCTCAGCGATGCGCCCGAACTCGGTCTGGGCAGTCCTCATGAACTTAAGCCTTGCAGGAGTGTTATAGAAAAGCTCGTCAACCGTAATCACCGTGCCCACCGGACAACCGGCCTCGGTGACAACCGGTGCACTGCCGCCGTTTACAGTAACCTTTGTGCCTGCGACCTCTTCACCGGTCCGGGTCGTAAGAGTAACTTTTGCAACCGAGGCGATGCTTGAGAGGGCCTCACCGCGAAAACCCATTGTGGTAATATTATCAAGGTCTGCCTCTGTCGTAATCTTACTCGTTGCAAAACGGCCAAAGGCAAGAGGTGCGTCTGCTCTTGGGATTCCCGAGCCGTTGTCCGTAACCCTGATGCCTTGCCTGCCGCCGTCGGTGACGTTTACGGTAATCTCAATTGCGCCCGCGTCGATTGCGTTTTCAACAAGCTCCTTAACGACCGAGGCCGGGCGCTCCACTACCTCGCCTGCGGCAATCTTGGAGCTTAAAAGCTCTGGCATAAGTTTTATCTTGTTTGGCATAATTGATACCTGTATGAACTTAAGTCAGTTCTTGTATTTTAAAAAAATTACAGAAATTGTCCAAGCGGACACTCATGACAGCGCGGCGATTTGGGCCTGCAATAGAGCTGGCCCGTCATCACGATAAGGGCGTGGTACTCGTTAAAGACCTCCACGTCCGGGGTCAGGTTGTCCGTAAAAAGCCGCTGCATCTCACCGTAGGTTGTGACCCGTGTTGCGGTCCCGTCAATGAGACCGTGGCGAAAAAGCAGCCTTTTTGTATAGGCGTCTATTACAAAGATCTCCCTTTTTGCCGCGTAAAGCATTATCGAATCCGCCGTCTCAGGCCCTATGCCGCTTACCGAAAGCAGGGCTTGCCTGATGGTTTCCGTACTGCCTTTAAAAAGACTGTTAAGCCTCCCTTTGTGGTCTGCAAACAGAAAATCCAGGAAATTCTTAAGCCGCCTTGCCTTTACGTTAAAATATCCTGCAGGGCGGATAAGTCCGGCAAGTTTCTTTTCATCCAGGGCACGTAACTTCTGCGGCGTAAGAAGTCCTTCACGCTTTAAGTTGCCGATTGCCTTTTCTACGTTAGTCCAGTTCGTGTTCTGGGTAAGGACCGCCCCGACTATAATCTCAAAACGCGTTCTTCCCGGCCACCAGCCCTGCGGCCCGAAGTGCTCATAAAGGGCGCAGTAAAAATCCATTAACGTCTTTTTCATTCCTTCCCCAACCCCCTCAACCCCCTGTGCCTTCACCATCTTTATTCGACGCCCTCAATAACCAACGTATCTATTGTTTCGCCGTAGTTATTAATTGCCTCTATGCTAAGCGAATCATGAGAAACCTTGATAGACAAAAAATGGTACTTTTCAGCAAACAACACCGTAAAGGCATGGCCCGGCCTATGCTGCGGCCGAAGCGATGTGCCGCCACCGCCCGTTATTACATAATGCACCCCGCCAAGTGGCCCGAGACGTTCGTAGTTATGCTCATGCCCGGAGATTACCAGGTTTACCCCGTTCTCCTCAAAAAGCCCTTTCAGAGTTTTTATAAGTTCTTTTTCATCGCCGTGCTGACCGCTTGAGAAAAGCGGATGATGCATGTAGACGATCTTATAACGCGCCTTTGACTTCCCAAGAGACGAACGAAGCCACCGAAGCTGCTCCGGGTCAATTCCGCGCTTTTTAAATGTATTCGAGTCAAGGGCGAAAAAATCTACCAGGCCTGTTTTTATCCTGTAGTAACGGTTTGGCAGATGGCTGAAATTATTGAAAAACGCCTTCCCGTTTTTATGAAAATAGTCGTGGTTGCCGATTACAGGATAAAAAACTTTTTTAGCCTCAATCAATTTTTTATAAGGCCGGTAAAAACGCTCTTCATAACGCTGCGCGCGCCCCCTGTCATAAACAACGTCTCCCAGATGAAGAATAAAGTCAGGTCCGGTCTTGCTCATCTCGCTTGCGGCGAGTCAAGCAGGCGCGGATACCGTCTTGA
>CBDUXY010000039.1:0-17911 GCA_965371305.1 uncultured bacterium
GATGATTTGCGCCGTGACGACTTGGTCCCTTTTTTTGTGCAGTGTATGTATTATTTTTTGAAGGTTGCCGGGACAATGAGCCTTAACCCGACAGACGAAGCCATGCTTGATGTTGACAAGTTATGAAAACAGTAATTTTTGATTTTGATAATACGATTACAACGCGTGATACGCTAAGGCCCTTTGCGTCCTACCTTGCCTGCAAAAATAAAAGCGGCTTTAAACTGTTTTTATTTTATATTGTTCTGGTCGCGTATAAGTTAGGATTGGCAAGCGATAAGTCCATGAAGGAGTTTTTTCTTAAGTTTTTTATCAGGGGAATGGATGAGAACGAAGCAGGCAAAGTTGCCCGGTCTTTTTTTGAAGAAAAACTCAGGGTCATTACCAACGAATCCGTATTTGAAAAATTACAGGGCCATGTCAGCTCAGGCGACTCTGTTTATATAGTTTCGGCTAACTTCGATTTTTTTTTAAAACCGCTTGAAAAGACCTGGCGCTTAAGCGGTATTATAGCCACTGAAACAGAAAAGAATGGTGTTGTTTTTACGGGTAAAATAATTGGTAATACATGTAAAGGAAGAAATAAGACAGAGAGGATAAAAGTGGTTTTAGGCGCTGACGGGTTAAAAGATATGATTGCGTATGGCGACAGCGAAGACTCCGATCTGCTGAAAAGTGTTGGACATGGTATCAAAGTATAATAATAAATTTCTCTTTTTTAAAGGCCGCGTTGCCCTGTATGCCCTGCTTAAGGCCATGGGAGTGGGGGGCGGCGACGAAGTAATAATGCCTGGTTTTACCTGCGTGGTCGTGCCAAACGCCGTGTTGTATCTAAATGCAGCTCCGGTCTATGTGGACATAGATAAAGGATCCTTTAATATCGACCCTGAAAAAGTCGAGGAGAAAATTACAGACAAGACAAAGGTCTTGATAGTGCAACACACGTTTGGCATACCGGCGGATATGGATAAGTTGCTCGATATTGCAAAACGTTATAACCTCTACGTTATAGAGGACTGCTGTCATGCGATAGGTTCCAGGTACAGGGGCCGTGAAGTCGGCTCGTTCGGAGACGCGGCTTTTTTCTCTTCCCAGTGGTCAAAGCCGGTGACAACGGGGCTTGGCGGGTGGGCTGTTGTTAAAAGTAGTGCCGTGAAAGAGAGGCTTGCCGAGTTATATTGCGGGTTACATTCAGAGTTCTCCGTACCTTCTGTCACTGAGTCTTTTCTCATGCGTATTCAATACGCCGCGTATTCAACCCTGTTGACGCCTGAGATATTCTGGTTTGCCAGGGCCGCTTACAGGGCCGTGTCAGGTCTGGGCCTTGCCGTTGGCTCGTCTACCGGTGAGGAGCTGCTAAGCCCGGAGAAGATGCCTGCGGGGTACAGGAAAAAAATGACACCCTGGCAGGCGCGTTTGCTGGAGCGTAAACTCGCCCCCGCAGCAATTAATGAATTAATCCGGCACAGGCGGCAGGCAGCCTCGCGCTACAGGGAGCTGCTTGGGGAAAGCGGCTTTAAGACCGTGGACATTCCTGATTCATGCGATCCGGTGTTGCTCTATTACCCCGTGCTTGTCTCAAACAAGGAAAAGGTCTTAAGTCAGGCAAGGAAGAAAAAAGTAGAGCTCAGCGACTGGTTTGTGTCCCCCGTGCATCCAAACCTTGACGGATGGGGAGGCGTTGGTTATAAGAAAGGAAGTTGTCCCGTGGCCGAAGACATGTGCAAAAGGGTTGTTGGCCTGCCTACCCATGCAAAAATAACGGAAAAAGAGATACTTGCCGCAGTTGGACTGCTTAAGAAGTTTGCAGTCTGACAGGGAACTGAAAGTGGCTTAAAAGGAATATATTTATGACTGAAGATTTTTTGCCATTTGCACTCCCCTTAATAGAAGACGAAGAGGTACAAGCCGTAACAGAGGCGCTTCGTTCGGGTTGGATTACGACCGGGCCAAGGACCAAGGAGTTTGAGCGGGCCTTTGCCGAGTTCGTAGGGGCGAGGCACGCGGTTGCCCTGAACTCCTGCACTGCGGCGCTTCATCTTGCCCTGGACGCTGTTGGCAGCGCCGGGGGACGTAAACAGGGGCTTGCTCCTATCGATTCAAACAGCGAGGTAATAACCACCCCGTTCTCATTTGCCGCAACAGCGGAAGTTGTACGTTATTTTGGCGCAAAACCCGTGTTCGTAGACATAGACAGGGAAACCCTTAACATAGACCCGGCGCAAATAGAAAAGGCACTGACACCCAGGACAAGGGCGATAATACCGGTGCATTACGCAGGGCTTCCATGCGACATGGACGCTATACTCGACATTGCAAGGAGCCGCAACATTGCTGTTATCGAAGACGCGGCCCATGCCCTGCCGGCTACTTTCAGGGGCACATCGGTTGGCGCCCTGAGATCAGACGTGACCTGCTTTAGCTTTTACGCAACAAAGTCCATTACAACGGGCGAAGGCGGCATGTTTGTGACTGACAGTGACCAATATGCCGAGCGGGCGCGGGTGATGAGTCTTCACGGCATAAGTAAAGACGCGTGGAAGCGTTATACAAAGTCCGGTTCGTGGCGTTATGAAATTGTCGCCCCAGGCTACAAGTACAACATGACCGACATTGCCGCGGCCATGGGCCTTGCGCAGCTTAAAAAAGCAGACGCAATGCGCCGGAGAAGACAAGAGATTGCCGAAACTTACGACAGGGCATTTTTAGATGTGTCTGGCCTCGCTCTCCCGCCTCGTGCAATAGAGCAGGGTACTGTTCACAGCCATCACCTTTACGTCTTGAGGTTCGATCCCGACATGTTCACCAAGGACAGGGATTTTTTTATAGACGAACTAAACAAACGCGGCATCGGCACGTCCGTGCATTTTATCCCCCTGCACATTCACCCGTATTACCGCGATACTTACGGTTATAAACCGGAGGACTTCCCTGTTACTTATGAAATCTATAAAAAAGTGTTATCCCTTCCAATATACCCGAAAATGTCGGATAATGACGTCATGAGAGTTATTAACGCTGTTACCGACATTACGGACAGATTCAAGAGATGAAAAGGGCCTTTGACGTATTTTGCTCTTTTATCGGGCTTGTCCTGTTAGCTCCGCTTTTTTTACTCATCGCCATACTCATAAAGCGCGACAGTGCCGGGCCCGTGTTTTTCACCCAGACCAGGGTCGGGCGTAATTTTAAACCCTTTACCCTTTACAAGTTCAGGACCATGGTGCCGGGCGCAGAGGGTGAAGGGCTTTCCATTACTGCCGGCGGGGACCCGCGTGTTACTGAAATTGGCAAGTTTTTGAGAAAGAGCAAGCTTGACGAACTGCCGCAATTACTGAATGTTTTAACCGGAGCCATGAGTCTTGTTGGTCCTCGCCCTGAGGTGCAAAAGTATGTTGACCTCAATAAAGAGGACTACGAGGCTATACTCAAGTTAAGGCCGGGCATAACCGACGTAGCGACCCTTATTTACTCTGACGAGGAATCCATCCTCCGTGGCAGGGACGACCCTGAGGAGTATTATAAACACGTACTGCTTCCTGAAAAAATAAAACTTGCAAAAAAGTACGCAAAAGACTCTTCCCTTGCTTACGACCTGAAACTCATATTGCTTACCATAATTAAGCTTGTTTATCCGTACAAAACAGTGCTCAAGGCAATAAACGCGCTCAGTCCTTACCGGAAACCTATTGTCGTTTGCCTGCAGATACTCCTTTTTGTGTTTGCCAACTACCTTGCTTTTGCCGTCAGGTTCGACGCTCAAATACCAACAAAACAGTTCTATAATTTCCTCACGTTCCTTCCGCTCTTAATTGTACTAAGGACGCTTCTTCTGTTCGTGTTCTCGCTTGACAAGGGGCTGTGGCGTTATACGAGCGTAAAGGACTTGAGAAACATTACGATTGCCACGACCATTGGGACCTTTGTGCTCTTTTTTGTCATTAGATACGGTTTTGGCGTGGTGTCTTATCCTCGCTCGGTTTATGTCATAGACTGGATGGTGAATATATTTTTGCTTGGCGGTATAAGGATGTTCCGCCGTTTTCATGAAAGGAGTGATGAGAGACGCTCAAAGAAGCGTATAATCGTGATAGGGGCGGGGGACGCGGCAGAGATGCTGCTTCGCGAGGTGGAGACAAGCAGCCTTCACTCCTACGAGGTCATCGGACTTATTGACGACGACCCCGGGAAAAAAGGTCTTAAAATACGAAATGTACCCGTGCTTGGCACAAGAGGTGACTTAAAGGCGATTGTTTTTTCCGAAGAGCCCGAAGAGTTTTTAATAGCCATGCCCGCACTTTCTCCGGCCAATTTGCAGTCGGTCATAAAGGACTTGAGGCAGTTTGGGCTGCCCATTAAAACCCTTCCCGGACTGTGGGATTTGCTCAGCGGCAGGGGTTCCATAAGCAGCATCAAGGTAGTTTCGCCTGAAGACGTGCTTTTCAGAGCGCCGACGCCGACATTAAACAGCGACGGCGACGGCGATGGGGACGGGGATGGACTTGCCGGGCTTGAAAAAACTTTTACAGGCAAAAAGGTGTTAGTAACAGGGGCCGGCGGGTCGATAGGGTCGGAACTTTCCAGGCAGGTAGCAATGTTAAGGCCGCAGTCTTTGATACTTTTTGAAAGGCACGAGGAGAGTTTGTTTAATATAAACATGGAACTTGGCAGGTTTTGCGATTCCCTTGTGCCCGTGATAGGCGACGTGCTTAATAAAGACAGGGTGGCCGGGGTGATGGAGCGCCACAGGCCTGACATTATCATACATGCGGCTGCTTATAAACATGTGCCGCTTATGGAGCACAACCCCTCAGAGGCCTTTGTTACAAACGTGCTCGGCACTCAGTTGATGGCCCGGGTGGCGGGTGAGTTCGGGGTTGAAAGCTTTGTGCTGGTGTCGACGGACAAGGCGGTAAACCCGGTCAACATAATGGGCATGACCAAGAATATCGCTGAAAAGGTTGTTGCGGAACTGTGTGATGATTTTAAAAAGACCAGGTACGCGACGGTGAGGTTCGGGAACGTGCTTGACTCAAGCGGAAGCGTTGTGCCGCTGTTTAAGGACATGATACAAAGGGGCGGGCCTGTCACCGTGACCGACCCCGAGGTTACGCGCTACTTTATGACCATCCCGGAGGCCGTGCATCTGGTTCTGCAGTCAGCAAGCATTAGCAAGGGCGGCGAGGTCTTTGTGCTCGACATGGGAGAGCCGATTAAGATTCTCGACCTTGCGAAAAGGATGATCGGCCTGTACGGACTGCGCCCCGGCGTTGACGTAAGCATTACCTTTACCGGCCTCAGGCCGGGCGAGAAACTGCACGAAGAGCTTTTTGCCGAGGGTGAGAAGATGCAGGGCACGGCTAATCCAAAGCTTAACATGGCATTATTATCTAACGGCTCGGCATCTACGGGCGTACTTAATGCTATTGACGATATTAACGTTGAAGTGCTTTCCAGGGACGGCTCGGACATAGAAGATATGATAGCAAGGCTAGCCGGCATGTAGGCGGTCTCCTCCCTTAATGAAAAGACTCCCTTCTGTAGATATATTAATTAATAACCCTAATACACCAATCCCTTCTCACGCATTTCCTTACGCATCGCCTTAACGTACCCCGGTTTGTGCGGCTTTTCGCCGAGTGCCTTTATGAAGTCCTCGCGTTTAACCAGGTCTTCGTAGGGCCACGACCCCTGTTGCAGTTTTTTGGTATTTGTGATCTCAAGCCTGTTATAGTTTTCCGAGATGTTTTCTGCAAATGCATAACTCGAATATAGATGTACGGTAAGGTAGTAGTCGTCCCCGTTCACAAGATAAATATAGAAGTTAGGCTTTTTGACCGGTACGCGCTGCGGGTCAAACGGCATAACAACCTGTGTGCCAAGGGTCTTTTCAAGTTCGGCAATAAGGTCTTTTACGCCCCGCACTTCATGGTCGTAGGGTGGTTTGTTTTTTATGCCCCTTAGTTGCTCTTTTGTTGCGATATAGGTGTAAGTCGGAAGGTCCGAGAGTCCGGTAAAGGGATAACGTCCTGTTTTTTGATGGTACTCGTTCAGTAACGCGCCGATTGCCTTAATGTCTCCGAGGCGCGCGATGTCAAGGTCGTGCTGCAGTTCCTGTTCAATCTTATCCAGTTTCCCGCAGCCGGCCATTATAATAACAAGCAGTAACATGTAGATAATTTTTTTCATTTATTTTTTTACCTTTATTTAACTTTATCCGCAGGGCGGGCTAAAGAGTCCACCCTGCGGGTTTAATGCCGCGCAGCTTGGCTGCGGGGTAATTTATTTGTGTTGCAGCCGCAGGAGTGCGGCGTTAAAAATAGCGTGTTCGTTTATTTTTTGTAACGCAGCAGAAGCCTTTCCATGGCCCTTCGGTTATCTCTGTCTGCCAGGTAAAGCGCGGTAGCTCCGGAATCGTTCTTTGCCCTGACGTTTGCCCCGGCCTTGAGTAGTATCTCTGCCATCGCGAGATTGTTTTTACCAACTGTGCCCATAAGCGCAGTCCCGCCATAATCAGTGCGGGCATCTACGTCTGCTCCGGCATCGAGAAGCATCCGGACTATCTGCCTCTTATCTTTAGATACTGCCGAATGCAGGAGCGGGCTTCTGTAATCATCTTTGACGTTAACGTTAGCGCGGTCTTTTATAAGAAGTTTAATTGCTTTGATATTGTTATTGCGTACGGCCAGTATAAGCGCTGTATTCCCGTACTGGTCTTTTGCTTCGAGGTTGGCCCTGGCCTCAATTAGTACTTTAAGCGTGCCCAGGTTGTAACTCCTGCTGACGGATTTCAGTACTGCCGTGTTGCTGTCGTTGTCTTTTTTGTCAACGTCCGCCCCTGCCTTTATAAGGAGTCTGGCAATCGCAGTCTGGTCAGTTGGTTTTACCCCGGAGTATAAGCCATGGGACGCTGCCATCAGTGCTGTCTCGCCGTATTTGCGATTTTCCAGGGCGCTTACGTCGGCCCCGCCATTAATGAGTACTTTTGCAAGTTCCACATCTCCGAGTGAGGCAGCTGCCACGAGCGCGAGTTGTCCTTTTTTTGATGGTTTATTCGGATCCCCCCCTTGAGCGAGCAGGTACCTGACCCTTTGCGTATATCTCTTGCGTGCGGCTTCGTAGACTGTGACGGCGAACTCATCTACATTCGCCCCTTTCCCCCCTTTTGCCCAGAGAAGGTCTTCTATCTCTTTGGTGTCTTTACCGTAGACGGCGTGGTATAGGGCAGTGTTTTTACGATTATCTGTTGTGTTTACGTCCAGGCCGCTACCTATGAGAAACTCAACGATTTCCCTGTTTTTCCCTTGGACTGAATACATAAGTACTGTCTTCCCGTCACTGGCGGTTGCCTTTATGTCAGCCCCGTTTTTTATGAGCAGCTTGGTTATCTCCATATTCCCTGACATAACCGCGTTCATAAGAGCGGTTGTGCCGCGAGTGTTTTTAGCTTTGACATTCGAACCTTTTTGTATCAGTAATTTAACGACTTCGGTGTGCCCGGCATAAGCGGCTGCCTGTAGGGCCGTACTTTTTGATTTACCAACGGCGTTTACGTCTGCTCCGGCATCTATGAGCAGCCTTGTTGTCTCGTAAGCGGCCTCTTTTGATTTCAGTCCCGAGGCATTGGCAAGTACCGGCTGGTCGTGTTTATTTTTAAGATTATCATCAGCCCCATTTGATAAAAGTATTTTGACCTTCTCAATGTCGGCATTTTTTACGGCTATTGCCAGGTCTTCTTCGCCAAGCAGCTTTATGCGCTTGAAGGCTGTCTTAAGCGCTTCGTCGTTCTTTTTAAGTACCGCAATGTTATCTCTGGGAAATTTTTCAATTGCGGATAATATAGCTTTGGCCTTCCTGACCCTCTCCCTGTATTTCTTTTTCCTATCTTCTTTGGTGTATTTGCTGTTTGCCATCTCCTCGTAGAATTTAATGTTTTTTCTTTGACGGTCTGCCTCTTTATTTGTCGAGTCAATAACCCTGACCATATTGACCTTCTTTTTGAATGCGATAAAGTCCTGACCGTTTAGCTTGCCGCCTTTCCAGACTTGAAGCTCCAGGAAGTTGCCAAGTTCGCCTTCGGCCTCCCGCCACGTTTTGCGGTTGTCAAGGACCCATGCCTCTATTCGGTCAAGGTCGGTTAGAAAGGTATCCACCTCTTTTTGCGTCAGGGGAAATTGCAGGAACTCATACCTTAGTTCATACAGGTTTGCTCCTGGCGTTACAAGTTTTGCACCTTTTATCCCGGCATCCGCCTGTAGTGGTAATGCAAAAGATAAAAAAAGTGCAAAGGTTATAAGGCATAAAAAACGTTTCATTGGCTTCATTGAATGACCCTCCTTGAACACGGGATTAAAATCGGCAATGTATGGTGATTCAACGGTGTAAGTCAGACCTTTACTTATCTATTATATTGCCTTACCAATGCCTAAGTCAACAGTTGCAGAAAATATGTTTTCCAAATTTGTTTGTGTATATTGTAATGGTGGAGGTTTGGTTCATAAGGCCTGTTTCAGGACGCACAAGGGTGGGTGGGTGTATTGGTCGTTGCGTCTGTTGTTTGATTAATTGACAACGGGTAAAGCTACACGCGGTTTTATTTGAAAAGCTTTTTGTACTTGCCGTAGCCTTCTTTTTCAAGGTCTTCTTTTGCTACAAATTTTAAAGACGCTGAGTTTATGCAGTAGCGAAGGCCGGTGGGTTCGGGCCCGTCGTTGAAGACGTGCCCGAGGTGAGAGTCGCCGCTAAAGCTCCTGACCTCCGTCCTTGTGGAGAAAAATGAGTTGTCCACGCGCTCGACTACATGTGACGGCTCAAGCGGCCTTGTAAAACTCGGCCATCCTGTGCCTGATTTAAACTTGTCGATTGAACTGAAAAGCGGCTCGCCCGAGACTACGCCGACATAGATGCCTTGTTTTTTATTGTCCCAGTATGCGTTTTGAAAGGCACGCTCGGTGCCGCCCTGCTGCGTTACCTTGTACTGCAAGGCAGTGAGTGTATCTCTAAGCACCGCGTCGGACGGTCTTGAGTATTTTGCGCCTGCGCTGGGTTTGTCTGATTTATTTGGTGAGGTCTTTTTTTGTTCTGCTTCATTTTGCTCGTTAATTTTCTTAATGTGTTCACCCCTTTTTGGCCAGACCCGGTCCAGGTAGTTGTCGCGCCCGGAGCGCCCTCTGTAGTATTTGTACCTTATCGGATTTTTCTTGTGGTAGTCCTGGTGGTACTCCTCGGCTGGATAGAAAGTTCCTGCCTCTATAATCGGCGTAATTACGGGTTTTCTGTACTTGCCTGATCCGTCAAGTTCCTTTTTTGACCCTTCGGCTATTTTTTTCTGCTCCTCTGTGTGGTAGAAGATGGCTGTTGCGTATTGCTCGCCCCTGTCTACGAATTGCCCGCCGTCGTCTGTCGGGTCAATCTGCATCCAGAAGACAGTAAGCAACTCTTCATATGAAACAACATCAGGGGCAAAGGTTACCTCTATTGATTCAAGATGTCCGGTGGTCCCGGACGATACTTCATTGTATGACGGGTCTGTGTCGTGACCACCCGTGTAGCCCGAGACCACGCTGAAAACCCCGTTTAATTTTTCAAACGGAGCTTCCATGCACCAGAAACATCCTCCGGCGAATGTAGCTTTTTCAAGCTTTGCAGCAGCGACACTTCCCGACCCCGCGGAAACCACAAGCCCGATAACGAACGCTGCTATAAGTATCTTTTCATACATTTTTATAATCTCCTTAAAAAATCTCTTCTACAACTTTATTATATGCCAGTTATTTTTGAAAGTATACCACATTGGTCCTGAATTAATCGAATTTAATTTTTGCATAATAATTCTATAAATTTGACAGTTTTATTTTTGTTTGATTGGTGATTTTTCAGGGAAACCAGGTCTTTTGTCAATGGTCCCCGGCTTTACAAATCTTGTCTTGAAGATAAACTCGTGCAATTCCGCAACCACCACTCTGAAACCCAGGGCAAGATAAGCCCTTAGTACCTTTCTGTAAAGCCGATCCGTGCCAAAGGCCATGCGCCACAGGGCGCGGGGGCGGAGGTGGAACGCGGCCTCAATGATCTTAAGAAGGGTAAAGAGCTGCCACGGCCTTAACTTTGGTGTGGTGATAACCTGGTTACGGTAGGTCCAGTAGTGCTGGTCGGGTTGTACAACATGGGCTGCTTCCAACTCACTACCCATGACAGTCCAATGATGGGGGGTAATGAAGGCAATGCTGAAGACGTCCTGATCGAGTTTTAGCAGATTTTTGAAAGTGCGCCATAACGAAGCCGGGTTTTCATCTTCAAGACCAAATATTATATTTGCAAACCCAACGACACCGTGAGAACGCAGCAGTCTTGTTGCCTGACAGCTTAGTTCAAAAGGATTGTCCTTTTGTATCCTTTCGATGGTCTTGTCGTCCATGGATTCAACACCCATGATGACGTTGACAAAGCCTGCCTTCTTGTAAAGCCACAGGATGTCTTTGTCTCTTACAACGAGTGTTGCTGTCATGTTGGCGTTAAGAGCAAGGCCCAGGTCTTTTTCTATTATCAGCCTTAGAAGCTTTTTTGTTGCTTCACGGTCTGCGGCAAAGTTCTCGTCTGCAAACCATATAAAACGTACTCCGTAGTGATTCACAAGCTGTTCCATTTGTTCTGCAATAAATTCCGGGCTGTGATGCCTGTATTTTTTCCAGAAGCTCCACTGTCCGCAGTAGCTGCACTTAAGCGTGCAACCTCGGCTGAACTGAATTCCGGCGGAGCGTCCAAATCCAAGCAGTGTGTATTCTTCCCAGTCTACAAGTTCCCACCCTGGGCGAAATCTGTCGAGGTCCTCTATTGGTTCTCTTGGCTGTGTTGTGACGACGGCGTCGTTGCCGCGAAAGGTAATGCCGCCAATGTGGTCGAACGATCCAATGCCAATGCTTATAGCCTCTGCAAGTTCCGTAACCGTTTCTTCTCCTTCGCCGTGCACTATTATGTCGATACACTGGTTTTTCTTTAGTATGTCTACGGCTGTGAAGCTCGGGTACACGCCGCCGTATATGATGATTGCACTTGGAAAGGCCAGGCGCAGTGCCGCCGCGGTCCTCATTGCGACGGGATGGGCCGCAGTTGATCCGCTGTGTCCTATCATGATGCAGTCAGGCGGCTGTATTTGCAGTCTCTGAACGAGTTTTTTGTCGCTCAAACCGTAAAGGTCGTTGTCTATTAGCCTTACGTTGTGCCCAGAGTCTATTAACGGCCCTCCGAGCAGTACCAGACCGAGTGGAACCTGGTAGCCAAGCCCGACCCTGTTTGAGATAAACCTTCTTGCAGGCGTTATCAGGGCAATGTTTAGCTTCACGTCTCATTCTCCGTTTTCTTTTTTGCTGTTTGCCATAAGCAATTCTGCGAGTTCGTCATGACCTTTTTCTTTTGCTATTATCAGGGCCGTTAGGCCTTTCTTATCTCTGGCATTTACCACGGCGTTGTTTTCGATTAAAAGCTGAGTTGCTTTCATGTTGCCGTTGCGTGCTGCTTCGTGTAATGGGCTTTGCCCCTTGTTGTCACTGAGGTTCACGTCTGCACCGGCAAGGATCAACCTCTTAAGCACCTCAAGACCTCTGTCGGTTTCGTGTCGACTTAGATTTGTAACGGTATTAAATAAAGGGGTTTCACCGTGCATGTCTCTTATGTTCAGGCTTGCGCCAAGAGAGATAAGTTGTGTGACGGTTTCAGCTTTGGAGTCAGTAGCCGCCATGTGAAGCGGTGTCTGTTTGATTCGATTTTGTGCGTTTATGTCGGCGCCTTTCTTGACAAGCAGTTTGGTAGTCTTTGTGTTTCCATCTCT
This sequence comes from uncultured bacterium, assembly GCA_965371305.1. GTDB lineage: Bacteria > Desulfobacterota > GWC2-55-46 > GWC2-55-46 > DRQE01 > CBDUXY01. The sequence goes on from CBDUXY010000039.1 coordinate 11,828, forward strand.
TGCGGCAGTGTGCAATATTGTATGACCTTCATTGTCATCTGTTACGTCCGCGCCGTTTTCTATGAGCAGTTTCGATAACTCTATGTCCTGCTCCCGCTGCGCTGAGCGGTGCAAGATCGAATAACCATACTTTTCTTTTGTGTTTACGTCGGCGCCTTCCCTGATAAGCAGTTTCACCATGTCAGTCTGTAATTTATCCGCGACTTTATATAACGCGGTCTGCCCGGAATAGTCTCTTGCTTCCAGGTCCGCTCCGTAGGTGAGCAGCAGCATGACCATCTTTGTATGTCCACCAAGTGCCGCCTTGTGCAAAGCTGTGCCGTTGTAATCAACCATTGTATCCACGTCCGCCCCGCCTGAAATGAGCAGTCTGGCTGCTTCCATATGCCCTCTGTGTGCGGCCTCATGCAGAGGGTTGTGTTTGACAATATCGCCCTTTACGTACTCAAGTGCGCCTTTGCTTATAAGATATTCAATAAGTTCCGTATTGTTCTCTGACGCAGCTTCATACAGAAGGGTTTTGTTGTTCTTGTATACGTTTACGTCTTTGGCTCTGTCCTGTAACTTTCTGGCTTCATCTATTTTCTTTTGCCTTGCCTCAAAGACCAACGTTAGGTCGGCCCCGGCTGAGATGAGTTGATTGGCTAACTTCTTATGTCCTTTAGCCAGTGCAAGGTAAAGTGGTGTGAGGCCATTTTTGTTTTTTACGTTCAGGTCAGCTCCCATTTGGGTGAGCAGTGCTGCTAGTTCCGGATCTCCCTTGTCCGCTGCAATGTGCAGGGCAGTGCTGCTGCATCTGCCTGTTGCGTTAATATCCGCGCCGCCATTAATTAAGACTCTTGCTGCCTCGGTGTGGCCGTTTTTAGCGGCACTTATTAAAGCGGTATTACCGCAGCCGTTCCTTGCGTTTACGTCGGCATTGTTTTCAATTAAGAGTCTGATCATTTCCGTATGACCTTCACTTGCTGTACCGTGTAGTACCATGTCCCCGCAAGCGCCGTCACCGTTTACGTCCGTTCCGTTTGCAATAAGCAGCCTTGCTATATCCATGTGCCCATTTGTTGCTGCCACGTACAAGACTGAGTCTGCTCTGCTATCAGGGTCGTTATTTATTTTGGCGCCGTTTTTTATAAGCAGAGTAACAACCTCTGTATGCCCATCACCTGCCGCCTTATGTAGTGCTGTATAGCCATACCTTGCTTTTGCATTAACGTCAGCACCGTTTTTGACAAGCATCTCCACGATCTCTTGATGTCCCTTTTTTGCTGCCGGGTGCAGAGCCGTACCGTAGTAAGAAGATTTTGTGTTTACACGGATGCCCATCTCTATTAGTAACTTTGCCGTGTCCGTGTATCCTCCTTCTGCTGCCATAAACAAAGCGTTGCGTCCGTCCCAGTCCGTGGCATTGATGTCAGAACCACTGGAAAGCATGCGCTGGATTGCAGCAGTTTGCCCTGTGCGCGCCGCTGTAAGAAATTTATCTTCCTTAATTTCTTTACCAATGGCGTGAGCTGCAATGGCTATAAAAATTACGACCAGGAGCAGCTGCGTTGTCCTTATCTTGAGGACTTCAAGTATTTTAAACATGGCGCGATCTCCTATCTTGTTCCGGCAAAGTCTTGTTATGGCATGTAGGTCAGGGGTAGAAGGGAGTTACCGGACGGAAGGAGGGGGTAACCGGTAACGTCCTCCTGCCCCTGTGTTGCATCTATGTTTACGGCCACTTCATAGAACTTAAGTGCCTGGAGGGTGTTCTCCGCCCTGTGCTGTTACCGGCTTCGTGGTTATACCGGATGAGCTCATGCCATACCCCGTACTTTTCCTTGTAACTTGTTTCGGTTCAGGTGCTTTCTTCTCTTTTGGTATATAACCCATGACGTATGCGCCTATTACGAGTACCGTAAAGATAAGTCCTACAAGACCCCACCAGTACTGCGAGGTGATCTCAAAGAAAAGAGCCGTGACGTTGTTTGGGCTTGCGTCCGGGTAATGGACCATGGAGATGAGCACCGGTATTATTATGATGCTCATATTGCACAGGGCTGCCCAGAACCCTGCTCTTTCCCTTGTGCCGCACAGCTCGGAAAGGATGCTTTTAAGGTGCGGCCCGATATATATGATCACGCCGATACTTGTTACCGCTGTTAGCCCTGTTCCTATAAGAAATGCCGTTATGCTGTTCATCGCCTTGTACCTCCTCTTTGTTTTTATTTAAAGTGCCTTTTTATCTCTGACTCATACTTCCTGCCTACTGTGTCTTTGTGCTCCCTTATCCAAGTGCTGAAACGTGTCTTGCACAGAGGCGCTGAGTATGAGACAAGCTTATCAAGAGAGATCTTGCTTGCCTCGGTAGAGTCTATGATCACGTCCCCAAGCAGCGGGTTTACAAAGGCCGTTAAAAATGTAACAACCCTCGGGGGCAGGCGAAGTATCAGTGAACGCGCGCCTATCACGTCTTTTATGTGGCGCACAAGCCCGTCGAACGAATAGGTCTCAGGGCCCACGGCGTCGCAGATGATGTTGTCGTGCCTGCGCCCCATTTCAACGGCGAGCCTTGCCACGTCATCCACACACACGGGCTGGATGCGGTAGTCGCCAAGCCCGGGCACTGCAAAAACAGGGAAAGTCCTGAGCAGCCACGCTATGTTGTTTATGAGTATGTCTTCTTCTCCGAAAAGTACTGTCGGGCGAAGGATTGCGTAGGAAAGCCCGCTTTCGATAAGCGTCTGCTCCATCTGCGCCTTGCCCTTCAAGTAGTGGGAAGAGGATTCAAGGTCCGGGTTTACGATGCTTGTGTGTACGAACCTCTTAACCCCGGCTTCCCTGGCCGCGCGAATCAGGTTCTGTACGTTTGCCACGGCCTGTCCGAAAGTCGTAAGGCCGTAATTGAACCTGACCCAGTAGGTGTTATAGACCGTGTGTACGCCCCGGAGTTCCTCGACCATAAGGGAGGGGTTGTCGAAGTTATACGAAACCGCTTTTACTTTCCCGTCGAACGGGTCGGGCCTGTTCGGGTGGTTGGTAAAGTTTTTTACGGTCTTGCCTTCACCGAGCAAAATGCGTGTAATGTATTTTCCTGTAAACCCGTTCGCTCCTGTTACGACGTTTAGCCTGTCGGTTAAAACGTCTGTGACACTCTCCTGTGTGTTTTCGTCTTTTATCGCCATTGCTGCCTGTGTTGATTGTGCTGTGCGCGACGTCTCGGTAATACGTCCCTTGCTGTCTACTGCTTTTAGCTGTTTCATAGTGCACCTCCTCCAGGCGTTTCAACCGCCTTGCTTGTTCATTTATTTTTGTAGGTTCAGTATTTTCTGAACTATAAAACCAAATTTTTTTAGTCTACCCCCCCCTCTTATTTCTTCTTTTTTACACCTGAAAACTTGGACAGGAAAGACAACACGTATTTTGCCTTGTTTTCGTCCACAAGAAATTTGTTGCCAATCATGTCGAAAGTCGCAAGGAGTTTTTCCATGTCTTCAAGCCTCTTTTTCACTGCCCGAGGGGAACCCTTATGCAAATTTGACAATGTCTCGCGCACGACCTCAAGCGTTGGGTCGAACTCGCGCCTTTTACGCTCCTTTGTTATGGCTATGAAGATCTTCCATATGTCCGGCACGGTTACGTAGTAGTCTTGCCGGTCTCCGGGTTCTTTTACGAGTTTTACAATGCCCCAGTTTCTTAAATCGCGAAGCGACATGCTTGCGTTACCGCGACTGATCTTAAGTGAGTTTGCAATGACGTCAAGGCTTACCGGTTCGTCAGAGGCGATCAAAAGCGCGTGCACCCTCGCTACCGATGGATTTATGCCCCAGATAGAACCCATAAGCCCCCATGACTCAATGAATTTACTCAGGGCCTCGTCCATATGAACGGTTTTGTCTTGCATTTTTTTGTCTCACTTTTTTTGTGTCAGAGTAGCAGGCGAAATTGCCGGAATCATGTTTTCTGTGTTCAGTATATTCTGAATATAGCACGTATTCTGAATCTTGTCAAGCTCGCGGCTTCAGGCCGCAGGTGAGTTAAAAATAATATTCGTATATCGGGGAGAGGTTTTTATTAGCTCAAACATAAATTTTATTATATTATAAAGGTTAATACGCGTTATTTTGATAGCAAAATATGTAATGGAAAGGTGTTTTTTATGTCAAAACAAAATTTTTTAAAGTGGCTGATTATTGTGATTGCGTTGATTATTGTAGCCATAGGTTTGTTTCATTTCGTCTCACGCAGCACAGACAAGGTCGAACCGATAACCTCGTCCTGGCCTGATAAGTCCAAGCAACAGAGTGCGTCCGTTATGGAAGGCTTCGGTAGTGGGGATTCAAATAATGTAGGTATACAGGTAGCTCCAAACGACAAGGAGTTGAAGGCTGCCTCAAAAAAGGCGCAGGAGTCGACTGGTTTTTTCACAAAACATCTTGGGTCGCCAGGAGAAAAAGAGAGCAACTTTGCTGTAAAGGTCGGGTTTTATGAGCAGGAGGCCGGGGAGGATTTTCTAAAGAGCGGCAAAGCGTTGGAGGCCATGTGGATAAGCGAGCTCACCTTCGACGATAAGGTTTTGATAGGAAAACTTGAGAACGAACCCAGGGTGGTTAAGAAGCTCAAGCGAGGCGATGAGGTCAAGGTAGATCTTGATGAGATTATCGACTGGATGTACACCGACGACGGATGTCTTGTAGGAGGATACACCTTAAGGGTACTCAGAGCGCGCCTCCCTGACGCTCAGAAAAACAACTTTGATAACGCAAACGGCTACATCTTGTGTGATTAACCGGATTGACCGATTGACGGTTGGTTGGTGTGAGGAGATCTTGTTTTAAGTGATTCTGTAAATCAGCGCCAGTTCATCTCTTTTATTTTTATTATTGATCCAGGGTAAATTGATTATTCGTGCAGCAGATGGGGTAATATCGGCCTGTGTCTGGAAAAGTTAGTGGTAAAACCACTTGGATTTTCATGTTCTCTGACGCTGCAGGATGTGTTCTTTCCTATAATTATATGGTCTAATATTGAAATGTTGACCGCAGAAGCAACTTTACTCAATTTTCTTGTTAATTCCAAATCGGACTGAGAAGGGGTCGGATCTCCGCTGGGATGGTTGTGAACAAGAATAATGGAACTGGCGCCGTGCCTGAAAGCGCCTTCTATGACACGCCTGAAGTTGACAACCGTGTGACTGATACCACCTTCGGTAATTCGTTCCATTTCAATTATTTCATTCTTTTTATTCATGTAAATACTAAAAAAATTCTCGGTCTTTTCGCTCGAGAGTGTCATGGTTAAAAAATTTATCACATCTTGCTGGTTTTTCAGAACGTCCTTTTTAATTATTTGTTCCTTTAAGTATATGATTGAAATATCTTTTGCAAGCTTTAACTGAATTGCAGCTTTTTTGTTCATTCCTTTTATTAGATTAAGCTCTTCTATTGGTGCGTCAAGCACTCCTCTCAGACCTTTATATTGCTTAATTAATGTTTTTACCAGGGGGGGGCAGTCCTGCTCAGGCAATACAAGTGAGAGGAGGAGTCCTAGTACTTCTTGGTTATGAAATTCACCGAGTCCGAACTTTCTAAACCTATTTGCAAGAATCTCCGTATAATCAGTTTCCATGATGTTTTAACCCCTTGTCAGCTCTGACATTACTTTTTTTAAGTGATAAAATAATTAGTACCGAATTATTTTATTGAATCAGCTCTCTTTTTCAATATTCTCCGCATCCAGAAGCAGCGTTAACACGTTTATAAGCTTGTTCTTGCCTCCATCGGAAAGTTTGTTAAACATTGCAAGCAAGCGCGTTGTTCTCTCGTTGTATTGAAAGGATTCCAAATTCTGTTGCATATCTTTCTTCATGGCCATTAGAAAATCCGCTTTAAAGGTGAAGTAAATTACCTCTGAGCCAAACTATGGGGCATTAAACCCGCAAGGTGGGCTCGTTAGCACGCCATGCGGGTAAATCTCTAACATAAATAACAGGGCGCGCATTATTGGCACTTTTAAATTTATGAATTTATGTTTACAATACTTTTCACGATGATGTCATATTATTATGACGCAAGGGTGGTGACGGATTGGTGACAAATAGAA
>CBDUXY010000040.1:0-17697 GCA_965371305.1 uncultured bacterium
TCATTATACGAACGGTTGTCCTCAGTGCCATAACCATGCGGACTCTGAAGAAGCGTGGAAGCCCAAGTGTGATAAATGCCACGGTTATCCGCCGGTACCTCCGGGCACGATCATTCCTGAGGGTGCACGCTGGCGCGTATCCAAGAACCCGAACTCGGGTGGCGCTCACTTGCCGCACGTTATTGACGCGGGCTTCCGCTGTACGTATTGCCACGGGCATGAAGGCTTCGGCCCGACCCATAACCAGACGGGTTGTTCGAGTTACGACACGTGTACGCCGATTCGGTCTAACATTAATTTTAACTTCGACTCTACGGTTGCGTTCCCTGGCGGCACGAAGATATATAACATGGGCGCTACTGCTGAGATAAAACAGATAAGTCTTATTGGCGGCGCCACGGCCGGCAACATTACTTCATATGGTTACGATGCAATTACAGGCAACCCAACGGTGTTTAGAGAAGACGGTACGGGTACCGAAACGGATTACGACGTTTATAAACTCGTGCCGGTTACCTGCTACGTCGGTTGTCATAACCCGGTACCTCACTTCCCTGTGCCTGAGACGCCGAACATGAAGAACCATGTTACCTGGACCGATACGACGAGTTCGGCTGCCGAGCTTGGCGGGGGCACGAACGACTGGAACAACGCCGTTGATAACGACAGCGACCCGACCACACCCGATATACCGTGCAGGAAGTGCCACGACTGGCAGGCGGCGATGGTGTCGCAGGGGACGTACGGCAGTGAGACTTACGTGTCTTCGCATCCGGCCAATCCGCAGTTCCGTGTTGACTGCAAGGTATGTCACGACCTTACCGAGCACCATGTGGTGGGTGGAACGGGCGAAGTTTTATTAAGCGATAACGACGACGCCGGGGCAACGGTCTACCGCATCTACCACGACGCGGCGCAACTTGACGGTCACGAGGTAGAGGATTTCTGCCTTAGCTGCCACGACGAGGACGGCAACCAGCCCTTCATAGGCGGCGGGTCTGCCGCGGTGCCGCCTAATATTTATTCTGGCGCCGCAGGGGACCTGTGGGCCGACTCGGCGCACAACGTGAGGAACGCTGCGTTCAACGGAGGCCGTCCGATAACGTGCCTTGGCGACGGCTCAACCACGGGCTGCCACACGACCCCTCACGGGTCTATTAACGAGAGAATTTTAGCCGGAGCTTACATTACCAACGGCAACAGCCTTAGAAATATAGAGATAAAAGAGTTCTGCTTCCGTTGTCACACGGGAGGGAAGGTATATAATAAGGCCATAAGCGGCGCGGGCCTTGCAACAAGCATACAGCAGGCATTTTCGTTGTGGAACGGCGGCAGCGGCGGTTATTCCAAACATCCGCTCGGTACGACGTTTAATGTGCCGTTTGCCTCTGGTACCAATATATACGCGCGTGGTCCCGGCCGCACCGGATCGAAATATAAGCTACAGTGTACAAGCTGCCACAACCCGCACATCGTAACGGGCAGGTACTGGGAGCATGACCAGATATGCGCCAACGGCAAGGGCTGTACTCCGGTAACCTTACCCGACGGCACGGCCGATCCTGTAAAAAATCCAAGGGCAATGGGTACGATACTGTTCGGTGACGACGCGAGCGAGAAGATGGACGTTTACGCCGCCACTGACCCGAATGTTTCCGGCCAGCCCTTTTATACGGGACATTACGAGAAGCCGGACCATTCAATAGGCGGTTTTGAAGGAAACGTGCTGCCTGCCTATCCGGTGTTCTGCATGAAGTGCCACGCCTATAGGAAGTGGGACAGGAACCCGCATGGCTTGAGGACGGCCGGTACTACCGGATTGATACCGGGTTACTCGCCGTCTCCGTACAGCCGCGGCTGTCCGAACTGGCGTACCTGCGCCTTCAGGGCATATTGGTGGTCCCCTGATACTTGCACCATGGGGCTGGGTCTCGGAAGTAAGGGCGACGAATCCTGTTGGCCTGTCGTACCCAAGAGACAGGGGTATCCGGCCGCGATCAAGGGTACATATAACAGAAAGGGCGAACTCGGAAAAAGGAATTCCGGCTATAACTTCGTGCTGAGTTGTACGGACTGTCACGAGGTGCATGGCTCGACCAGGTTCTATCAGCTAAGGCCGATGATCAATACCAGTTTTGCAAACACGGACGTAACGACTACCAACGATTATAACTGGTGGGGATTTGTCGGCGGAGGGTCGCAAGGGCTTTGTTATAACTGTCATGTGATTAACGTCTCGGAGAAAGAGACGAACTGGCATAACTCGTGTCCCCCCTGACACTTTCCTGATAACCCATGCCACGCGGGTCGTGGCTATGACAGTTGCAGAGGGGTTTGCCACACAACGAGTTCTACATGGTCGTCATATATACCTGCAAGTTTTCACTTTAACAGGCGTATGGGTACCCCCAGAGTTGTACCGGCCAAGGTCGCTGGGCAGATATTCCATATGAAGTTTGACGGTAACTATAAAGACAGCGACATGTGGAACTTGCACGGGATACGCAGGTTTAAGTCCAGCGGTTTCGGCTCCGGCCAATACGCCAAGATCGGCACATATTCAGCCTACTTTGATGATAGCACGGTCGAGGTCGGCACGGAGGACTGTACATGGTCGACATGTGCCGGGGGCAACTGTTGCGGAGGGGCGAACAAGGGCGGCGGGCCGTCGGGCGGCAACATGTGGGTACTGAGCGAGGCCAAGTTTAATTTCTCGGCAGAGATGTGGGTCTATCCTACAAGCCTTGAATCTGAAAAAAAGTATAACAGTGTACTGCTTACCAAACATACGTTCTGGACGGGCGGTTACAGCATGAGGCTGCTGCTCAAAGGCGGCACGTACAGGTTAGCTTTCCAGTCAAACTTCGCCTACGGCGGACCTGATACGGTCACCCCTGGTGCGCAGTGGGACTGGACGGCCGGGTCTTGCAACGGGCTCAGGGGCGCTTATAGCAACGACACTACTGGTGTCGTACCGGTGAACCAGTGGACTCATGTTGCCGTGACGTTCGATTATCTGCAAGACAGCGATAACGACGGCCAGCCGGATAATGCCGATTGGACCGGCTTTAACGGTACCAAAGGAAGTGCGACAAATTACGACCCGAGCTTCGGTAAGATAAGGCTCTACGTAAACGGCGAGGACGTGACCTGGAGCGACGTGCCGGGCTACAGTTGCTGGACGCAGCCGCACAGTGCGGCCGATACGTGGGCCACGGACCTTGGCTACGGTTTTCAATATCAGGAGTGGATGACGCCCCAGAGTGAAGGCGGCATGAAGTATGGTGGCATGAGGTGCGGATGGTGCGGCAACTCGCTTTCGATCGGCGGTTATATGTGGTCTTCCATAGTAAACTTTAAGGGTTATATAGACGAGGTAAAGGTCTGGAATGTGACCAAGGAGCCAAATTACTTCAGCTCTGCCATTCCTCCGGCTATTACGAAGGTCCAGGGACAAACCGGTTATGACAAGCTCCACGTTCAGTTCAGCGAGGGGGTTTATAACGGAAGCGGAGGCGCACTTGGTAATGGCGACCTTACCCTGAACAGCGACGGAAGGACCTATACTATTTCACATACGGCTGGTGACGACTACGCAATACTCACGCTGAGTACACCACTTGACACCACGACCGATATAAACGTGGATACGGTTGCACCCGGAACCAACAAGATATACGATTCTTACGCCACGATTCCGTCCGAGCCGGACTCTGTCGTGATTACGCGTCTTTCCGCGCCGGAGATAACAAAGGTCGAGGGTGCGGCCTCCAAAAATGAATTATGGGTAACCTTCAGCGCCGGGGTTTATGGGGACGAGGGGCTGAGCGGCAGCCTGGTTAAGACTGACTTCAACCTGGTCCTGAGTGATAATTCAAGGACTATATCTTCCGTAGTACATGGTGCCGGAAGTTTATCTGCAACGCTTTACCTTGATTCTAATCTTGATGCAAACGACCTGGACGCCATTGCGGGCGACGATACCCTTGCGGCCGTACCTTTTGCAATCTTCGGCGGGCAGATAAATCCGGTAACGGGCAACCCCGGTTCGCCTGTTCGTACCGAGGCCGTGGACGCTCTTCCGCAACCGGCGCCTACGATTGTGTCAGTTACAGGCGCGGAGAACTACGACCAGCTAACCATTACATTCTCAGAGGGCGTATATACGACAAGCGGAACTCCGCCGTCGGGTGATCTTACGGATACGGACTTCACCTTTACGGAGGTGGGTTCCCCCGATGACGGCAGGACCATTCTCAGCGTAACCCACACTGCCGGAGCAAGTGTAGCCGGCATGACCCTGAGCGCGCCGTTTGACAGCACAACCGACATAGATTCCGACACCCTTAATGCAAAGACCGACGAGGTCGTTAATATTAATAATACGGCGATGAGCACGACCCCGGTCGTCATAACCGAATTAACAACACCTGTCATATCCAAGGCGGAAGGTTATGTGGGCAGCGACCTGGTCAAGATAACCTTTGTCGCCCCTGTTTACGCAAACGACGACCAGACAGGCGCGCTTGTAGCCGCCGACTTCCTGTATACCGATACTGTCGCTGGCTGGGGGGCAGGTTCCATAACGACGCTCAGCCACAACTCCGGAGACGGCTTTGCCTATGCGACGATGGACATAACAATTGCAAACGCCGATCTGGACGTGGTGTCTGGCGACACCGTGGCGGCCATGGGCGGCTCTATCTTCTTTGCCGACGGCACGGTCGGCGGCACCGTTCCGAAGATGCTGACAACACAGCTACAGCCATATATTTTAAATACAGCTGCAGCGATGACCGGTTATAATATAATTGAGATTGAGTTCAGCGAAGGCGTATGGGGTTCGGGCACTGGTGGTAAACTTGATCCTGCCGATATTATCTACCAGGACCGTAATGATAACAGCAACCCGACCGGCACGACCGGCCCGGATGACGGCGGTGGTACTGCGGGGGCCGGAATAACCTCTGTCGCCCACACGCCGGGTGAGGCAACGGCGGCCCTTACCATGGCCTCTGACCTATTGTACGATGACATGCAATATCCAACGTTCCCAGTCAATCGTGGGCTCAATTCGAGCATGGATTTTGTTACCGCCGCTTCTAGCGCTGTAACGAATATCATGGGCAACCCGGCTCTGTCCGGTTTCTCTGCGGGTGAGTATACGTCTATCTACAGGATGAAATCTCAGTATCTTTTTGACGTAAATACCTTCATAGGAGATAATCACATACAGGTATTGATGTCAGGTCCGGGCTCCGGCTCAGCCGCAGGCGGGCAGATAACCACCTCCGATCTGACCCTTTCGGGCATGTCCGGCCAGGCCATGACCAGTGTCGAGCATGTTGACGGCGAAACAGCGTTTAGCATCGTGCTTGACGGTCCGGTAGTGCTCGCCGATATAGGTGTTGCAACGCTCGCGGCCAAGTCCGCGTCGGCCGGTTCGATCTGGGACCTCTTAACCGGTTATCCCATGGGTATTGAGAGCTACATGATAAAGGCGGAGCCGACGCCTCAGCTTGTTCAGGTGGATGGTTCTATCGGATACGACATGATCACTGCGCACTTTGATCAAGAGGTGTTTGCGGATACTGGCGCAGACCCGAACTCGAATCTACAAATAGGAGACTTTACCCTTTACGACGGTTTCTCAGGCAACGGGATTGCTACCATAGTTACGGTGATTCACTCGCCGGGTATTGAGTTTTACAGGACTTTGCATGACCTGGTGTACATAAAGCTTTCAAAGGGCCTTGACGCCTCGGAGGTAGGCACCACCGGCTTTACCCTTGCGCCTACTACTGTTTATAACGATGTTGATAACCCGGCGCCGGTAGTTGCGGTACAGATAACAGACATGCCGCAGACCGTCATTACATCGGTAATAGGCTCCGTTGGCAGCGATAAGTTGGACGTGAGCTTCAAGCACTTCGTGGCGACCAATCCGGGAATGCAGGGCGCACTTACCGGACTCGACTTTACCCTGATCGACTCGAACAGCGACAACGCCAGAACTATCACAGAAGTTGACCACAGGCCGGGCGACTTAACTGCCACCTTGACCATGTCTGCTCCGTTGATATTTGCCGACGTAAACGTAGACACGCTTGGGGCGGCGCTTGTGGAAATATTCAACAGCGCCGATTCCCCTGTAGATGACAGCCCTGTTCCTATAACCGTCCTTAACCTCGGACCCAGGATAATGTTGGCCGAGGGCAGGAACAACAATACGAGAATTTATGTGACCTTTGATCAGCCGGTTTATGCAAACGCCGACGGTACTGGTGATCTTACTGTGGCCGACTTCGCCTATGACGAGATAAGCTATGCCTTAAGCGGCTCGACCATCACCAGTGTTACTCACACTGCTGGAGACGACTGGGCTATGTTACTATTTACAAGTCAACGCTGTAACGCTGACAAAACCAGAACTATAAACGCCGCTACCCAGGCCAATCCGGTTAACATTACCACCACCACCAACCACGGCATGGTCGACAATGATGTGGTCTATCTCTACAATATCGGCGGCATGACCGAGATAGACGGCAATTCTTATACCATAGACAAAATTAACAACAAAAACTTTACGCTTCACAATGGCACTATTCCTGATGGCGTGGATGGCACCGGATACACGGCCTTCGTAAACGACGGAGATGCAAGGGTTGACCTCACGAGTAGACTCTGCCCCTACGCTGTCACCGAAACTAATTCCGACTTTTGGAATGACTTTATCAGACCTGCGGCTGATTCAGTCTTCAGCGAGTCAGGTATAGCGGCTGTGTCAGACACGACCAACAGAGCCCTGTTGATGACTATGAACAGACCTAGAGTAATGAGCGCCAAGGGTGTGCTCGGCTCCAAGTGGGTACTGATTACGTTTGAGGAGCCCGCATGGTCGAAGAAAGATATGGTAGATGCCGTAGGCACCGATCCAACTGGTGATTTTAATTACATCAGCAATAACGGAAGGACGATTGAAAATGTTATTCATAATCCGGGCGACAAGTATGCCTTACTAGAGTTGAGTGCCGTGACGATCGGCTCCGACTTTGGCGAAGACACGTTCCAACCACGCACAACCACCAGCAATGGAAATGGCTCCATTTGGAACTCCATTAATTATGCCTTTTGGCAGGGCTGGCAAGCAATCCTTCGCGAGGCGAAGCAACCGTACATAATAAGCGCAAGGGGTGTTGCCGGTTCAGACCAGGTCGCTGTGACCTTCTCCGAAGGTGTGAGGGGGATCGCAGGCGACTTGATTGCCGGAGACTTCGCCTTTGTAGATAACGGCACGGTTCACTGGAGTATCTCAAGCGTATCGCAGCACACCGTTGGCGATTCTGTCGCGTACCTGACTATGACCGAGGATGCCGGGGGTACCGGTGACTTTGGTGTAGACACTTTCGCTGCGACCAGTGACCTGAAGAGCGCATATTTGTACGACCCGCTCAAGACCGACCCTGTTACCTTAAGCGGGACTGCGATCACCCTGCTGAGTGCGGAAGGTTCGACATCGAACAAGCAGGTGTTGGTGACATTCTCAGCCCCGGTATATTCGGCCAGCAACCGCACAGGCGCCCTGGCGGCATCCGACTTCGACTTTACAGACGTTGACGACGGCGTCGGTTCGACCGACGACGTGAACCCAAGGACCATAACGTCTGTTACGCATACCGCAGGCGAGGCAACAGCTGTGCTTACGTTCACTGGCGGGGCAACGCCATTTGGCGCAATGAAGCCGCTTGACGTTAATGACGATACCTTAGCCCCTGCAAGCGGCGCAATCTTCGACGATCTCGGTCAGGCCCTTTCTACAGTCGCGGTAACTATATCGTCTATGGAAGGACCGTGGATTACAAGGGTTGAAGGAGCGGTCGGGCAGGATACGCTTCAGGTGAACTTCTCGGTTGGGGTTTACTCCGAAACCATTTCACAGGCAGGAGGAGCCGGGTATAGAGGCGGGGTTAATGTTGACGACTTTGTCTGGACTGATGACGACGATGGGAGGACAATAACCGCAGTCGAACATTACAAAGGCAGCGGCGCTGCTATCCTGACTCTTAGCTCGGTCCTTGACAGCGATTCGGATATAGGCGTGGATATGCTTGCAGCCATGCCAAATGAAATATTCTCAAAGTCAGAAGCCGCCATGAGGACTACTCCTGTTACTGTTATCGGAAACGACTGTCCGCCGTGGGGCGCTATGTTTGAATTTAATGAAGCGGACGGCAGTACAGCCACCTTTGACAATACGGGACTTATCGAAGGCTTAGTGTACTCCGCTGACCCGGCCTTCGGCATTACAGGCGACGGTTATTTTACGGGCGACCCGGCGCAGCAGATACAGACATATATGGAGTTTACCAAGAACAGGCGCTGCTTTAAGACCCCGAGGGCCTATACCATAGAGACCAGGGTCTTTTTTGATCAAGTGGACATCTCCTATGGCGACGCGTACCCCCTGAATGACCAGGACGACGACTATGACGCCGGAGACCCGGATGGAATCGGAGGCTTAAATATGCTCAACGCCCTGCTTTCCGAGAACGACCCGACAACCCCGGATGGCAGGAAGTATACCAAACAGGGGCTTTTCTTCAGGGATAACTTGACGATTCAGTACCAGCTGTCAAAGACTAACTATGGCGACCAGTATACGTTGGAGGGTGCCTTTAAGGGTTATGCGGCCCTCAGGCACAAGACACAAACCCAGAGATATTGCGATACGACGCACCCCGGCATCCCAGACCCGTTTAAGCCGACCTTGTCCCAGGAATGGGGTGCCGGCCCGTTTATAGCAGGGCACTGGTATGTCATTAGATTTGTATTTAATACGGACAAGGACTATCTTCCATTTGACTTCTTTGCCAGGGACGAGGGCACCGACGGGGAAGGAATGGACGCTGAATGGGATGGGTATATCAGTTTTACTAACGAGCCTGACCTTACGGGAAACAACTTTGACTGCGGCTATAGACCACTGCCCGGCCTTGAGCTGGATACTTCGGATCAGGCATTCGCAATCGGAGACGACCTGGTACACGATAACTACTACGACCCACTTGATACAAACATTGCAAACAACCTCGCGAATGGATACCTCTTCGCGCCAGACTCGCCCGGAGCCGACTATACCTCGTGGTTAATGGGCAAGATGGATTGGTTAATCTTCAGGCCTATAGCGGATTATTCCAACATGGACGACGGCCCGTGGACCATGAACACCGTGCCTGTGGCAGACGCCGGAGCGGACGCCAATGCGCCGCTTGGTCTTGTTTACGGCCTTGACGGCACGGGCAGCTCTGACGCGGACGGCGATACATTGCAATACAGCTGGACCATAATAAGCCAGCCGGGCTCAGCCATACTTATAGATTCCGATACCGAATACCCGACGTTCGTGCCTGACGTGGAAGGCGACTATGTGATAGAACTTCTGGTTGACGACGGTAACGGAGGCACGGATACGGATACCGTGACTATAACCGTTGAGACAGCGCCTGTTGCGGACGCAGGGCCGGACCAGCAAAAAGACATAAATGACTTTGTAACTCTTGACGGCTCGGGAAGTTCCGATGACGACGGGACACCGACCTACAGTTGGGCCTTTACGAGCAAGCCTGCGGCAAGTACGGCGACCCTTGCAAACCCGACAACGGTCAGCCCGACCTTTACCGTTGACGTGCAGGGCAGCTATATAATCGAGCTTACCGTAAGCGACGGCGTGATTAGCGATACCGACTCGGTAACGGTACAAACCGGCAACCCTCCTGACGCGGACGCTGGTAACGATCAGAATGTAAGTGCGGACGCGGCAACTACGGTAACGCTTGACGGCAGCGCCAGCTCGGACCCGGACGGCGACCCGCTTAAATATACATGGACTCTAGAGGTATTGCCGTCTTGCAGCGCAGCTGCAATCTCCACCGACGTCATGAGCATCACCGCCGCAACCCAGGCAAGCCCGGTTAATATAACCGCCGCGTCGCACGGTTTTACTACAGGCGATCCCGTCTATATCACCGGAGTTGCAGGTATGACCGAGATAAACGACAGAAGTTTTATCATTACCGTTACCGGCGCAAACAACTTTTTGCTTGATAACGAGGATGGAACCGACGGGCGCCCGGCCGGAACTGGAGGAACGGCTGAATACTCCGTGACCCCAACGTTCACTGCTGATATGAACGGCACTTATGCCGTGCAATTGATTGTAAACGACGGGGCCTTTGACAGTACAGCGAGTGCGGTCTTTATAACAGCCGACTACTTCCCGAACTCTAAACCAGGGGCGGACCAGACCGTTACAGTCAGCAACCTTGTCAGTTTTGACGGCTCTTCGAGCGACGACGACGACGGAGATGCCATTACTGCCTACAGCTGGTCCATAACGTCACAGCCTGCTGGTCTCATTGCCACCATAACAGGGGCGACACAGACAAATCCGGTTGTAATTACTACATCCTCGTCGCATGGCTACAGCACCGGAGACTTGGTCGATATTACCGGTATCGTTGGCATGGACGAACTGCAAGACATGAGTTACAGCATTACTGTAATAGATGCGAATAATTTTACACTTGACGGAGAGGACGGTACAGGCTATTTCGCGTATGTATCGGGTGGTACAGCGGAAAAGAAGGCCGAACTCTCCAGTCCGACAACCGCAACACCGAGCTTTACGCCGGAGGTGGCCGGAGTCTATGTAATAGAACTTCAAGTTTACGACGCATATACATGTACGCCGGAAGGTACGGCAGTAGATACCTTGACGGTAACGGTCAACCCATAGGTCGCAGGTCTGCCAACTTTTTGCTGATGCGGGGGAAGTGGGTGTTATGATTTTCTAGTCAGGAGGTGGTTGTTTGACAACTACTTTCTGACAATTTTTTTTAGTTCTCCGGTCGCTCCATTCCTGCTTGCGATTGCACTTTACCCGATATAGTGTTAATCTTAAAATATCGTTGTTTTAAGATTGGAATTATTATGAAACCTCCCTACAAATCTGTTGCAGGTACATTAAAGATATTCGGCGTGCTTACCTTGCTTTTTTCCACACTTATTTTAGGCGGCTGCGCCGGTGGCGGGTTTACAGAGCCCAGGATTAAGCGTCCTGGTTCGTCGCCTGATTATATTGACCGTACAACCGGCATGGAGTTTAGCAGGGTTCGCGGTGGTTGTTTTAAGATGGGAGACTTGTTTAGAGACGGTTACGGAGATGCGGTAAAACCTTACCCTGTTCACGAAGTTTGCCTGGACGATTATTACATAGGCCGCTTTGAGGTAAGTCAGTGGGAGTGGGAAAATGTTATGCATGAAAACCCCTCCAGGCACAGGATTAGCCCAGAGCATCCGGTTGAAAGGGTAAGCTGGAACGACGCTCAGAGGTTTATTACAAAGCTCAATAAGCGAAGCAAGGTCAGGTACCGTTTGCCGACCGAGGCTGAGTGGGAGTACGCATGCAGGGAACGTGGTAAAAAAATCAGGTTCGGCATGGGAAGAAATAAAATCAGTTCCGACGACGCTAATTACGACGGTAAGTCAATGCTCCAGAGTATGAGCACCATGAAGCCGGGTATTTGGAGGAAAAAAACCGTGCGGGTGGATTATTTTAGTCCAAATTCTCTTGGTTTGTACAATATGAGCGGTAATGTGTGGGAATGGACGAATGATTATTTTTCCGACAGGTACTATCAGGTAAGTCCAAAGTACAATCCAAAGGGCCCGAGGACCGGAAAGGAACGGCTGGTAAGGGGCGGTGGGTACGGCTATAACGTAGATTATTTAAGGTGCGCGTTCAGGGGCAAACATTATAATCCTGAACACACGTCAACCTTGTTTGGACTGCGTCTTGTATGGTCGAAAAAAAATAAATAAGTTAATTACTATACAGGAGAGTTTGATGATGAAATTTTTTAGCGGACTATTGTTGTTTCTCGCTTTTTTTGTGGCGGTTGGCTGTTCTGCCGCAGACCGGTCTGGGCCGCTTTTTGACACTTCAACCATGGAGTCCTATTTCGAGAGCGTCAAGGAAATGAAAAAGGAGTTGCCGCCAGCCGAGTTCGAGCGTTTTGAAAAGGCCTTCAGGATCCTGGCTGCCAGGGACGCTCCCCTTGCCGAGGACAAAAATCCATTTGAAGTTTTCGCAAAAGATATCACCTCGTCTCCTGGTGCCGGACATATTTTAAGCAAGCTTGATAAAAAGACTGCGGCCGAGATAATAGCCATGGCCAAGATCAAATTAAAGGTGCGCTACGGAAAGGAGATAGGCAAGCTCCTGGATGATATAAAAGAGCTTCAGAAAAGAAAGGATGAATACGAGAAGTTAAGTGATGTGCTTGCCAAGGTTGTGCTGAAAGACC
Organism: uncultured bacterium; assembly: GCA_965371305.1. GTDB lineage: Bacteria > Desulfobacterota > GWC2-55-46 > GWC2-55-46 > DRQE01 > CBDUXY01. The sequence continues at coordinate 12,369 of CBDUXY010000040.1, forward strand.
CTGGAATCCATATGAGTGAACTGGAAGGCATGGATATGTATACCCCTGTTTTCAATGTAACCATGACAAATAATACCGGCTCTAATATTTCAATCGTAACTTTTTTATGTACAGTCATGGAATCGGACAATGAGACGCCTCTGATAGTAGCCGATTATACTGTATATATCCATAATGAGTTCAAGAAGGGGGAGACAAGACTTTTAGAGGTTCAGGTAGACCCTTCCAACGAGCTTGGAAGGATTGATGTTCGGGGTAGAAAGGGCGTTACCCTGGACCTTGAGGTTATAAACATTACGGATAGCCATAAAAGACGTCTTGCCCCTGTGTTTGGCGTAAATGACAGGCGACGCCTTAAAGCCTTGAATGAAACAAAGGAAATGCTTGAAAATCAAATGCATGAAGGGATGACATTTTAAGTCCGCATGACGGGTTTAATCCACTACAGGTGCGGCGCAGTGGTTTATGGACGGATTAAGGGTGAGGACGTCGCTTGTTCGATATATATTCTTTTATTATTGCCTGTTTTGTGAGGGAGAATTCCAGTGGACACGGTTAAGGCTCGGGAGCGCAAGGTGATAGTGGTTGTTTTGCTTACGACCTTGCTTGTCTCAGTGTTTTTGTGGTGGCTTGTGTTTATTCAAACCGCCGGGCAGTGGTGGCAGTTCGATGTTGGAGAGAGAATAGAGGCGCCGGAGAGTCTTGGTCGTATTCTTGAAAAGTAGTTCTATTTGTGTTGTCGTAGTTGTTTTTCCTTAAAAACCTTTCAGGCGTCAAGAAGTTTCCTGAAAATCTTTCTTTGTTCCACGCAGCAGACAACCAATCCTTTCTGTCTCTACCAAAATCAGATTTAAGTTATCCACATGGCGGGCCACAAGCCCACCATGTAGGTTTAATAACCCGCAGCATGGCTCAGGGGTAGTTTACTTCTTATGATAAAACCTTTTTTCACCATATTACTTTCATTAATGTTAGTTGCCGGTGTTTTTTTGTCGTGTACCCTGTCTTCAGATGCCCTGGTGCAGGGTCGTATAGACGATAACGGCGCCGGTGCAAATCAAGTTGAGTTAGATGTTAACTCAGGCGTGGCTCCGGGTGTTTTGTGGAGTAAAGCGTACGGCGGCGCAGGCAACGAGTGGGGGGGGAGTGTTGCTGCGGCTAAAGACGGCGGTTTTGTTATAACAGGGTCTACGGATTCTAACGCAGAAGGAGGAGGGTCTAGGGTATATCTTGTAAAAACAGACTCAGGTGGTGTGAAGCAGTGGGAGAAAACCTACGGTGATATTGTTAAAAATAAAGACAACAATAGTTACGGCATGATTAATGGTAACGACGTGGCTCGCTCGGTCTTGCAGAGCGCGGATGGTGGTTATATGCTTGCAGGTCAGACCATGAGTGGTGACATGGGTGGAGGAGGTGATGCGTACCTGATAAAAACAGACTCAATGGGTAAGAAGCAGTGGTCGCGTACTTACGGGGGGGAGTCGAGTGACGCCGCCTGGACGGTTATTCAGACCAGCGATGACGGAGGGTATTTGTTTGCAGGTCAGACCATGAGTTCGGGTCAGGGTGGAAACGACGCTTATATAGTAAAGACCGACGCAAAAGGAAATGAGAAGTGGAGCAAGGTCTGGGGTGGGCTTCTCAGGGACGTTGCAAGGTCGGTGCATGAGACAAGCGACGGTGGTTATATAGTTATTGGTTATACAGAGTCTTACGGCAAGGGCTCATATGATATTTTTTTATTAAAGCTTGATAAAGACGGTAAGGAGCAGTGGGGTGAACCAGGCGGCAACAAGGAGCGGGGTATCAAAGGGAAATCTGACGTGGAAAAACTCGCAGCTTGCGGCGGGGAACTAAACCCGCCATGCGGTGTTAAAATCTACGGAACGCCGGGGATGGACTTTGTGTCTTCAGGGCTGGTTTCGTCGGACGGCGGGTTTGTGGTTACGGGTTATACGTTTCCCATCGCAAATAAAGACAACAACGGCGGCGAGGGCTGGGGCGGGGACGGTGACAAAAATAAAGACATGGATGCGTATCTCTATAAGGCGGACAAAAACGGCGAGACCGTGTGGTTCAAGACTTACCCGCGTGTTGGCAGGGATTTTTCAGGACACGTGCAGGAGACCACTGACGGCGGTTTTATTCTGGCAGGATCTACCACGAGCCAGGCTGGCGGTGGGCAGGATGGAAGCAGAAAGACCGACAGCGACAAAGACGCAATTCTCATAAAAACCGATAAAGACGGAAATGAGTTGTGGACGAAGACTGTTTCTGGCACAGGGCGTGATGTGGTCAAGAGCGTTCATCAGACCACTGACGGCGGTTTTGTGGCCGCTGGATATACAACGAGCACGGATAACGGCAAGGCGGACTTTTATCTGATAAGACTTGCGCCGGAGTAATCCCCCCCCCTTTTCCTCCCCTGCTTGACAATTAATAGCTTCACTGCTTTTCCGTCACAACCCTGTTCCGTCCAAGCTTCTTAGCACTGTAAAGCGCGTCGTCCGCCCTTTTAACGAGTTCGTCTCTTGTTTCGTTTTTTCTGTATTCTGCCAGGCCGAAGCTTGCCGTAACGCTACCCACGGTTCCGTAGGACTGTTTTTCAATTTCCTGACGCATTCGCTTCGATAGTCTTGCCGCGCCTGTAAGCCGGGTCTCTACGGCAAGTATAAGGAACTCTTCTCCGCCCCAGCGGAAAAAGAAGTTGGTCTTTCTTGTATGGGCGTCTATGATGGAGGCAATTTTTTTAAGTACTTCATCGCCTGCAAGATGTCCGCACGTATCGTTTACCTGCTTGAAGTTGTCTATGTCGATTATAATCATTGAGAGTGGATGAGCAAATCTTCTGGCCCTGTCCATCTCCCGCTCTACTATATCTTCGAACTTCGTCCTGTTCAGCGCCTGCGTGAGACTGTCCGTGGTCGCCTGTCTTACGAGTTCCTTTTCAAGTCTTTTTCTCTCTGTAATTTCATCACACAGTTTTATGTTAAACGCCCTCATGGATCGGTTGCGTTTTATGATGGCAGTGGCGCAGAGTATAAAAATGACTATGATGGTAGAAAGTAGGATCAGTACGATGCTGCGAATTCTATAGTAAGGCCGGTAGGCCTCTGCCACGTCAATTTCAAAGGTAAGGCCAAGTTCCAGCTCCTCGTCCCACAGCCAGGCTCCGATAACGGGCACGCCTCTGTAGTCGCGGTAACCCTTTACGTCTATCCCTGCGTTGCCTGCCGTTGCCGAGCGGGCCATCTTTGTAAGCGGCTGCGACAGATAATTTTTCCCCGGACGGAACCCCTCTAACATATTCCCGCCAGGGTCTCGAAGCGTGATATTAAGTATGCCGCGTTCGCCCTGTTTGATCAGGCCTATGGATCGCAGGTGCTCGTCGAACCTGCTCTCGGAGATGAGTCTTCCGTTTTTATCGAATGCATACGGGTCGGCCGTCTGAGCAATTCGGGCGATACGTATTATGCCTGTGAACTCACGAGCGACATCTATACGTATGGCAAAGGCTGCAATGACCTTGCCGCCTTTGCCAAAGACAGGCACGGCCACGAACATAGTTGGTTCGTTTTCCCTGAGTTCGCCGCCTTTTTCCGGTACCGGCAGGGGCATGTCCGATTTTACAGGCAGGACAAGCCTTGCTTGACCGTTGAAGACGTCTTTGAGGTAATTGCCATGTTTTGATATAATATTTTTTTCTCCGAGGTTTTCGTTGTGCATGGAGGCTATGTTTATATGGTCAGGTGAGATGAGAAAAAACCCGAGGTCTTGATGTTCGGTTAAATAAAAGCCAAAGATATCTCGCAGTTCTTTCATGGTTTTGCATGTTGAAAGATGCTCTTTTTCAGGGGGCATGGTAAGGAGTTCTTTAATAAGGGCCTTGACGTCGGGTCTTTCTATAATAAAGCGGGCGTCGGTCTTGCGGTCATCAGCCCAGAGTTTAAGCGCTTTGTGAGTAGTAGCGGCAAATGCCTTGAGTTGTTCAGAAAGATTAGCTTCGATCTCTATTCTGATTTGATTTACCGCATGCAGGGACAGTATAAATACGGCCAGGCTGATAAGCAGGGCTGCAACTAGAGTGTTTGAAAAACCCCTTTTTACCGGCTTCATATCGTTATTGTTGTCCATGACAAGGTACCACGCTGTACCATTTTAAGTTATGTTTAATGTTGTATTGATGTTTAATAATTATAGCACAATTATTAAAAACTGTTAATTTAGTGAGGATTTGCGGCTTTAAGGGGTAGGACCGGGGCGTACTTTTCAACGTGGAGTTAAGTTGCCCGGTCACGGCGCACCTGTCCGTTAAAAGGATTTTCAGTGCTAAAATATAGAGAAGAGTAATATGAGTTGCTGTGCATTCTGGCGTATACCTGAAATATGCAGTATAATTTATATAAAAGTTTCTTGAATTATTTTGCAGTATTTATGGGTAGTTAATCGCGCTATGCGGGATTAAATTAATTAACGGAGAGTATATGGAAGTTTCGCAACAAGAGCGGGTCTTTGAGGTAAGCGGGCTTACCAAGGTCTACCATATGGGAGAGGTCGAAGTGCGCGCTCTGCGAGGAGTTGACCTTGACCTTTACTCGGGCGAGCTTGTTGTGCTCCTGGGGCCGTCAGGAAGTGGCAAGTCAACGCTCCTTAATATAATCGGCGGCCTTGACGTACCGACAAGCGGTTACGTCAAATACATGGGGCGCTTACTCACTGGTTCTACCGACCGGGAACTTACCGAATACAGGCGAACGAACGTTGGTTTTGTCTTTCAGTTCTACAACCTGATACCAAGCCTGACTGCGCGTGAAAACGTCTCTGTAGTTACCGAGATCTCACACTCACCCATGACCCCGGAGGACGCCCTTTCCATAGTCGGATTATCCGACAGGTTTGACCACTTTCCCTCTCAGCTCTCGGGCGGGGAGCAGCAGCGAGTGGCAATTGCCAGGGCCATAGCCAAAAACCCTTACGTCCTGCTCTGCGACGAGCCAACGGGCGCGCTTGATTCACAAACAGGCATAGTGGTGCTTGAGGCCCTTCGGCAGGTAAACCGGGAGCTTGGTACAACAACGGCCCTTATAACCCATAACGCCGGTATAGCCGATATGGCAGACAGGGTTATACGGCTTGGCGATGGTCTTATAACAGAGGTAATTAGCAACGCACGCAAGAAGGCCCCGGCTGAACTTAGCTGGTGATCCCGCATGGCGGGTTTAAGCCTGCTATGTGTATCTAATTTTCCGGAGCTTGCTAATTAGCACAAGCAGGCCCCGGCTGAACTTAGCTGGTGATCCCGCATGGCGGGTTTAAGCCTGCTATG
>CBDUXY010000041.1:0-17623 GCA_965371305.1 uncultured bacterium
TTTTTACATGACGTGTTTGTCGATCAGCTTATTTATGATTATTTGTTGTTTCGTGAATTCATTTAATTTTTCAGGGCCTATGTCTTGATATTGCTTGAATTCAGGGCTTAAAAGGGCGTTTTCTATTTCTTTCGCTGTTGCCTTTATGCCTTCTTTCCGGGCCATTTGCAGCATGACTTCTTTTGCCACGAGTTTTTCAAGCACCCTTTCGCGAACGGTTGTCTCAAGGTTTTTCGCCTTTTCATGCCCGCCGCTTTTGACTCGCTCAAGCTCTTCTTTTACAAACAGGTCAAGTTCGCTTTTAAGTATCTTTTTGTCGTTGACCATTGCTGCGTAGTCGGCGTGCGGGGCTTTGGCCGGGCCTTTGCCTGGTACGAAGCCAGGGAAGGTAGCGGAAGGACCTGGACCGGGGCCCATGGACGGCAGGGTGCCGGGGTGTGGGTTTGAGCCTGATGCAGGGGCGGACAAGGCCGTACTTAATGGTAAAACACAAAGTACGGTTGCAGCGATTATAAAAAGGCACAAGACCTTGATGGATTTCATGTCGTACTCCTGCTTGATTTGATATTTAAAGCTCTCATGGTGAGGGCTTTAAATAATCTTATAAAAAATTAGCATTGTAATTTTTTATTTTACCCTAATAGGTATGGTTTGTGCAATGAATTTCAGTGCAGGGGTTGGTGTTTGTGTGCGGGGACACATGGTTGTGTAATGATGATTTATTGTGTGTGAAAAAAAAGTGGGTTACGACGTTAGTCGTAACCCACCCAATTCAATGATATTTTCAGTGGTAATAGGAAAACTTTATTGCCCTCAGGTATACAATCTCCTCCGAAGAGGGGTCAAGTCACTTGCTTCTCTTAAGATACCTGAAGAACTCGCTCTGGGGGGTGAGGACCAGGGTGTCGTTCTCGCCAAGTGTTGTTTTGTAGGCCTCCATGGTCTTTAGAAATTCAAAAAACTCGGGGTCTCTTGAATACGCGTTGGCATAGAGTTTTGTTGCTACGGCGTCCCCCTCACCCTTCAGGATCTGACTCTTTTTATTGGCCTCCGAGAGTATGATGGTTTTTTCCTTATCCGCTTTCGCCCTTATCACAAGAGCCCTTTCCTCGCCCTCGGAGCGGTACCGCTTGGCCTCGCGTTGCCTCTCGGCCCTCATGCGTTCAAATACGGCTCTTTCATTTTCAGGCGGCAGGTCAGCCCTTTTAATCCTGACGTCGCGCACCTCAATGCCGTAAGAGAGAGCCACGGTGTTTGTCTTCGCAGTCACGGTCTCCATTAAAGAGGCGCGTGTTTTGGCGACTATGTCAAGAAGGTCGTGTTTGCCGAGTTCCTCTCTCAGGTTCGAAAATATTATATCGTCAAGCCTGGACTGCGCCCCTGTCTCATTGCGCACGGTCTGAAAGTACTTGAGCGGGTCTATGATTCTCCACTTGGCGTAATTGTCCACCACGAGGTTCTTCTTGTCCTTGGTGATGATGGCCGACGGGGTTGCGTCGTATATGAGCAACCGGTTGTCGAATGAAACGACCTTCTGTACAAACGGGGTCTTTACGTAAAGCCCCGGTTCTGTAAGCGCCTTTACGGGTTTTCCAAGTTGTATCACCAGGACGGACTCGAACTGGTCCACCTTGTAAAAGGTCTGTGAGCCTATGATTATAATACCTATTATAAATATTACGATGAATGTGGAGATGGATACCTTTTTCATTTCTTTTCGCCTCCCTGCGCGGCTTTGCGCTCGCGCCTGTCCAGAGGGAGATACGGCAGCAGGTTTTTCTGCACTGAGCCCTCTATTATGAACTTGTCCACCCGGCCCAGGACCTCCTCCATCGTATCTATGTATATCCTTTTTTTCGTTACGTTCTTGGCCTTCCGGTACTCTTTCAAGACCTGGTTGAACCGGCTTGCGTCACCGATGGCCTTGTTGATGTTTGCCTCTCTGTAGGCCATGGCCTCGTTTATTATTTTTTCTGCTTCGCCCTTGGCCTTTGGTATGAGGTCGTTGCGGTAGCCCTCGGCCTGCTCCACGGACCGTTCCCGGTCTTCTCTGGCGCTGGCAACGTCCTTGAAGGCATCGACTACCTGCTCGGGAGGCAACACGTCCTGGAGTTGGACCGCCACTATGCTTACGCCTGCATCGTACTTGTCGAGTATGTTTTGCAGCATGGCCTTAGCCTCCTGTTGGACCTGAAACCTGCCTCCTGTCAACACCTCGCTTATGGTGGTCTTGCCCACCACTTCGCGCATAGCCGCCTCGGCAGCGTCTTTGATGGTTTTTTCCTGTCCCCGGACGTTAAAGAGGAACTTGACAGGGTCCATTATCTTATACTGTACTATGAACTCAACGGCCACTATGTTCTCGTCCCCGGTGAGCATGAGCGACTCTTTATCAATAGAGGAGTACCGGGCCGGGGGCCCGGGGTCTATCGTACTGAAGCCCACCTCGATCCTGTGTACGTTCGTTACCTGCGGCTTAAGCACGTTCTCAACAAACGGGATCTTGAAGTGCGGCCCTGGATTTTCCGTCCTCACCACCTTGCCGAACCTCCTTACAACGCCGACTTCTTCCGGGCCGATGGTGTAGAAACTGCCGTAGCCCACAAAGAGCACAACTGCAATGACTATGCCTATGATGAGCGATGGCGCCTTCTTCTTGAAATCCTTTAAAAAGTCATCTGATTTTTTTAAGATTACCCTTAGGTCAGGGGGTTTGTTTTTTCTGTGGCTGCGGCCTTTGTCACGCCCGTCACCGTTGCCTCCGCCTTCGTCGTCCATCCCGCCGCCTTCGTCGTCCATCCCGCCGCCTTCGTCGTCCATAACCATAAAAAACCTCCTTGAATTTGATTTACACGTAGAGACTACACGCTTTAAAAGCGGTTGTCAAAACAAAACCAAACCCGGCATGGGAGGACTATTATTATAAGGCGAGTCAAGGTCGTGATTATATGAAAAAAGGGGTTGCGACTTTAAGGCGTAACTCATTGATTGCGACGTTCATGGTTGGGCTTAAAGTACAAAGGGGGAGCGGGGCTTTGTCGGGCATGACGGTGGTTTAGGCACTCAGGTGCCAGGAACTATAAATTTGGTGGTGCAGAAAACACTACTGCTATTAAGCATACAAGAATGGCAACCCAAGGCAAGGAAATACAGGGAATTTACAGGGAAATATTAAAGAATCAAGCGGTTTATTGAGCCGATAATTTAACAGGTTAGGTTTCAGCAACATGCGAATGGTCAGTAATAGAAAGGTTTTTAGCATGCCGTGCGAGCTTGTTCTTTAAGGCCGCAAAAGATATTCACGAAATTATCAAGGAATTTTTTTTGGTTTTTCTCTGCCCCGGCAGCCATGGCTTTACCTCATGTTCTTAAGCTTAAAGGGTTTCGTCATCAGTTATAGGAGCAGATTGATAGCAAGTATTGACAACAGAATTAATGTTGGTTACTCTATAAAATGTAATTAGCATTGCAATAGATTAGCGTAAGAGTGTTGTTGGGCTTTCTTTAAACGGATAAAAACATCATAACTTGGAGATAATAAATGGACAAAATACAAACTTTTCAAGAATTTCTGGCCACACAGGGGCCTGAATTATCTTTATTGCCATTTATAGTTAATCTGGTTATAGCCGCGGTACTTTCTTACGTCTTGTATCGGGTATATATTAAATTCGGAGAATCGTTGTCAAATCGTAAGGATTTTGGCAAGAACTTCATACTGATCACCATGACAACAATGACTATTATTACAATAGTAAAATCATCCCTGGCATTGTCACTTGGACTGGTTGGAGCGCTTTCGGTAGTGCGATTTCGCGCGGCTATTAAAGAGCCGGAGGAGCTTGCTTACCTTTACCTTACTATTGCCATTGGTTTGGGGTTAGGTGCGAGCCAACGCGGCATTACGACTGTGGCCTTCGCCTTTATTGTTGCGGTTATAGTCATAAGAAAAAGATTTCATAAGAATAACGAAGAGCAGAATCTTTATATTACGTTAACGGACCTCACTCAAAACAGGATTAAACTGGAACAGATCGTTGATGTTTTAAAGAGAAACTGCTCCCAAGTACGCATGAAACGCTTTGATGAATCCGAGGATATGTTGGAGGCTTCATTTCAGATAAACTTCAATAATTTCGAGCAGATGGAAAAGAGTAAAGAGGACCTGCAAGCTTTGAGCAAGACTGTCAAGATACATTACCTGGATAGTGGTGGTGTTTAATGAAAATCAAAGAGGCTGTAACGCAAAGTAATTTGCAGCGAATGATTTTCTTTGTGAATAAGATAAATAAACCTCTTAAATTTATATTTCTTTTTGTACTACTTTTCGTACTACTTCAAATATGCCTGATCTTTCCGATTTATAATTTACATAATACCAAAACTCGTGCGTTAATTAGCCTTAAGTTTTATCAGAAAACCTTCTTTCTGTTCCATCTTCCATCAATCCTTAAAGATCACATCAAGGGTACAACCACGGATATAGAGAAGATCAATATCAGTATAAAGCATCTGAATTTTCAACACCTTGCCTACGAAAGACAGAATGCTCTAGAGGGGAAAATAGTGAAAACCTCTAGAGATTACGGTATGGCCGGGTTTACATATGTGCCTGCAAGCATAAAATATAAAAATAAATCCTACCCAATAAAAATACGGTTAAAAGGGGATCGTAAACTTCATTACGAGGACGCAAATAAGTGGTCCTTCAGGGTCAAGCTGAAAGGTAATAATACGCTCTTTGGAATGAAAATATTCTCAATCCACAAACCGGTCACAAAGAATTATATACATGAATGGATATACCATAAAGCGCTTGAGAGAGAGGATATTTTGTCGCTACGCTACAATTTTATCAATGTCTCTGTAAATGGTAAGAATCTGGGTGTTTATGCCTTGGAAGAGCATTTTGATAAGTTGTTATTAGAGAATAGAAAACGCAAAAATGGACCAATATTACGTTTCAATGAAGATTTCGGCGACATCTTCTCAATAAGCCCTATTGAGCCGTTCAGGAAAGCACAGTGGTCAACACCGGAGAATTTGCCACAACTTCAGCAGGCGGTTAACTTGCTGGAATTATTTAGACGTGGACGACTGAAAGTAAGTGATGTTTTTGAGACAAAGAAACTGGCAACCTTCTTTGCTCTCTCGGACTTGTTGGGCACCCATCACTCCACAGTCTGGAAAAGCATGCGCTTTTACTATAACCCCATTACATCAAAGCTTGAACCAATTGGCTTTGATGGGCACCGCGGCGAGCCTGAACCTTACCCCGGTTTCATTATTTCTACCCAACTTGGCATCTCACCTGAGTCCACTTGGTTTTATACCAGTTACGGGGAATGGTTTAGGCATATCTTCAATAACCCGAATACTTTAGACAAGGAATTTCTTGAGGAGTACTTCAAGGCTTTGGATAGAGTGACAAAGAAGTCGTACTTGGATAATTTTTTCCGTGAGATTGATGACGAGCTTAACCAAAATCTATTTATTATCCATAAAGATTTCCCATTATGGGCCGATCATGTCTTTTCCACAGGACTAGACCTGTTTTACTTCTTGAAAGAAGAATATTATGTGACGCAAAACCGTATTAGGGGAAAGATTGATACCCCTGAGCAACTCCTGCACGCGTATTACGGCGGAGAATCCAACGGAGAAGTGTGGTTAAAAATCTCCAATATCCGCAGCAGTCTGCCAATAGAAATCTTAAAGCTTACAAGGAACGAGTCAGATTATTTTTATCCGAAAAGTGAGACGATATTCCTACCAGCAAAAGTTAGAAGAGACCCAATAAGCGTACCCATATATGCAAAAGTGCCTTTTGTATTGCCAAAGGATTATACATGGTCTGAACCGGCGGATTCTACGTTAATAGTTTCTTACCGGTTCTTGGGTCAAACGAATATCAGAACCGTTGCCGTTCATCCGTGGTCTCATTTGGAAAGCGGGTTTGAAAAAGAAAATCTTCTAAGAACCAAAGCAAACTTTCAGGAATTTGAATTTATAAAGCTGGACCGGTCCGAGAAGATTATTATGATCAAACCGGGTAGTTGGAGGTTGACCAGCAATCTAATAATCCCTAAAGGGTATCTGGTCAAGGCCGGAGAAGGAACACGGTTGAACTTGTCAAACAGGGCAAGTATTATAACATATTCTCCAGTAAGTTTTTCGGGCAGTAAAGAAAGGCCCGTTGTGATAAGCTCTGATGACGGGAGCGGCCAAGGTCTGTTGGTAATAAACGCCGACGGCTCGTCAACCCTTAATAATACGATATTTACAAATTTGTCATACCCGTCGTCTGGAAACTGGAGTTTGACCGGCAGCGTCACCTTCTACAAATCCGATGTAGATATTAAAAATTCTATATTCAAAGGAAGCAGGTCCGAGGACGGTCTGAATATTATTCACTCTGACTTCAGCATTGAATCGTCAAAATTTAGCGCAACTATTGCTGACGCGCTTGATGTTGATTTTTCAAATGGTAGTATATCTAATACTGAATTTCAAAAGATTGGTAACGATGCTATAGATATCTCAGGCGGAGCTGTTAAGATGAGTGGTGTTGATATAAGTGTTGTAGGAGATAAAGGCATTAGCCTCGGTGAGAGAAATAAATCGAGTGCGAGAGACATCAACATAGAAAATGCCGCCATCGCGGTTGCAGTCAAGGACGATTCCGTCTTCACACTAAGTCGTTTGGTGGTCTCAAAGAGTCAGGTAGGCATAACTGTCTTTCAAAAGAAATCCGAATTCGGCCCTGGAAGTATTGTTGCAAAAGATATATCAATAAGTGGCACGGAAATACCTTATCTAGTGGAGAATGGATCTAGCCTGACAGTTGATCAAAAAAAGATTGCCGCTAACAGAGAAAATGTAAAGGACATTTTGTACGGAGCAATATATGGTAAAAGAAGTAAATAAGTCTACACGTTATGAGCGTAAATTTTTTATTAGCTTTATGAATCCATACGAGGTAAGAGATATTCTGAGTTCGAATCCGGCTTTTTTTTCAGAGATATACCATACTCGCTTTGTTAACAATATATACTTCGACTCAATGAATAAAAAAAATTATTTTGATAATATTGACGGGGTTCCTAATAGGGTGAAGTACCGCATAAGATGGTATGGCGAGCTCTTTGGCGCCATAGAAAACCCTATCTTGGAAGTAAAGGGTAAAAAGGGACTGCTTGGATATAAAGAAAAGTTTGCACTTAAACCATTCACTCTTGATAGTAGTTTTTGCCGTAATACTGTAATTAACCTTATAAAGAACGCCTCAGATCTTCCGGCTGATGTGGTGGAAGCTATACTCTGTTTGTCACCTACGCTTCTTAATAGATACAAGCGCAAATACTTCCAGTCTGCATTTGGCGACTTTAGGGCAACCATTGATTCGGAGATGAAATTTTTTACTCTAAATGATAGTTTCAATAGTTTTTTGACAAGCTCAACAGATGATGTGAATACAATTCTTGAGTTGAAGTACCCTCCTAAGAAGGACAAAGACGCAAGCAAGATAACCCGGTCCTTCCCCTTCCGTCTAACAAAGAGTTCAAAGTATACTACTGGTGTTGAGACGCTGGCACGATTGCGCTTTGAAAAGGAGGAGTCTTAATGGGTAGAGAACGGACGCACTAATTGGTAGCATCTGACCTGCCCCTACTGGTAATACCATTGACTTTCGAAAAAAGGCCATTGTATGGAAATAGCGGAAATCCGTGAATTTCGCCCGAATTACGGGCTTACCGGAGTCAAAGGCCAAAGGATAAATGACAGGACGCGGAAAGGCCCGCTGGTGGCGGGCCTTTCCTGGGTATGAAGTAGATTTTGGCACTTAAGTGCCGAGAACTAGTAAAGTGGTGGTGCAGAAAACACTACTGCTATGGAGCATACAAGAATGACAACCCAAGGCAAGGAAATACAGGGAATTTACAGGGAAATATTTAAAAATCAAGCGCTTTGACGAGTCTATAGTTGACTAGGGTAGGTTTAGGTTGCATGCGAATGACCAGCGATACCAAGGCCTTTAGCATGCTTGGGAAGCTTGCTTTTTAAGACATCTGCAAAACTCCGCGAAATTACCAGGGAATTTTTTTAGAGTATCAGGGAAAATTATATGGTTTTCCCCGCTCATACCTTCCCTCCTTTTTGAAGCCCAGATTTCAACACATTGCCCGGACAAGTTTTCAGGGTACCCTCATGGAGAAAGTTAACTGTCTACAAAACCGGGTGAAGTCCAGTCCAAAACTTTTGCAGCAATTTTAAGAAGTGATGTGGAAATTACATGAAGCTGCCTTAAAACAAGGGCTCAAATTTCCTCAACGTGGAGTTTTAAGCCTGTGAAAAAAGTGACCTCTTGCTTGTCCAAACCATATTTCTTGATAACCTCAGGATCAATGTATTCTTTTTTATCGTTTATGATTACGTATACTTTTTTATCTTTGTTGTTCTCGACATTACTCATAATATGGAAAATCTCCTAACTTTCTTTTTACCCGACAAGGCGTAGCCTGAAGAAGTGATTTTGTAATCTGGGCCACGGGATGTTGAGTTGGGAGAATATTCGAGGCATAGCCCAGAAGCTTATCGGTGCGCTCCCTCTGAGCGCCCACCACGTCAAGAAGCCAAGCGTGGTAGAATCCCCGGGTAAGAATGGTAGCCACCTGCGACGCAGATTAACCAACTCCTCTGCAGTCACCAAATTGGTGTAACCGTAGTTCCGCCGCACTTCCACACAAAAGGAACCCGCTCCATCGATGAGTTGACGGTACAGGTTTACACTTCGGTAGACGGCCTGATACTCTCCCTGTGACAGGGATACACCCTGATGTAAAGTCGACTCGCGGAGGATAATCGCCCCCCCTTCAATAAGACGGCTTTTCAAAGCGTTGAGTAGCGCCGTAACGTCGTCGTCATTGAGATACATGCACAGACCACCCAGAAAGATCATATCGAAGGAGCCTTCCGGAAGGTCATGCCGACCGTCGCCTTCGAGTATCTTAACGTTGGGCAGATGGGCCACCCTTTCCCTGGCAGCCTTCAACATCAGACTACTTTGCTCGATTCCTATGACAGTCTTATAGCGCCCGGCGAAGATCTTTGACCAAGTCCCTGCGCCACAGCCAACATCAAGCACTCTTCCCGATTCATGCACCGCGCCTAGCCAATCACTGATTGTTCGTGTCTCTTTGTCTAGGCGATACCTGGCCGCACTGGCTGGGAGGTTGTACGCATGGGTCATCATGCTGACAGTGGCTGCTGTGCCACCCTTTGCATTATCAAAATATTTCTTGACGGCTGCATCGTCGATCTGTGGTTCGGTGGAGTTGTTATGATTCATCGCTTGATAATTCCTGTAATTTTATTGATATGTGCGCCACAGTGTACAGCCATAGATAGCTGTTAATCCGAGGACATACGCAGTAAGAACATAAACCCACCTTCCCGTGAGCTTTGGTGTTCTAATTGGCGCTACATTCAAGGCCGCGATACTGATAACAATTATGTATATAATGACTGAAAAAATCGTCTGGCTGAAAACACCGTCAAAGAGAAAGACAAAGGCGAGAATAATACCATTATTGTCAACTGCCATTCCCATATAAGACGAATCATCGTTCAGTCCGAATACATTGAAATAACTCAATCGTATTGCGCAGGCGGCGACAATTAGAAATGCACCTGGCAGGAACCATGGACTGAATTTTCCATAGCTCAAGAGAATAACGGCAGGAAGAATTCCAAAACTTACGATATCTATTAACGAGTCAAGTTGTCCCCCGAAAGCCCGGGATTCATCTGTTCGTCCCTTCATCCGACGGGCAATGATTCCATCACACCAGTCAAAAAGTGTCGCCCAGATCATTGCGATTATTGCAGCAGGAAAATTGCCCGGAATCGCGTAGTATAGTCCAATGACCGCACATAACAGACCTGCAAGGGAACAGATATTGGGAAGGTCCCTGACAAAAGAAAGTATTGTGGGTTGTTGGACTTTGGGAGTTGTCATTGCTTTTATGCTTCAGCCGTTTTTAAGGCCATTACATCGATTAATGCCGCCACTAATTTACAATTCTCTGCTTCTGTACGGCTGGCAATCCGAAGATAACGGTCAGAATCGGGTTGAGTTTTGCCTGAGCAGTCCTTTATGTACATGTTATGTTCAATAAATAATTTTTTCATAATTTCGGGTGCGCTTTGCACAGTGTCGGGCAGGCGACAGAAAATGTAATTTGCGTCTGGCTTGAAAACCGTCATACCCTCTATAGCACAAAGTTTTGTATAGAGGCTGTCTCTGTCGGTTCGAACTTGTTTACAGCTTTCAATAAATTCCTCTTTGTAATCAGGTAAAATCCGTAGAAACTCTTCCGCGAAACCGTTAATATTCCAAATATGCACGCCATTTCTTACGGCTTCCGTAAATTTTGAATTCGCCGACAGCATATAACCGACCCTGAGCCCACAGATCCCGTAGGCCTTGCTCATGCTTTTAAAAATCGCCATATTCGGGTAATTTTCGATTTCTCGTTCCAGGCTTATTTGCTCAGGTTTCTCGGCAAAATCTAAAAATGATTCGTCAATAATCAGGATGCAATTATGAGTGTCAAGTTTTTTTGCAAGCCGAATGAGATCGGTCTTGGAAACGAGCATAGATGTTGGATTATTCGGCGTAACCACGACAGCGACATCAGCTTTTACTCTGATCGCTTCGGTAGCAAATTTATCCACATTCAGATGGAAGGATGGAAATTCAAGTGGAAACTCAACGACGTTGCCTGAAGGCGCTGCATTGGCATATTCATTAAAAGAAGGCACGGGAACGATTAATTTACCCGCTATATGACCGGAGACTATTTTTATTAATTCTGCAGCTCCGTTTCCCACAACAATTCTTTCGGCGGCTTGGTCAATTATTTTGCCAACAAGCCCGGCAAGGGCATCTTGCGCCACGGGATAATTCAGAACAAGGTCATGAATTTGATCTTTAAAGTTTGTGAAAATAGCCTCAGGCGGGAAATAAAGATTATAAAGATAGGCATGATCTATAAAATCATGCCGATAGTAACCACCATGTTGCTTAGAGATAAATTCATATTTTTCTGATTGAGTCTTATAACTATTTTGCGTCATGTAATCACCCAGCTGTTTCCTATAAGGCCATTGTAGCATTAGTCAATGGCACCTTAAGAAAATCGGGTTGTAAAAGAGTAACCTTTTTCAGGGTACTATAATCGTCTGATGAAAATAGTTTCTCAGCTATTACCAGGTCTGCAAGAGTGTCTATTTCATACCATGGCTTGCCGTCAAAAGAGACACTTTCAAAAGAGAGGCTGCCATCAGCGGTCATTTCCGCAAATACGGTTTCGTAATAGTCATTTACTTTGCCATCTGAAATACACTTGTCTAATCTTTGTACAATCCCATTCCAGGACTTAAGCGAAATGCTGTAAATATTAACAGTTTTGTATTTGATCTCACCAAAAGAATCTGCCTTGTCTGCCAAAAATGCTTTAACCTGTTGAGAGTTATTGATAGTTACACTCGTCCCATTCATCCAGGGCTGCATCTTTGCGGCAGCTAATCTGTCGGGATAGAGCATGTCGCCCAGAAGGGATTCATCAAAAACAAGATCACTTTCTAGCAGCAAAAAGGGTTCCCTGATCGCTTTACGTGCCATCCAGAGAGAATAGATATTATTGGTTGTCTTGTATAAGGGGCTGAAAATATATTCGATTTTTATATCACCTGCCTGATTTCCCAGAAAATCTTTTATGTGATTTTCAAGATGTCCTGTAACGACGACGAGCCGTTTAAAACCATGCTGATTCAGATTGATGAGCATTCGTTCAAGTATGGACATGCCATTGACAATTGTCAGGCATTTTGGAGCATTATGAGTTAAGGGGTATAGGCGAGAGCCTGTTCCGGCGGCGAGAAGTAATGCGGTGTTTACCTGTTTTATATCCTGGGGTCCATGCATCAAACTTTCTCCTCCCTTTAATTGTGAAAGGTCTAAACGTATCCATTGTTGGTGTAAAACGAAGCCGCAGCTTCGTGAATTACCAATCAAATATCTACTTTAAGAAAATATAAAGGCAGGGACTTGAGCAGTGTGTGGTTGCCGGGCAAGGCCGGCTGCTAAATGGCGAAACATTGATACTATGACACAAGTGTTGCGAAAAGTACAGGGCTATGATGGAGGCTTTTTGTGGATTATAACTTGTAATCTGTACATTTTGAAAAGGTGGAGAAAATCAACAATTCAGGAAGGAGTCCGCACAATTTAATCAGATCGCGTGGGCTTGGGCAAACGGAGAAAGCAGCTATATTTTCATACCATCTTTTGCGTGCAATTGTTCCATTGAATGGGTCTAGGAAAATAGGGGAAGTCCACTTAGCTTGCTCAGGGGTAGCTCACTTGCCAAAGTACGCTCTATAGCGGTGCATGAGCCGGTAAAAGCGGGGCATACCTGTACACAGAAGCACCCAACACGCCGTTTTCTTTAATAAATATCGACCAAAAAAGAGGCCTTTTTCAAAGCATGAAAAGGCCTCTTTCGCTTGACTTTAGCAAGCCCGTAAGCGGTAATGGTAGTAAGGGATAACACCGCTGGATATCGGGCATACCAGAGGCAAGGGGGCAAGTATGACAAATGAAAAAACGAATGCAACTACCTGAATCTTGCCTACCTGTCCCCGAATATCATTAACGATATCATGGACTGCGAAGCTCTGATTTTAACATACTACCAGGACTGGTTTAAGGGGGGAGGCGGGTTATGTGGATGAAGCTATCAAGCGTGTATAAGAAGACGCAGACCGGAAGCCGCAGACTGCCAATGGCGGGCTTTTGTCTGCGGCAGGTCGCTTACCTCTTGCCCCTTTGACTCCGCTAAGGCCATAAATCAAGCAAATTCCACGGAACTCAATCATCTCCTTACAATGGTCTTTTAAGGTACGTGGCTAAAGCGAGTGAAGTGCAATTCGGACTCTTTGCTAAAACTTCACCTTTGGAAGTTCTTTCTGCTCCTCGGGCGGCTCGTAGTACTCACCAGCCTCTACTCCCGCCATGGAGGCGAAAAAGCGGCCGAAGAACGTACGACGGTAGGTGTTCAGCACCCGCACCGCATCGTTAAAGCGTTTTCTCTCGACAGCTATACGGTTTTCCGTCCCCTCCAGGCTGTCCTGGAGTTTGAGGAACGATTCGTTTGCCTTTAACTGCGGATAGGACTCCTTTAAAAGCAGCAACCGTGACAGGACGCTCTCTAACCCCTTCGATGCCGCTATCTTCTGATTGACCGTGGTGGCCTTGAAGTAGCGGGTCCTCATCTCGGCGATATTCTCGAATAGCTCCTTTTCGTGCGAGGCATAACCCTTTACCGTCTCAATCAGGTTAGGTATCAGGTCGTAGCGCCTTTTGAGCTGATTTTCGACCTGCGACCACTGTGCAGTAATGTTCTCATCCATTGTGACGACCCTGTTGTAGTTACCAATCGCCCAACTGAATAATATGACACCGATAAGCACTACTACGCCTACTATGATAAGTGCTGTCTTGACTCCTTTACTCATCAGTAAACCTCCTGATATAGACTTTATTTATTTAACCTGGGAAGACAAAAATTAAAAAAAATTAAAGTGCCAAAATTTGCAAAAAGGGTTGTTTATTTGTTCTCCACAAACCTGCATTGCACTATTTGTCGTGCGCAACACCTGCGTGGAATGTGCTTGCGGTGTATGTTCAAAAAAGGGCTTTTTCCTACTACTACCAACCCCCCGAAGCCCCGCCGCCTCCGAAGCCCCCGCCGCCTCCACCGAAACCGCCTCCTCCGCCACCGAAACCGCCGCCGCCGCCCCAACCCCCTCTTCCCCCGCGGCTCATCATCATTAGAATAATAAACATCATGAATGCGCGTGGGTTACGTATGAAGAGGTAGACCATTACAAGGAGGAAGAGTATGGATATTATGGAGCCTGCGAGCGAGGGCTTCTTAAAACCCCGCCTCGCACCGGTGCGAACCATCGGCATGCCGGTTATCTCGACCCCGGCGTCCTCGGCAATGCGCCCTGTTATGGCAAGTGTCGTAAGGGTGATACCCTGCGAGAACTCGCCCCTCTTAAAGTAGGGGGCAAGGTACTCCCTGCCAAGCGTGCCTGCGAAGCTGTCGGGCAACAGACCTTCAAGGCCGTAGCCGACCTCTATGCGGTAGCGCCGGTCGCCTGTGGATACGGTAAGGAGGATGCCGTTGTCTTTATCTTTTTGGCCGAGTCCCCACTTCTCGGCCTGATCGATTGAAAAGCCCTCGATACTCTGGCCGTCAAGGCTCTGTATGGTAAGTACGACAAGTTGTGCTGTTGTTTTCACCTCAAGTTCGCGCAGGTAGTTATTCAGTCCCTGTTCGTCGGCTGGGTCTATTATTCCGGCCAGGTCAACGACGTAGTTGGCGGGTCTTGCGGGAGGAGGGGGCGTTGCCCCCTTTGCCGGTAGTGAAAGAAAGAGAAAAAGAAAGGCGGCCGCAACAAGAGGGATGGTCTTATACCGTAAGTTCATCAATTATTCCGGATATCTTCTCCGTGCCCTCGTAGTATTCTTCGAACGACCTCGTAAGCTCCTCTTTGGTGAGGCTAATCTCCTTGTGCCTGAGCTTCAGCATCTTTTCAAAGATTCCCGTTCTTATGCCGGTACCTTGTTCAAGGGCTCTGATCACATCAAGCCTTGTAACGGGCGCGTCCCTGCCAATAAGCGTTATGATTGCGCGGAACAGCGGGATATAGCCGATTATGGAGTCCGTAAGACCCTCGGTTAAGAGCTTCTTGTCACCAAGCGAGGAGATATAACCCTGGCGAAGCCCTATGAGTTTGGTTTTTATATCGCGCTCGCACTGAAACCTCATGTGTCTCAAGTCAATTTCAAGCTCGGCGAAGAGGTCCTCGCCCAATATTGTTTCGTGTATGAGCCTGAAGTCGTGGAACTCGACAGGGAAGACATCGAGCGAACTCTCAATATAGGCCGGGGTCATGATGAGCGGGGCCGCCACCCCCTTGTTCTTATATATCTTCCCGAGTGGAGCCAGGTACTCGACAAAGCCGAGATCCATATCATTCAGTACTATAACCGAGTTTATGCGCGAGTTCTTTTCGTCAAAGTCGTTAGTTAAAGCGCTGCCGACGACATGAAAGGAGTGTAGGTTGCCCGTGTGCGCGCTGCCGACGATCTCTTCGATAAAGGGGGATAACTTTGTTGCTACCGCCGTATTCAGTCTCTCTGTGTTTGTAGTTTTCATAATCAGGGAAGTATAGTACTTATTGGTGGACTTGTCTACATCTCAATGCCGACGACCTTCTCTCCAAAAAAAATCGCACCAGCCGGGTAGGCTGGGCACAGCCCACGTTTTTTTCTTTAATAGTTAATCCTCTGGCCTCTCTGAAAATCAATATTAGTAGAGGTACTCAACACTATTGCCCCGTATTGCCCCGTCTTTGGCATAACCAGTGACTCTCGAAAAAAGGCCATTGTATGGAAATGCGAGAAATTCGTAATATTGGCCTGAATTACGGGCTTACCGGAGTCAAAGGGAAAGTAAGACGTTAAAAAGCCCGCTGTTGGCGGGCTTTTTTAGGAAATAACGGTTGAAGTCTATGAACTAAGAAAAAATGGTGGTGCATAAAAAACTACTGCTATGCAGCATACAAGAATGACAACTCAAGGCAAGGAAATACAGGGAATTTACAGGGAAATATTTGACTAAAATAGGACTAAAATAGGGACAGCGACCATTTAATCTCTAGTTCCGCCGTTTTTCTGACTCAACACAAGTGGCGCAACGCTTCAGATCATTGAGCTCTAAGGGTTGAAACATTGCCTCAAGCTCTCGACGAATAGTCTTATGTTCCATCGAATTTGTAAACTCCGGCGACATAATTTTCGGATCAAAACCCTTATGACCACATAGCTGACACTGGACAATGAATCTCTTGGCCGAAGGATTCAAAGACTATATGTAGATGGATTTGCCACGATTTGTTAGTTTACTACGAGACATAATAGATTTAACCTGACACCCGCATAAGCGACAGTGCGGGCCTTAAAAGCAGTAGAGTAAAATGGTGGGCCGCCGGGGACTCGAACCCCGGACCCACTGATTAAGAGTTAAGCAGAAAACAATATGAGTAAATACTCGTTATTGGTAAGTGTTAGTGTTTATTATCTAAAAGAGGGGTAGGGACATATTCAGGTATTCCCTATGATAACAAAAGACACTCGTTTTTTGTATGTCTACTTCACAATTTAGTGCACAATTTTTTGATTTATGTTATAGGCGTTGTGCAAATTAATGCTACAGATTATAGAATTTGAACTTAGAAAACCTTTTCATTTCATTGCTTGATTGAAGGACTCATGAAAGTTGTTCTGTCTATCTGAAAATTTTACGCAAATTATGTCTATATGTTATCAAAATAGACGTAATCATATGGGGCTGTAGTCTATAACTTGTTATTACGTCCATAGTGTGTTAAGATTCAGCGCACTACATTAATACAGGAAGATGCCTATGGACAATCAGATTATAGGCGCATTATTGCTCGAAAGTGGCCTTATAGACAAGGAGATGCTTGCGCATGGGTTGGATGAGCAAGTTAAGACCTCGGAACGACTTGCAAGCACACTTGTAAGGCTTGGGTATTTATCTGAAGAAGACAGAGTACGTTTTGTGAGCGAGCAATTCGATATAGGTTTTATAACTTCTCAAGAATATCCACAAGAACCACCCTCCCTTGAATCAAAACCTTCAATTAAATTTCTTAAGCAATACAAGGTCGTCCCTATAGAAAGAGTGAACGGAACTCTGAAGGTAGCCGTTGTTAATCCTCTTGATGTATTTCCCATTGACGCTATTAACAGGTTTACGGATCTTGATGTTGAAGTGGTCCTTGGATGTGAAAAGGACGTGCTTGCCTCTATTGAAGCGCTTTATGGTAGCGGTGTGGTAACAATGGATAAGATTATCCAGGGGATTGATGAGGGGGAACTGGATGAAAAGGAATGGGATGATGAGGACACAGAACATCTTAAAGATTTGGCACAGGAAGCGCCTATCATAAACCTCGTTAATCTGCTTATAGCCCGCGCCGTTGAAAAGGATTCGAGCGACGTACATATTGAACCTTTTGAAGACAGCTTGCATCTAAGATATAGGATAGACGGCATATTACGTCATATAGAATCGCTTCCCAAAAAGCTTCAGCCCTCTATAATATCAAGAATAAAGATAATGGCAAAACTGGATATATCCGAACGCAGGCTTCCTCAAGACGGTCGGATGAGGCTCAAGATTTCAGGTAAAGACATTGACGTTAGAGTGTCTACACTTCCGACTCTTTATGGTGAAGGTGTTGTCATGAGACTTCTTACTCCCGGCAGTATTACCACCTTGGAGACGTTAGGTTTCTCTTCTGAAACTGAAAAGTCATTTGATGAATTAATTAAACAACCTCACGGCATGGTTTTGGTTACAGGCCCGACAGGCAGTGGCAAATCAACAACCCTGTATGCTGCTTTTTCAAGGATAAACGTCAAAGAGAAGAAAGTTATTACCATAGAAGATCCTGTTGA
>CBDUXY010000042.1:0-16684 GCA_965371305.1 uncultured bacterium
GAGAAATTCACTTTAAGGGTGGTGCAACTAATAGGGGCAGGTCATCGCCCAATACATATTCAATAAAACATCCAGGCGTATTCCCAGGCATTGCCTTATCATACACACCCTACGGTGCGGCGGTTATAAATACTGCACTCGGTGCACTATCAAAAGCGCCGTCGTTTACTATAAGCTGAATTGAATATACCCCGTCCAGGTCCGGCGTGAATGTTAGAGCTACCGTTGTAGCGCCTGAAAGTGTTGCGGCACTTCCGACTGGTATCACTGCAAAGGTCCAGCTATAGGTTATCGGGTCGAGGTCGGGATCGCTGCTTACACTTCCGTCAAGGGTTACAAGGGTGCCAGTCGTAACGTTCTGGTCATTACCGGCGTCTGCGTCAGGGATGTTCCCTGCCCGCACTGTTACAGTATCGGCAGAGCTAACCTTGCCGTCGTCTACGATCAGCTCAATTACGTAGTAGCCCTGCACGTCCGCGGTAAACGAAGGACTATCGGTTGTCGGGTTAGTAAGTGTTGCCGTGCTGCTTGCTGGTTTGCTCGTAAATGCCCAGTTATAAGTAATCGGGTCAGCCTCCGGGTCTGAACTTCCCGTGCCGTCAAGAGTTACCAGATCGCTTACGTCGCGTTGCAAGTCAACCCCTGCATCTGCAACAGGCGGAGTTTCAGCGGTTATATAGGCGTAATCCGTGGCCGTGCCTCCAAAACCGTCGTCAACTACTAATTTAAACGTATATACGCCTTCGAGATCAGGCGTAAACGATGGGGACTCGACACTGGAATCCGTTAGTGCAGCCGTGCTTCCTGTTGGTTTACCGGTCTCTGCCGTGCCTCCGGAGCTGTAAGCCGTGTGACTGGTACCGTCTTCGCCGGTGAGTGTAAAGTTATTTGCATCAACAAGAGCGATAGTGAACGACCTGCCGTTTATCTCGGTCATGCCGGTTATACCTGTAATATAAACCTTGTCACCATCGGCAAAGCCGTGCGCAGTGGCAGTAATATTAACCGGATTGGCCTGAGTAGCCGCGCTTACGGTTGCAGATATGGTCGGCTCGATGGTCCAGGTAAATTGCAGTGGATCGCCGTCTGTGTCGTTGCTTGCACTACCGTCAAGCCCGTAAGCAAGACCCAGAGCTGCGTAGGCGTCCGCTCCTGCACTTGCAACAGGCAGGGTGTTGCCTGACCACGGAATATCGTCAACATTGCTGTAATCGGCTATGGGCTTGAATACAAACCAGTCCATCTTACCCATTAACCACGGAGTCCAGACGTTGCCCGGCATGTCGTCTGCATTAGGCATAGCGTCGTAATAATCGTTATGAACCATATTATCACCTATGGCAAATCCAACGTTCTCATCTAATACCTCAGAGCCCGGGTTTGTCTGCCAAACACAATCTCCAGCCACTCCGGCTTCAGGCGTTCTGCTTATATTAATGTAACCATCCCATAATTTACCCGCGCCAAGCCCGTCTGTGCCGTCGTCTCTGGTAAAATAATCAAAAGACGTTTGACCCTTGTCCGTATTAAATACAACCCTCATGGTATACCAGTGTCCGGATAATATTGGATATGTGTCAAAGTCTGATGTCCACTCCTCGGCGTTCCCTGGAGAAGATTCTACGGTATTACCGGGTAAAGTGCCGTCGCAGGCAACTTTCTCTTTAACATTGTGCCTGAGAAACCATATTGTCTTGTCCTTACGGTCGGCAGTATGGCTGCCGCCCCAGTTATTGTGGGTCGTAATGAAGTCAATAACGTTATGCCTGTGGAACAAAGTAACATTAGTAACGTTCTTGCCATCCGGTGTCGTTGGATCAAATTCCGGCAAGCGTGAGAAACCATCACCTGCGTCATAATCGTCGTCTATGCCGTTTAACGGATACACGTCGCCGTAGTCGATTTCAACGTCGGCAAAATAGACCTTGGTCTCAATTGTATAAGCCCTCGGTGTCTTAAAGCAATAATTATTCCTTGAAAAATCTATAAACGTTTGAACCTGCTGCGCCGGGTCGCCGGTAAAGTAACCATCGCCCTTAATACTGTAGACAGGATCAAACACATCTCCCACTACCAACCCTGTTGTGTCGGTAACGGTAGCACTGCCAGCCGCTTCATTAAAATCAAGCCTGAATCCTGCCGGAGGACAACCGTTGCCAATAATAACTACCGGTGTTGTCCTCATGGCGTCGTCAGAGGCGGCAAATATCTCAGAGGGCCTGGCAGCAAGCATGTCCACCCCCACGTCCGAGTCCCTGTCAAGGGCGGAACTAAGCGTCAGGATGGCGGCGGCGCTGCCCTTGTAATGTTCTACATTTGTAATGGTTCTACTATTGTCGCTATCTGTTAAAACAAAGTCGTCTACCCCGACCCCGCCCCTGCCTCCTGCTCCCGCACTTGCAATTGTGTCGGTATACACCCCGACAGAGAAGTTTACCTGCAGCTTATCCTGCCCGACTGCTCCTTCAACCCTTGTAATATAGGGGCCTTCAACAGAAGATATAACAACCGGTGTTTCAGCAAGGGCCTGGCCAAGTTCATCGAAGATAGCGCCGCTTGCAGGCGCAAGCGTGTCGTTATCAACGTCAAGCGGCTTCATTACAGCGTCTATCGTAAGCAAGGCTGTTGACTCTCCCGCGCTGTGCGTGACAGCGGTTATGGTTCTTGGATTAATATCATCGGTTCCGCCAAGGCCGTCGTCAATATCTGTTAAAGTGAAGTCAGAGGCAGCCAGGT
This sequence comes from uncultured bacterium, assembly GCA_965371305.1. GTDB lineage: Bacteria > Desulfobacterota > GWC2-55-46 > GWC2-55-46 > DRQE01 > CBDUXY01. The sequence continues at coordinate 2,737 of CBDUXY010000042.1, forward strand.
TCCCTGTGCGGTCATTAGCTGAATAAACAGGCCCTGAGAAGTGCGCAAGTACAGTTGCAACAGAAGTTGAGCCCTCCGCCGCCGATAAAATAGTCGCGTCCCCGCTTATGGTAACAGGCGTGGTATCAAGCGGATAGCCCATTGTGAAACTCTTCAAGTCGGCTCCAGCCGTAATCGTATCTTCGTTCAGGTCTCCGCTTACGGCCGTTGCTGCGTCGGTCTGGATAATAGCTATATCGTCACCGTTGACATGCTGTACAACAGAAGAAATAAGCCTTGCGTTATTACTATTAGCGTCTCCGACGGTAAGGACAAAGTCAGTTTTTTGAAGCGGACCATTAAGCCCGCCCACGCCTTCTGAAAAATGTACTGATAACAGGTCCGTTCCTGCCACACCCGTTACACTTGTGATATAGGGCTTGGGCCCACGTGTAAGGTACTTAAACCTGAAAGCCCCTTTGTGGAATCCATAGTTATACCCGGAGAAAAACGAGACCCAGGAGGTTGGAACAAACGAATCCACCCCGAAGTCACCTTCGACCGTGACTGCGCTCATAACAAGTACTGCAAAGTCATCGCCTGGGTTATGGATAACGTTCAGAATAGTCCTGCCGCTATTGCTGACGTAAGAAAAATCAGCAGGGACAATCGGGTTTACAGAAGCGTCCCTGTCTCCCCATGCGCGTTCATTGAACTGCATATAGAGCCTGTCGCTTCCAACTACACCTTCAATAGACTCTATATTTGGCCTTGTTCCAATAAGCATTATTTTACTTGACGTATCAGAGGGCGCACCTGATGCGCTAAAGATGGAATCCGCCGCAGGGGCAATCCTGTCGGCAAGAATATCGCCTGAATAATCTGCAGTACTTATAGTGCCTGGACAATCCGTTGACTGGTACTTATGACAACGTTTATACTGAAAAGTTAGAACAGCGTAGTCGTCTCCGGCATTATGCCACACATTATTAATTGTATTTGGAGAAGGATTACCTACAAGTCCGTTTTCCGTATACCTGACTTCAATATAGGTAAAATCAGCTATCTGCAAGTCGCCGGTCATGTTTGCATTTGCATAGACCGGTCCGTCAAACTCTACCAAAATACTCTTCTCTCTGGGTCTACCCGTAACGATTTTAATCCTTGGCCCTCCGTAACGTACGGTTATCGGCACTGCCGTTGTGGGCACAGGATAATCGAAATTATTATATATTTCAGCCAGAGCCGCGCCAATCGTGTCAGCGTTCACGTCAGCAGCAATCAATGCCTTACTTATGGTAAGGGTAGCCGTTAAATTGCCCGGCCTGTGCGTAACATCTGTAATGGTCCTTGTATTGTCCCCGTTCGTATCGGTCAGAATAAAATCACTCGGAACCAGGCTGCCTGTCATACCAGGGCTTGTTGCAACAGGGTGCTTGAAAACAACTTCGAGCTTGTCCGAGCCAACCGCCCCTGTTACAGACTCAATCGTTGTAACAGGCACGCCTGTTATCTGGAATGGAGTTGTAGCCGCAGGAGCGCCAAGGAAGTTATATATAGTTGTCGGAGCTATAGTCGTACCTGCGTGATTAAAGTCAAGCGCCGTAAGAGGTGAGCTTAATTTAACAAACGCGTAGTCTTCGGCAGATTTATATTGCTCAAACCCAGGGGAGTGATCAACACTTATGATAGTCCTGCCGTCGTCGTCTATAAAATTAAAATCAGCGGCAAGCAAATTGTCATCCGGGTCACCCCCTGTGTTGCCGTAGACTACCTGGTCAAAACGCACGCTAAGGATATCGTGCCCAACCGCGCCCTCAACCGCTACGATTGCCGGCGGCACCTGAGCCGACATGGTCAGCGTCTCTGTACCCATTGGATAACCGGCCTGGTTCCATACACTGCCGCCGGTTGCGGCAAGAGTAGCCACACCTGGATCTCCCGCATCCATAGCTGCGTTCATGGTAAAGATAGCTGTCCTTGCACCACCGACATGGTCAATTGTAGTTATGGAAGAGGCGCTGACGCCTGATACCACAAAACTTCCGGCAGTGATAGCAACAGGGTTAACCTGGTCAGATGAAACACCCTCGGAGAACGTCACGTACAGATCCGTGCCTCCGACAAAACCCTCAGCCCCTTGAAGTGACGCACCCGGCATCCTTGTAACGGTCACAGCAGTAGTACCTACTATATTGCTCAAATTGTTATATACGCCGCTTGCAACCGCGTTTACCGTATCAGTATCAATATCCGCAGTAGCGTCAATGGCCGAACTAAGCGTGAGTATAGCAACAGCGTCGCCTGCCGTGTGCGAAACGCTGCTAATAGTCCTGCCGTTATCCGAATCAACAATTGCAAAGTCTGTAGCTACAAGCCCCCCAACCATGCCGGCTCCAGTCCACACGCCTTCGGAGAAAGTCGCCTCAAGTTTATTGTACCCTGTTATACCGGTAACACTAACAAGCGTTGGCACGGCCTGAGCAGTGAACATCACAGGCACAGTGCCGCCAAGCGTGCCGTCTGCGAAGAATATAGAGCCGCCAAAGGCAGCCACGGTGTCTCCGGTTGAGGCGTTCAGGTCTTCGGCTGTCAGCGTCGTGTTCATAGTCAGGTAAGCAACACTGTCACCTGCGCCGTGGCTTACCGTTGTAATAGAGCCTGCCCCGAACCCGGCATTTGTATCGGTGTGCAGGAAATCCCCGGCAACAAGCGCACCAGTTGCGTCGTCATTAGCATAAGCAGGGGCGACGAAGGTTACCTTAACCTGGTCGCTACCAACAATACCTTCTGCCGTGGATATGATAGGAGTTGTCAGTTCGGTTATTACAACCGGGGTCGTATCCATTGGTATGTCGTTTGAGTTATATACTTCACCAAGTTTCGCCTCAATCGTATCCACGTTTATGTCAGTTATTGAGTCAAGCGCGGAACTAAGCGTGAATTCAGCCGTATTTGAGCCTGCTACATGAGAAACAGAATCTATGGTTCTGCCATTATCCGCGTCCGTTATTGTGAAATCACTTGCCACAAGCGCGCCTGACAAGCCAAGGGTCGTATATACACCTTCTGAGAAACCAACCGTAAGCTTATTATAGTTAACAGCCCCTGTTACGGACGTAATTGATGGCTGGGGTGCGCCAATAATGTCGGTCGTCTCAATGCCAACAATCGCGCCTGACGCTCCTGTTACCGGGTTTGTATAGGCGCTGTAGACCTCCACAGGAGCTACCGCAAGTGTATCGTCTCCGGTGATTGCGTCAATATCGTTTGCATCGAGATTACTATCTAAGAAAAGTGTCGCGGTCGAACTTCCCACACTGTGTGATACTGAATCTATCGTCCTTGTGTTATCACTCAGGACCAGGTCGAAATCACTAGCGATCAGGCTGCCAGTCAGACCTACGTCCGTATAAGCCCCGCCACTGAAAGTCACCCACAATTCATTTCTCGCTTCAACACCCTGCACACCCGTTATCTGTACGGATTGCATAGGAGTAATAGTAACTATATTGTTAGCGTCCGCGGCTATTTGCCCGAAAGAATCGAATATCTGGCCACTTACGGCAGCGAGAGTATCAACGTTTAAATCCGTATCATTATCAAGAGGCGAATCAAGCGTAAGTATCGCAAAATTATCACCTTCATTATGTGAAATCGTAAACGTCCTGCCATCGCTCAACAGGGAAAGGTCACTCGTGCCAAGCGCGCCAGTGCCGTCTGTACCGGAGTAAACCGGCTCGCTGAACTGGACATGGAGTTTGTCGTACCCGCTTTGCCCCTGAACCGAGGCTATAAACGGCGGAATGGCAGAGCCGAAGTAGTCAGCATCCTTGGTAACGTACCAGACCTTTACCTCGTCAATATAACCCTGGAAGTTGCCTATTGACGACCAGTTATAACCGCCGATAGAGAGCGAGTTGCCGCACCAGCCGCCGCATCTCGATGAGCCGTACCTCATTCCAACTTCGCTCTGAGGCGTCATCCACTCCTGGTATTCAAAACCGTATGCAAGGTCTTCCGCCGTGGTGTCGGAAGGGCTTTGCGGTTGAGTGTAACACGAGCTGCCCGGCCCGTCGCTCCAGGTAACGTCCTCGCCGTTTACGTATACCCTGAACTTGCCCTGACTCGGATCATAATTGCTCAGGTCAGCGTTGTCCCCCTGATAATCAAACGACGCGGCAACATGCGTCCACACGTTCGGCACTATAGCAACCGAACTGTAAGCCCCGCGCAGCCCGTTACAGGAACTCGCCGTCACATCCCAGGTACCGCCACTGACGGTATCAGGCCCCCCATATGCGAAGTTCGCCTGAATACTAACCCTGTACTCGCTGTTTACACGTTTCAACTGCATAGCATAACCGCCGGTACTGGACGTATGTTTGGCAAGCAGCGTCCTGTTAATGTTGTCTGACGGATCGCTTGTCGGATAGATCCACATCTCTACCGACAGGTTATATTTGGCCTCGGAGAGCAGCCACACATTGCCGCCTGCAGGGCCGCCCGATTTACTCGAACCGCCGCAACAATTGCCGCCGGCACAAGTAGACCAGGTACAATCCTCTGTGCCGACCTCAACCGGACTGTCGTTAAACGACGCTGCCTGCCCCTGGCCAAACACTCCTGTAACAAAAGCCCCTGTAAGAGAATTCGTAAGCCTCCTGATGCCATCCATGTTCCACATATCACTATCAATCAAGTTACCATCAAACTTCATATGGAACATCTGCCCTGCAACTTTCGGAGGAACAATGTTGGTCGTACCCATGCGCCTGTTAAAGTGAAAACTTGCTGGTATATATGATATCCATGTAGCACTTGTTGTGTGGCAAACCCCTCTGCAATTGTCGTAGCCACGCGCCGCGTGGCATGGGTTATCCGGATAGTGTCAGGGGGGACACGAATTATGCCAGTTAGCCTCTTTCTCGGTTACGTTAATGGTATGGCAGTTATAACAAAGCCCTTGCTCACCGCCACCAACGCTACCCCACCACTGATAATTATTTGAGACTTCAATATCATTATCGCCTGTAAGGTCAGTATTGATAATAGGTCTTAACTGGTAGAACTTTGTCGAACCATGCACCTCGTGACAGTCCGTACAACTAAGAACAAAGTTAACTCCTGCATTCCTGAGGCCAAGGTCGTCTTTCATATTGTATGTACCTTTAATAAATGCCGGGTATCCATGCGACCTTGATATTACAGGCCAGCACGTGTCTTTACTTGCATCGCCAAGCCCCATGTTACAGGTACTGTAACCCCAGTAATATCCCCTGCCGCAGTTACGCCAGTTCGGGCAATCCTGGCTGTATGGCGACGGCGAAAAGCCAGGTATCAGCCCTGTGGTACCTGCCGTTGCCTGTCCGTGCGGGTTCCTGTCCCACAATCTATCCCCGTGACAGGTCAAGCAAAACTTCGGATAAGCCGGGAGTACGTTTGCGGCAAAACCACCAACAGCCGTATTGGGCGGCATATACAGACCCGTGTGCCAGGTTCTGCCGGTTGCAGCTTCATAAGCCGCCGCGTCCGCATAAGGCTCGGGCGGGCTGGATTTATAAGGAGTAGCAGCGTAAACGTCCATCTTTTCGCTTGCGTCGTCGCCCCAGAGTATCGTACCCATTGCCCTTGGATTTTTTGCCGGGTCAGCACTCGTATCCGGTATGGTTATAGGTGTACAGCCATTGTTATTGGAACTGGCAGGAGAACATGGCGTCTGGTCGTGCTCCCAGTACCTGCCGGTTATAATATGCGGGTTATGACAGCTTGTGCATTGAAGCTTGTATGTAGTACCGGTATAAGCAGGACCTTGCCCTGGAACTCCAGTCCCGCCGTAACCGGTAGTACTTGCAAAAGGTATGTCAAACGTCGTACCAAGCGGATGTTTACCATAACCGCCCGAGCCGCCGTTACTAAGGGCAAAGGCCTCTTCTATGCTCGTTGCCATAAAAGTTCCGTTCGGAAGTTTACTCATGGAGTTGTTGACGACCTTGCCTCCGGTGTGGCAACGGAAACAAAACTCTTTTATCTCAATGTCTCTAAGGCTTGTACCGTTGGTAATGGCAGCGCCTGCGAGTATCCTCTCGTTAACCGAGCCGTGAGGGGTCGTGTGGCAACCGGTCGTAGAGCCGTCGCCAAGACACGTTATCGGACGACCCCCGTTAAACGCAGCGTCCCGTAGATTATGCGCCGAGTCAGCCCACAACCCGCCTGCAACACCAAAGATGTTTGGAGGCACGGCGGTCGAGCCACCGCCTATAAAGGGCTGGTTGCCGTCCCCGTCGTGGCAGCTAAGGCAAAAATCCTCGACATCGTGGCCGTCAAGTTGCGCCGCGTCATGGTAGATGCGGTAGACCGTTGCTCCGCCATCGTCGTTATCGCTTAAGAGCACCTCGCCCGTGCCGCCTATAACATGGTGCTCGGTAAGGTCATGACACACCCTACAATCGATCCTGTATTGCGGATTTGCCGGATGCGAAGACACGTAGGTCTCGGCAACAGGTGTAACGTCGTCGGTCGTGTACGTACTTTGCGACACCATGGTTGCCTGCCAGTCATGACACTTCCTGCAAGGTATGTCAGGTGTGGTCGGGTCGCCGTCGTTGTCAACGGCGTTGTCCCAGTCGTCCGTACCCCCGTCAAGCTCGGCCGCCGAACTCGTCGTATCAGTCCAGGTAACGTGGTTACGCATGTTGCCGTTCTCAGGCGCCGGGAAGTGAGGCTTCGGGTTGTGGCAACCAACGTAACAGGTAACCGGCACGAGTTTATAAACGTCGTAATCCGTCTCGGTGCCGGTGCCGTCCTCTCTAAATACCGTCGGGTTGCCTGTTACCGCGTCGTAATTATATGAAGTAATGTTGCCGACCGTGGCGCCGCCAATAAGACTTATCTGTTTTATCTCAGCAGTAGCGCCCATGTTATATATCTTCGTGCCGCCCGGGAAAGTAACAGTCGAGTCGAAGTTAAAGTTGATGTTAGACCTTATAGGTGTACAGGTGTCGTAGCTAGTACAACCCGTCTGGTTATGGGTTGGGCCGAAGCCTTCGTGTCCGTGGCAATATGTACAACGGAAGCCCGCGTCAATAACGTGCGGCAGGTGAGCGCCGCCCGAGTTCGGGTTCTTGGATACGCGCCAGCGTGCGCCTTCAGGGATGACCGTGCCCGGCGGAACAGGCGGATAACCGTGGCACTTATCACACTTGGGCTTCCACGCCTCTTCCGAATCCGCATGGTTATGGCACTGGGGACAACCGTTCGTATAATGGGGAATCGGCTCTGTATTATCGTTACGCCAGTGGTCCGTCTTGGTATGGCAGACCTGGCATATTCCCGTACCCGTGCTGTTTACGTAATTGTCTCCGGGTTTTAGCTTTACTTCCCGGTCGTTTATTATCTCCTTAATAAGGAAGCGGTTCGTTGTATTGTGCGGGGTGTGGCAGTCGCGGCACGTCATGCGGCGGCCCCACGGAGAACTCGTTATATGGCCCGCCACATTATCACCGTAGTGGCTCTGGTATGAATGGCACTGCATGCAGATGGTCTCGTCGTTGGGCATATCAAGCAGGTAACCGCCGCCCGGTTTGGCACTGTTGACTATCTCATACACGTCGTTGGCCGTCGGGGCCTCTGAAAGCGGGTTGTTCGTATCCCATAAAACCGTATCAGCGGTAAAGCCGGTGATTATGCGCTTCTTACGCCACAGCGGATTCTCTACCCCGCCCGGCCTGAACTCGTTAAAGAACCTTATCTGGCTTCCAATGTAGCTTGCGTCAAACCCTGAGCCTGAAGCGTCGGTCAGGCTGTCTACCGTACCACCCGTAGCCTTGCCGCCAACAGTGGCGTCGGTAAAGGCGTAGTGCGGACTATGGCACGTCATGCACTGTACGGTATCGTCCGCCTCGTCCGACGGCGTGCCCTTATCATCAAGCATAAGAGGCAGTATGGCGGCAGACGCGGCAAACCTTTCGGCCGTATTCTGCTCCGAGAAAGTCATGCCCGTGGGGTGCATACCAATGTTGCACGGGTTGACTATCTTGTAGCCGTCGCCCGCCGTAATAGAGGCGTACGTGCCGGCAGACCATCCAAGGGTGTCTGTAGTATTGGTGGTAATGGTGCGATAAAAACCGCTGTACGTGCTTATCTTGAGTTTAAGTCCTGTGTGGTTGTCACCGCTCCAGTCCCTTGTGGCGTCTTTAAGCGTTGTCGTGCTTCCGCCCGAGGCAAAACCCTCGTCAATAACATCGACTATGGCGTAAGGCTCGCCCCCGCCGATGGGAGAACCAAGCCCGGGGCTATAGCTGGTAAAGATAAGTTCATCACTGGTGTTGGAATCTATGTCTATATACACTCCGCCCCAGGCCGTGAAATAATTGGGCAGGTAGAGTTTCTTTCCTGCATGCGCGTTAACACCCCAGGTCTTGTTCGTATCTTTAAGGCTGGTGCTCAGGCCGCTTGTGGCAACACCGCCCGTCTCTATCTCGTTTATTAATATATATGTATCCCCGTCGGTCACGTTCTCGCCAATGGCCGAGCCCCAGGTAAGGGTATCGATGTTGTTGGAGGTGACAGTAACGTTATATATCGGGGTGTCGAAGTTGCGCTGGAAGTACACCTGCTTGCCCGTGTAATCTTCGCTCCAGTTCTGGGCCGTGTCGGTTACGGTCGTCTGGGTGCCGGATGTTGCCTCGCCGTGCACCATGGCGTAAGGCGTAAAGTCGCGGTCGTAGTGGCAGTTCTTGCAAAGCGCGTTACTGACGTTGTTTATTCTAAGATACGGGCTGTCGTTACGGTGAAAATGCTGGTTGTGGCACGAAGTACAAACGATCCTGCCCTTACCGTCGCCGTAAAGGTCGTATATCTGCAGGGCTATCATCGGATCGGACGGGATGTTCAGGAGTTGCACGTAAAGCCTGGCCGTTGCACCCTGCTTAAACGCGGCGGTTGCATCGTCTGCATCGTCGTCAAGGAACTTGACCTTTACACCGTCGTTCATGGTTGAAAAGTTGTCAAAGTCAACCGTATCAACGCCAGAAGCCTCAAAACCCCGGGCACCGTCTGTTATCACATAAGACGACCACGAGAACGGCACAGAACCGCCTGCACCTGCGTTGGTTGTTGTATCATCAGCAAGGATGGTAATGTCGTATTGCTTGAACTCGTCCGTACCGGCGTAAGGGCCGCTTACCATGTAGCTTCCGGTCATGCCGTACATAAGTCTCTTTTTCAGGTACTTAAGGCCTTCTGAGTCCCACCTGTGAGATATGCCGGTCTTGCCGGTCTCGGCCATGTCGATCGAAGGCATGGGTTTGTCCGTAGCAAGGCCGCCGCTCACGTGACAGCTCTGGCAAACGCTTGGTATGTCGGCAAAGCCAAGGTCGGCCCTGTGACAGGTCGAACAGGTAATAAACGGGTCTACAGAATTATGAGGAGGGTCGAAGGCAGAGGCAGTGTCAAAAGAAACCACCATGGCGTAGGCGCCAAGGGCAACAATACACAGTAGCAGGGCAAGGACTAACTTCTTACCCCTATTACCGTTATTTCTTTTGAAAATGGTCATATTACGTCCTCTGTCTTAAAACAGCATGCCAAAATCGTGCCTACATAATACCAGTTTTTATTATCTTCAGCCACCATATTCATCCGCCCCGATATCCATGCCGCCGCCGACAGGCCTTGTGTTGCCCTCGAAGTCAACGGCAGGCGCGCCGGTTGCAGTGCCGGTGTCTATTAACAACACCGACGACGAGGTCAGGTGATAATCACCGGACGATGTGTCAACAAACAATGGGTCTGTATCTATGTTGCCTATAATATCGTTATACGTGCCGCCGCTGTTCGTAAGCAGCCCAATGTCGGTGTACGACGCGTTCACGGTCGCAGCGCCCGAATAATTTACAAGGAATATATCGTCTTCCGCCCCGTTCAAGGTGTTGCCCCAGACTATTGTGTTAAGCAACGTCACCACGGTCGTACCGCCTGTGTCAGAGGCCGCGTATACGCCTCCTCCCTGGTTGCCGGAAGAATCGTCGGTCACGTTGTTGCCGGATATGGTGTTGTTCGTAAGGCTAAGGGTCGTCGTGCCTGAATTCTCAGAGCCGCCATAAACACCGCCGCCCTGGTCACGCGCCGTATTAGCGTAAACCATGTTGTTGGTCATGGAGAGAGTCGCAGCGCCTGAAGCAGCGTCAGTCGTCGCACTCACCGCACCGCCCGAGAGTGCCGAGTTGCCGGTTAGTATATTAGAGTTAAGGGCAAGAGTTGCGCTTGATGCGTCTGCGTGTAAAAGCACGGCGCCGCCGCTGTCCACTGAAGCCCCGCCGGTCATGGTAAAACCACTGACCGTAATGTCGATGACTATTCCTGATGTGCTGGAAACGGTTAAGGCGCGTCCTGTTGTGTTTGCGTCAATAACTGTCAGGGAGGCGTCGCTTGAACGTGTCGTGAACGAGCTATTCCACCCGCCTTCCATGGTAAATCTTTTCAAGGTCGAGACCGTTACGTTCTCCATGTACGTACCCTGGGCTACTTTTATCGTATCGCCCGTGATTGCGTAATACACTGCGTCCTGTATGGTCTGGTACGGGTCTGCCACCGTGCCGCTCCAGGGCGAGGTCGTGTTTGTCGCGTCCACATGAAGTGCGGTAGGCACCGGGGTGTCGGAACCGTCGAACGGGTCTGTCTGCCCCCGGAGGTACTCTTCAAGGTTCGTAAAGCCGTCGCTGTCAGGGTCGTTATTGGCATCGTTAACTAATGGGTCGAGACCAACAGCCACTTCCCAGCCGTCGGGCATACCGTCGTCGTCCGTATCACTTTTGTTCGGGTCGGTCGTATTGGTGTATTCATCAAGGTTGCTAAGACCGTCCGAGTCTGCGTCGAGGGCCGAGTCGTCGGTAAGCGGGTCAAGACCACCAGCCACTTCCCAGCCATCAGGCATACCGTCGCCGTCCGTGTCCGGGTCGTTCGGGTCGGTTGAGTTTTGATACTCTTCAAGGTTGGTCAGGGCGTCCGTGTCAGGGTCGAGTGAGGCGTCGTTTGAAAGCGGGTCAAGACCATTTGCCACTTCAAAACCGTCGGGCATACCGTCGTCGTCGGTGTCCGCTTTTATCGGATTAGTGCTGTTTGCGTATTCTTCAAGGTTATTCAGACCGTCCGAGTCAGGGTCGTTGGAAGCGCCTGCCGTATACGGGTCAAGCCCGTTTGCAGACTCCCAGCTGTCCGGTAGTCCATCGCCGTCAATGTCGTCTGGTAGGGCGCCGCCTCCGTCTATACCGTATATCTTTACAGAGCCGTCGCCCAAGGAGCTGACAACCAATCGTCCGAACGCGTCAAGGGCTGCGTCCATTGGCATGTCAAGCTTGCCAGGGCCTGTACTCTCCCGGTCGTCGCCTGTAATCGGCCCGCCCCTGCCAACAACGGTTGTCGTCCTTATACCGCCGATACTTCCAAGGTACGTGCCGGTGCCGGAATATACTTGAAGTCCGTTATACGAGTCCACGACATAGATGCGTCCGAACGAGTCCACTGTCAGCCCCTGCAGGGCAAAGAACTTTCCGGGGCCCTGGCCGGTAAGACCGAAAGACCTTAACAGGGCGCCGTTTGCCATGTCGTATATTTTTATTCTATAGCTCAGGTAATCGGCAACGTATAGTTCGTCAAGCGCGTTGTCTACATGAACGCCGGTTGGAAAGAGAAGCCCTGTTGCGATCTCAAAGTCGAATGTGCCGCTCGAGTCGTAGACCTTGACTTTATTTTCTTCGCTGTCGGTTACGTATACGCGCCCGGAGGTACGGTCTACGGCAATGTCGCCCGGCATTGTAAACTCGCCGCCGCCTATGCCCAACCTTCTTAAAAGTTTACCATCCTGGTCATATACCACAACACTTCTGCCGGCCTTGCTGCCGACGTAAATATTACCCGCATTATCCACGGCCACGCCAAGCGGGTCAACAACACCCGGGATAACAAGCGAGAGCTCCCCGACAGGCGAGTACTTGTGCACCTCTGAGAGTTTCGGACAGGTCACGTAGACGTTACCTACAACGTCTACGGCAACACGCAAGGGCGATTGCCCCAGGGTAAACGTGTCTTTGTATTCAACGGCCGGCATCACGGCGGCAGAGGTAACAACAGGGAATAAAATAATCGATGAGATTAGAAACAGTGTACGAATTGCGGGAAGAACAATTAAAGTTGATCTGGTCTTAAAAGAATTGGGGCTGGAATTGGACTTAAAAGGAACAAACGTTTGCGGCCTGCATAAACCCCTACCTGTAAAATCCGACTTGCGCCTTAAGGTTTTTGTTATATGCAAATTCATGGCCGTTGCGTCTCCGATGTAGATTTTCAAATCATGAATGTCTGGTCTCTCTTACATATATTTGCTTTGTCTACTGCACATATCTCCGGCGACTTCAACTTACATAGCAGTATTTGTTAGAAAAGAGGATGAAACCCGACTCCACATCACCATAAACAAAATATAGCTTAAATATGAAATTGGGAATATACACCTGTTAACCCTGACAACCGTAACAGGATTTTAATTTAACCGGTGGTTTCCTAACAGCCCTGCTCAGATGCCTAAACATCAAAAACAGGCAGATTTATTATCCTGATTCACCCGCAAAACTCATACAATTAAAACATTTTAATAGTATTATAATAATACCATAAAAAAAGCCAAAATGTCAACGGCACACGTCAATTAAATAGCCACTTAAATAAAAACGCTTATTTACCATTAATTTGCTGCATTTTATCTTGAGCTTAAGTAATCTGTGAAGGCCGCAAGGACGGTTGGATAGAACTTTTAATATAACTATTTGGAATTACTCGGAATATGCACACCTGAAACCTACATAGTCCGGCGCCTCCTCGGCCATCTTGTAATTTCTGAACGAAGTCCTGTAAAACAGATCAAGTATATAGTGCCCTATACCGCCCCAGTCCCAGCCCCTGACTACTTTGAACTTACTGCCATAATCCTTGCTCTGGTACTTGTTTCCGGGATAACTCACGTACCAGTCGTCCACCCATTCGCTGACGTTTCCAGTCATATCGTATACGCCATAAGGACTTTTATCCCCCTTGAAGGTTCCAACAGGCGCGGTAGAGCCATTAATACCCATCGTGTTTGCCTTTTTATCATCAAACTCGCCGCCCCATACGAACTCGCGCCCGTCCGTGCCGCGCGCGGCCTTTTCCCACTCGGCTTCTGTCGGCAACCTACCGCCGCGCCACTGGCAATAGGCCTTTGCATTATGCCAGTTGACTTCGACGACCGGATTCTCACCCTTACCCTTTTCGTAAGTTCCCTCCTCCCACGAACGAGGCACCAGACGCAGGTAGGTCATAATCGGCACGTTGGTTCTGGCGTATCTTACGTACTCCTTGTACTGCCTGTTAGTTACTTCGAATTTGTCTATATAAAATTCACCGAGATAAAGCGACCTTTGCGGGTGTTCGTTTTGATACGGTATGTTTCTCATGCCAAAACGCTGCTGAAGCATCTCGGTATCGACCTTGTCGCTGCCCATTATGAACTTACCTGCCGGGATGTGTACCCGGCCGTCCATTACATCACCTGCCTGACAAAACGACGCGGTCGCAAAAAAGACCATTAAAACCAAAATTGCCATAAATATCTTCATCTCAACATATTACTCCACGTCAGATCATTAGAGACCTTATTTACTCCACGTTATATTAATCGGCGTCCTGTACGCACCGGAACCCGAACGTGTCGTTTACGGTAAAGGGATTGAAAAATATCCTGTTAAAAGACGGAGCGCTTATGCCGCACTTGTAAAACGTGCAGTCATACCAGGACCCTCCGCGTTCGACCCGGTCCCGCTCCCCCTCGTTGGGGGCCGGGTGTTTGTTTCCTGCATCCGCCTTATACCGCGTGCTGGTCCCCTCCAACTCGGGGCCTGCCCTGGCGTGCAGACCCTACGGGCTGACCCCGTCC
>CBDUXY010000043.1:0-16488 GCA_965371305.1 uncultured bacterium
ATCGTTCTGACAGACGGTAGAACAAGTGAAATAGTATTCACAATCTTTCCTGGAGGAAAAGTCCCGGTAAATAAAAAAAAGCTGTTGTGTGAGGCCCCAAGATATAGTGAAATCGTCCGGGGCCATGCAATTGTTAAAAATCCCAAATAAGCATAGCTCTTTTCCAAGTGAATAGCACATTCTCAGGGCTGGGACTATCTCTGATGTTCTCCTCTCCTTCCGCTCCCAGCCCTGTTTTGAAAATTAAGCCAACAATATCGCGGTAGCTCAGGCTGGTAGAGCATTGGGCTGGAAACCCAAAGGCCGGGACATTGTTTTTCAACTGCTGGTGGCAAAGATAAATAGGTTCGAATCCCCCCTGTGACTTGTTGGCTTGAATCTAACGGGCGTGGCGGCGTTAACGGGAAAACGCCAAAGCTGAGATGCTTAAATTATACGCTTAGAGGAATGTCATAGCATTCTAAATGCTTTGTTGTTGACATTATACTGGGACAGCGGGAAATGAACCGCCAGCGCATCCTTGAGTATCTTTTTTCGGGATATTGTAGAGAACAAAATCCAAGTGGGAGTTCCCTTCCTGCCCACGCCCTTGAATATATGCCAGTAGCGAGAGTCTCGGCTCTATAACTCTGCACGACCTCGGCACGAAGTGGGCAATCGAGGAAAGCCCACAAATTGCTACTGGCATTTACGGGGCAGTAGCTTACAAATGATGAAAGCAGGCCCGGTCGAACACTTGGTCGAAGCAGGTAAAAATCCTGCCTGCCCCTTATTAGAACTATGTGCCGTCGGCGGTGTGGCTACACACGCCGGATTAGTAGCGAAAGCCAAAGTGCGGAGAAGCAGGATTAAGCACTCCTGCCCGGCGGCACATTATTAGAAAGGAGTAATGAGTATGAAACTATCGAAAATAATAGAACATTTGGAGTACATAGACAGCCTTGTGAAAGATGAGGCGGAGAAGATGGACGTGCAAAAAATCACTCTGCACCTTGATAATGATTTGACACTAACCATAGACGAAAAAGACCAGAAAGCCCAGCGAAAGGAGTAACTATGTTTAGAGTAATAAAAATGAGTAGCAAATACTATGCTATGGAAATAGTAGAAGATTTTGAAGACTTGACAAAAAACGATGAAGAGATAGAAAACCTGCAAGTATTTGTAAACCAAGGTGAGCCGGTCATTTTTTGTAATAATTTAGAAGATTTGGACGGTCTTTTGTCTGGTTTAGACAGAGAAGACCCTGATACGTTTGAAATTGTTGAGTAGCCCCAGCGAAAGGAGTAATGACGTATGCCAAGTATAACAGAAAACGTAAACGATAAGCACTTGCGACCTATATTGCGGGATTTGTTTTCGCAACTCAATGAAGGCCAACAGGGGAAGTTTAAGAGGATATACAAAAGCGTTGACGTAATGTCTGCTGAAAAAATCCCTTGGGCAATAGCAATATGCGAAAGAACAATCAAAGGGAATCAGGAAGTAGCCCCTTGAGGATAGCAATGGCAAAGAAGTGCGAACACGAAATCATACAGCTTGAGAATGATTTTATAACGGGCATGTGGCTTGTACGTTGCCAAGAATGTCGATTAAGTACTGACTGGAACTGGACGAAAGAGGGTGCTTTACAGGAATGGAAAGAGAAGAAAGTCGAGGACTGAGCAATGGCAAAGAAGTATGTGATGAAGTATGTGATTAAGAAATCCGATGGAAATTATTACAAGCGAGATACAGGGATTGGCCCATGTTTTGGGGCAAAAAAAGAAAAGGCATTTGTTTTCGACAGCATTTTGGATGCGAGTAATATTCTGGTAAGTCATAGCTTTGCTTTTGCTGATTGTGAAATAGAAGAGATTAAATAGCCCTTGGAGAATAACAATGGCAAAGAAATTAGTCAAAGTTGCTACAACCCTTGCAGAAGAGTGCTGTATTGAATGTGGAATAAGTTTCTGGATAACGAGAAAACATCAAACCGAACTCAAGAATTGTGAAAACAAATTTTATTGCCCAAATGGTCATGGTCAACATTACAGCTACTCAAAAAAATAAAGTAAAGGAGCGTATCGAATGAAGCTCGTAACAACCCTATTCTGGTTCCTTTTTAGCTGGCTTGCCCCGCAGGTAGGCATTGAAGAAATGGAGGTCAAGCAATGAAACTGCCGGAAAGACTGTTAGATTATTTACGAACCTTATTAGGCGAAGGTGATTGGATTGATGAAGACGAAGCCAACGAAATCATACGTAGGTGCAAGGCGTACAATCCGTGGATACCTGTAAGCGAAAGATTGCCAGAAGACGAGTACTCCGTGCTTGCTTGGGGAAACGACGGATATGGGTATAAGATAGTTGCGGCTGTGTCATACAATTTTGAGTTCAATAAGTTTAGAATACTTTCTCAAGTCACCCACTGGAAACCAATAATATTGCCAGACCAAGCCGACGCAGGAGAAAAGACATGATTGAACCTAAACATACTTGCGAAACATGCGTTTACGAAAGAGATTCAAGCCCCAGCCAGCATTGTGATGGTTGTGTAGATGAAGATAATTGGCGGGCAAAAGAACCACTAAATTGTCCGTGCAAGGGATATGAGATGCTGGTGGAATTATTAAGATACTTTTACGAACTACCGTCAAAAGGAGTAAGGAACCAAGCCGAGCATAACACGAAATTAAAAGAGGCTGAGCAAGCCCTTGCTGGAGAAACAAAATGACCAGAACTATAGAATATTGGGACTCAGATGACGAGGAACGCCTAATCCACACAGACATAGACGAAGCAATCGAGAGCATACTGGACGGTACTGACAAGCTGCCTGAAAAGTTAGAAATTTGTGGATTTGCTCGTATGGAGTTGCCGGGGGTGGAATTTTTAGCTACTGACGTTTTAGATAGATTATTAGAAGGCTTGGACGAAGACCATGGCGACCCGGATGGAAGCTATACAAGCGGCACAGACAAGATGAAAGAGGCTGCTGTAAAATTTACAGCTACCGTGTTAGACGAATATGTGAGCTGGGCATGTGAAATTGTGAAGCGTGAAACAGTTGATGTTGCGGCATGGGTAAAAGAGAATCGCCCAGAATGGCTTGAGCAGGAAGAAATCGAGAAGAAACAAAATGATAAATTACGCAAACCTTAAAACTTCAAGGCGTTTACAGCGGGTCTACCAGTTGTTGTTAGACCACAAGCAGCATACAACGCGAAACATACAAAGACATGCCTCTGTCTGTGCCGTCAATTTTGCCGTAGACGAACTTCGAGAAAACGGCAAGGAAATATCCTGTGTGCGCAAAGGCATGTACTGGCGTTACAGGATGATAGGAGAATGACCGTGAAGCGATGCAAAGATTGTATTTGGTTTATTCCTAAACCCAACAATTGCTGGAGAGATAGTTGTTGGATATGGGGGCAAGATAGCCGGTCAAACTGCACAATGAATAATTATCAAAAATACGAACGTAAATGGTGGAAGTTTTGGAGGCCAAAATGAGAAATAAATTCAGAGCGTGGGATACAAAAACGGAATCCTATGTCGAACACGGCTTTGATTTTCGCATTGATGGTGACGGCTATATATATCGGCGAATTTGGGGCGAATCGGAATGGCAACGTACATCAGATTTAATTATAGAATATAGTACCGGCCTCAAGGACAAGCACGGCAAAGGCAAAGAAATATACGCATCAGACACCCTAAGTTCATACGATGGTGTTATTAAATACTTCGCTTATTGGGACGCAGAACAGGGACAATGGTGGGGCAGGTGTGTCCAAACTGAAACCACGAAAGCATACCACCAGACTTTACCTTTGTGGGAAATTCTCGATAGATGGCACATGGAAATCATCGGCACAATCCATAACGAGGACAAAGAAGATGCCTAAATGCCCAGCACATTCTATCGAATTAGTATATTGCCAAACCAAATACGGGCCACGCGGTAGCTGTCGCATAGCCGGTTGTAGTGTTGTCGATTGGGCTGATGACAAAACTGCTTCTCCTGCCGATTTTGATACACGCGTGGCCCGTATACAAGCACACAAAATATTTGACAAACTCTGGAAATATGGCCCACGCAGAAGAAATAGTTACTATCAAAGACTTGCTAATTATCTTCATCTATCGAAAAAAGAAACCCACATAGGCCAGTTCAATATTGAGCAATGCAAAAAAGTGATTGAGTTCACAAAAGGTTTGGAGGCGGAAGCATGAGAGAAGCATTTGACGGCGCTCATGAATATATTGATAGGATGTCGAGGCTTACGGGCGAATACATTGACGCTTATACACATGTACCAGACTATCGAACAGCAAAGGAAAAAAACGAAGAATTTGACAGGAAATGGGATAGGCTTATGGCAAAACTACCTAAATCTAAGCCTGTTAAGCCTTTAGTGCTGAAGCCCGCCTTGAAACCAGCAGAACGCAAGCCACTCAAAATGGTGAATAGACGTTTCGTATGGGAACCAAGCCAGCAACAAGAACCAAGCCGAGCAAGACAAGAGCATCAGGAGCAAATATGAACAGGAAGGGAATTAGAATGAACATAGCGATAGTAGAAAACGGCAAATCCGGCCCCGCAACAGAATATTTCTGTTTTGGTTGTGGTCATTTACGATTGACTTACGTGGCGAACAATTCAATTTGCAGGAATTGTGGAAGTAAAAATATCATCACAGGTAAAATCGGAGAATTAGACAAAGATGTTCTCAAAAAACAATATGAACATAGCCAGCATCCAAGCAATGATAGATGAAAGAAAAAGGCTTATTTGTGATTGTTGTGGCCGGCAAATCGTTGATTACAAGGCTAACGATGAATTTATAATCGGCCCCAAAAAAGGTACAGAATTGATAGGGATTAACCAGCATACTTGCCATGAATGTTATTCTGATTGGCGAGTACAACAACAAATTGATAAAGAATTAGGACTACAATATGAACCAGGGCCGTTTGAATGAGTTAATTGAGCAAGCAACGCCAGAGGAACGGCACCAGTTCCTTGCAGGCGCTCAGCGTGTAATAATAGCAACAGATAACAGCCTGTGCCAGCGTAAGGCGTTAGGCGAAAGAATGATAGAAGCAGGAATATCTGAAAAGGAGATTAAAGATGTTTTTACAAGAAGTATGCCAATTACCTGAAAAACAGTGGACTCCTGATGCGAATCCCGTATCAGCAACATTAACGGTTGTAGGCCAATACTCAACAGACCAGTACGGTTTCAAGCAACCTGTCCAGCTTAAAGACGACCAAGGTGTATCCTCTGAGGTTATCGTCCAAACTAAATATGAGAAAGGACTTATGACTTCAAACATGGTCGGCATTAGAGCAAGGTGGCGATTAAAATGGTATCAAGGCGGTCAAAAGCAAGTGATAGTCGGTTATTGTCTCGATAAGATGCCGCAGGCACCAGTGAATCAACCTACATCACCAAACGCTATATATGAACAACCAGCGCCCTTGCAGGCCCAACAGGCAGCCTCAGCCTTGCCACAAACGCCGAGTGCCCGCAATAAGCAGAACGGACAGCCCGATTGGGACGCTATCGCAGAGGGCAAGGTAAGACATGGGATAGTGTGTGCTATTATGTCGGCCGGGAGTGTCCCTGATTATGAATATGTAGAGAAGTGGGTCAAGTATGTAATGACGGGGCAAGTTGTGCCAGAAGCGGCCGTTAATCCAGACGATATACCGTTCTGAAATGGTTTTTAATTGACATCCGCTAATTGTAATATGGGGTTGCCAGATATGCCACAAGAAACTACACAAAGCAAGTTAAGGTGAATTATGATACCGGAACCATTATCAGTAGCAAAAAAGATAGACGCTTTAACAGAGAGTATAGGCAAGAAAGCCGAAGGAATCGCCAAGTTCGCTGCTTCCGAAGAGTTGGCAACTGCATTAGCTGAATACGACAAAGCCATAGAGCTTGCTATTGTCGAACTGGAACATCAAGACGTTCCTGTAACAGTCCGAGAAAAAAGGGCTAAGGGTATGTGCAGTGAACAACTATTTAAGGTTAAATCACTTGAGATTAAATGGAAAGCCATGCTTGCAATCATGGAAGCCACAAAAGCAAGGCTCAATGGACAACAAAGTGTTTACAAACATTTAGACAGTACATAAAGGCCAGTTGAAGGACGCGGAAACGCAGAAAGGAATGAGTAAATGATAAAACTAAGCAATGGCAATGAAGTAAGCCAGGAAACAGTAGACGTAGCGGTTGAGGAATATACCAAGAGACACCCCGAAAAGTACATATTTCAGGCGGGGGATGTGATTAAAAATGACCTACGGCAAACAAGGATAATTTTCAAAGAACGAGTCACTAATGACATAAAGAGTATTAGCATTGAGGATGGCACAGAAACTCTTGCCGTTAATCAAAAAGATTTTGTTAGCTATGGCTACCGCAAAATCGGTGTACTCGCAGACTATTTCGACAAATAGATAGTGGCAGTGCCACGTAAGGACGCAATGAAGCATATAACATGGACAATACATGGCCCAGTTGTAGCGGCAAGCGCAACTGGCGGTTGGCTCGTTGCGACCGGCTGCCGCTTTTGAGGACGCAGCCAAAGCATATAATAAAAAAGCAAAGGAAATATACGGAGAATTTGCACGGGTCAATTATGCAAGATAGAACTATTCATTATCAATGGCGGAACAAGCCTGAAGAAATTATTATTGGTGGCCGAACATTCAAATTCAAATCACAAGTCGAGAAAAGATGGGCTTGTTATCTGGAAAGCCTTTTGAAATTAGGCGCGATAGATAGCTGGGAATACGAACCGAGGAAGTTTGAATTTGGCGAAAGATGGCGAACACGCAAGCAATATACCCCGGACTTTCTTATCAAGGAAGATGGTGAAGAAAATTACCACGAAGTCAAAACCTCTTTGCGCCAAGTTGATATTTTGCGGTTTCGCTTGCTCAAAGCTGATTTCCCAGAAGTTAAAATTGCCCTAATAATATTCGGCCCGGAGAACACACGCAGTGCAAACAAGATACGGCTCAGGCAGAACGCCAGTAAATATGTAGAGAGAATTGTTTTTGCTAATCCACTATTAAAGAAGTTTGGGATTAGATGATATTTAAGAGTATATATACTATTAAATACGAGGACTTAGAGCATGAACGAGAAATACGCAAGAGAGTTAGAAGCCAAGCTGGACGCAGCCCTGGAGCGGGAAGAGAAACTACAAGGCGATAACATAGAATTGAGACATGAAAACGGCTTGCTCCAGGAAGAGAAATTAAATGTGCTTCGCAGGTTTAAGTTTTCTCTTGAAAGCATGGGCCAAGAAGCAACCATCATTCTGATTGACGAAGGCTTAAAGGAGAAATGAGTATGAGTAAAGCAGAAGAAAGAATGAACAAGTGTGTTTTTGCAGATTGCAAGGGCCATGCCCTCCAAACCGAGGTAGGGAAGCTGCGGAAGGCGTTGGAGCGCATCCAAATATGGTCAGAAGCATATCCATTAACAGCCTTTCCAAAACCTGACTTGAAAAAAGTCGCCCAGGTCTTGAAAGCCGCTGGCATGACGCTGGATGCAATCTCAGCCGATGCGATGCGCCATGTATTGGATGGCGTCAAGAAGATAGTTTCAGATGCCCTAAAGGAACCCCGTGAATAATAGAATCATAAACACCGGCATAAAATTCTACGGCATAAAAGTCCTGCTCGAATCCACCGGAGAGCCGGAAATAGACAGAGCCGCCCGCGATGTTTTCAAAGACTCGTACTGGCTGGCAGGCGTTCCGGCAATAAACTGGAATGTAAGGCTCCTGTTGGAATGGAGCCAGAAAGACAAAGACATTACGGAGCATCTATCAGGCCAACTGGCACTGTGGCAGGGATGATATGAATGAAAAAGTTTGAGCCACCTATGAAGCAAGAGATGATAGATTTTGCCAAGCTAAGGAACCTTTTGGTAGACGCTGACTGGCTTTGGGATTACTGGAATGACGGCGATTGGATAAAGGCTAATGGCAAACCCGTAAGGAGCTGGAAACAAAGTATGTGGACACATCATAAGTTTAACGTAGAGCAAGACCGAAATCATCAATGCGCACATTCAAATTGCAAAAAAGCTGGCGTATATCCAAAGGGCAAAGACAGAGACGGTCATACTTATTACTATTGCCATGACCACAAACCTGCTCCGCCACAGGCCCCGCAAGAAATAACAGACATGGCAAAAGGCTTACTCAAAACACCAGACTGCAAAGTTGTGAATATAAACGATGCACGTAACAAGAATAGAAAAGCTTTAGGTTTATGAAAGGCCCGATAGCGGCCAGAAAGGAGCAAAAGAATGGCAAAGAAAAAAACAGAAGATGAAATTTGCCGCGATTATTCATTGATGAGTAGTATTAACAACCATATTCACGTTTATGGCTTTGCTTCTGCTGTTGATAATTTAGTTGCAGCTTGCGAAGACAAAGTTGTTCGATGGAAAGAAAGAGTTGTTAAGGCCAAAAAACTCCGCAAAACACTTGGTAGTAATTGGGGAAGAAATTAGCCCCGCTGCCAGAAAAGGAGAAGATATGAGTAACTACATATATGGAGCAGAAGTAGACCTGAGTGGCTTGGAAATCGGCAAATATCTCATAGCTAAGGAAACAGAAAAAACTGTTACCACAGAAAGAGGATGTCCATGTTTGGAATACCGTAGGCGTCATAGTAAAAAGTACGACCCGATTTTCCGCACAGCCAAAGAAGCAATAAATGCTCTTATTAGTAAATATAAAAACCGGATTGACAGTGCTAATAGAAGAATTGAACATTGTCAGGATTTGTTAAAAATCATAAGAAGTTCACAAATCAAGGAGCCTAACCCATGACCGATGAGCAGATTAGAGAAGTGCTGGAGATGCCAGAGGATGAGCAACGAAATTGGTTAAAACGCTATTCTCAAGGGCGGACTTTCTTCGCCGACCATTGGCAAGACTATCTTTGTGGCCATATATCTCTCGCCGACCTTGCCTTCCGCCTGCGGGATGAGGCTACAAGGCAAGGCTGGGACTTTCAAGTATTACTAAACAAGGTGCGTATAGCAGGAGAAGAAGGCTATGACGGTGATGGTTTGCGTGAAGGTGCGTTCTGGATATGTCATATTTCTAAGCCCATCCACTGGATACTGGCAGCGATTCAGGCTAAGGGGATGAGTAAATGAAAGCATGGATAAAGAGCAACGGTCAGTTAGTAATTCAACCTGAGACTGAAACACAAGAATATGCTCTCAAGCAATGGGAACAAAAGCATGGGAAATTAGCACAAGCAATGTTGAATAACGAAAAGGTTATTGAGAGGACGGCTATGATAATTAACGATTTAAATAAGACAATTGAGCAACAGGAGGTCAAGCATGGCGAGCAAGGAAGAGCTTGAAAGTCTTTTAGAACAAATAGTTCTTATTATTGACGACTTGGGAATTGACAATCTTCTGGCTTCTGGACGAATGCGAAACAACCACGGTTGAGCTTGCACGGCAAGCCGTTGAGAAAGGTTAAATGATTATGCCCACACAAAAAGAAACAGGTTTAATCTGTACTGGCGAGAATGTTCGGCGGATACTTGCAGGTATAAAATCTCAAACCAGAAGAGTTGTTAAGCCACAACCTGAATATAGAGAATATTTGGGCCAAGACGCACTTTACGATGAAGATTATGGCTACGTAGGAGTAAAAAATTCAAAGATTTTTGAATATTGTCCCTACGGCAAAGTCGGCGACAGGCTGTGGGTGAGGGAGAGTTTTCAAATAGAAGATTATACATTTAGAAGAAATTGCGTTGGAGGCAAATACCTTGCTGATAATAAAGAATTTTGGACGGAAGTATATCTACGAGAATACGATTTAATTAAAAATCGCAAATTCCCGTTAAGAGCAACTTCTGGCCGTTTCATGTATAAATCCCTTGCCCGCATCTGGCTTGAGATAACAGGGGTAAGGGTAGAGAGGGCGCAGGATATAAGCGAAAGCGATGCTGTGGCGGAAGGAATTGACAAAGACTTGTTGCCCTGTTCGCCTTATGAGCTTTTTGCAAATCTTTGGGACTCCATAAACGCCAAGCGTGGCTATGGCTGGGATACGAATTGTTGGGTTTGGATAATAGAATTTAGGCAATTACAGGAGCAACCGAAAGGCGGTGAGTAGGATGCCACATGAAGGATTACCATTTTGTGAACATACCGAAGAAATTCACAGGAAAGTATTGCCAGACTATCCAGAGGGAAACCGTGTTGAGCAATCTCGGTGTGCAAATGATTATTGGCTCGTAAAGAAAAGCAAATATAAATGGGGAACTCCACCAAAAAGGCTAATCGAATGTAAGTATTGTGGTAAACAAAGGTGGACATCAACCCAGCAGATTTATGGTGAATTAGAACTAAAACCAGCCATGAAAGGCGGTGTATGATGGCAGTCTTGATAGGAATTTCATTTATAATGATTATTATAGGTTGGTCATATATTGGGATGATAATAGCAGAATCAGAAAGCGAAGAAAGATAGCCATGAAAGGAATAAGCGATGCAAAATGAAGCGAAGATGAAAAAGTTGCTGGAAGAAATAAAGTGCGATGTTTCATTGGCGGAGCTTGGTGAAGGATATGAATATAATCTGCGTGAAACAGAAGACAAAATCAACCAACTCCTCGCCCTGCTCAAAGAGAAACCCTGCTTCGTAACTAAAAAACAACTATGCGACATCAGGGATGAGTTAGTCTCAATACATAATGGAGGAGGCGAATATAGTTTGGCTGGCGTTATTGATAAAATAGACAAAGCTCGTTTCAAGCAAGAGAAGCCTAAATGCGATAAGAAATTTGTTCTTAATATGCCAGATATAGATTGTCCCAAATGCAAACGAAAACAGTCGATGTATTGGGATGGCCGTGCGGGGATATACCTTTGTCCATACCATAAGTGTAACCATGTAGTACGTATAACTTGCGAAGACTGCAAAATAGATAATCCTGCTTGCAATGATTCGGAAAGGATTTGCTCCGCTTTTACAGAGAAGCCAGTATGCTCATCTTGTGAGGACACTGGCAAGCCTTGGTGTCCTTGTGGAGAGTTCCATCCAAGGGCTTCAATGTGTCCTCCACATGAAGTAAGAATGAAATGGGTAAAAGATACGCCTTGTCCTGTGTGCGGACTCTGTGCAACGTGCGGGGGAAGCGGAATATGCAAAAATTGTGATGGAAAACGTATATTTACACAGATGGACATTCAAACAAATGCGGAGTTTGAGAAAAATTGTGATTTTTGTGGTGGCTCTGGTAACTGCCCCGACTGCCCGACTAAGGACGTGGCGGAGTTTGTGGCAAAGATGAGAAAAATGAGGCTTTGCTTTACAAACAATGTAGGAGAAAAACCATATTATCGATGTGAAGACGAAGAAATGAAAGTATTTGTTGCTGACGACCAATTATTTTGCACGATTTATCCAGCAGACTTTCAAGGCGAGTATGATGAAGAAGTAGCAATCGCATTTTGCGAAATAGGGGAAGTTTTAAATAGAGCCGCCGACATCATCGAGAGCCAGCAGAAGGCCGAGCCAAAGGCTAAGGACATGGCGAAGTTTGTGGCAAAATCAAGGAGGCACTTGGAAATTGCTGATTCTATGAGCAGGGAATGGTGTTTCAATGTCCTTAAAAAAATAGAGAGCCAGCAGAAATGATACTACCTAAAGAAGGAGATAAGTTCAACGCCCTGCTCGCAGGCTATCCTGAAGGTACTGTAGGCCATAAGAAGATAGCTCGTGACTGTCCGTGTATCTGCACTGATGTAAATGAATGGGAAGTTCTATCCAGAGAAGTTAAGAAAACTAAATGGTGTAAGATAGTCGTAAAAGGCAAAAAAGTCTTTATCGAGAACCGGGACGAAAATCTGATAAGACAGTTTCCATATCGCAGCGTAGTTTATGGCTTTACTTTTGAGATATTAGGAGATGTGAAATGAATCTATATAATTGTGAAAATTGCATCCATTGGATGAAATATTCTAACAAAGAAATATTAGGGCAATGCAGAAAATATGCACCAGAGTTACTCCTTGCCCCGGCTGGGAGTTTTATTTGGTTTCGGCCAGTAAAAGAGTTTGGATGGCCCGAAACAAAAAAAACGATTGGTGTGATGAGATTAAGAAAAAGGAATAGAATTGGTTAAATAATAAAAACCCCGCCCAGCCGAAGCCAAGCGGGGCCGAAGGAGATGAAGAATTAGCTTCGAGCTTTATCATCTTTTAGGTTTGTCGAGCTATCTGCAATCTCCCGATAAGACTTTATCCTCGTAGTCCAGTAGTTCCTCGAATCTACCTGCCGTGATAAGTACACCGTCAAAAGGGGCAGGCTGATTAGGCTCTAAATGAACTATTCGGTCTGAATCGTCAACGTAGGTCACGGAGTTTTTTGAGAAGTTGCATCCGCTCGCTATTAAACACACTCCAATCATCAGACCTATTTTCAGTAACGGCAAGGCGCATATATTTACGAACCATCCGCAACCTCTTTTTGAGTTCCCGTACTTCTGCATCTGAACTCCATAATTTCTTGAACAGCACCAAGAATATTGAGCCTAATATCACTATCGCAGCGATAATTTCTTTCATTTAGGCTTAACCCCTTCGGCTACTTTGTTCACGCCAAGGCGTAATGTGGCAAGACCTGCGGCAGCAATTATCGGCCAGGCATATTCTGGAACGGCAAAAATGCCCAGAGCCTGTAAAGTACCAAGTACCGCTGTAACTATGGCAATAATGAAAGTCTTTTTGCCCTTGATTAACTCTAACCACTTATCCATAACTAATCTCCTATTTTGCCGGACTGCTCAAGCACGCTACGCAGCGCACCGACAGCCAGTTCAACATCTTTTATTGCTATATATTCGTCTGCGTGATTTCGCGGGTCTTTCATAAATCGCTCTACAAATTCATTGGTAATATCCAATTCTAAATCACATAATTCTTTATTAGTTTTATCTTTTAAGGAGTTCATCCATTTTGCTATCTATTTTATCAAGTTTAGTATTCATGGTTTTTTGGCCCTCCTTGAGAACTTCTATAGTGGTTTTATTCTGACGCGCAGGTAAGCAGCCCTCTGTCTTAACAGATTTTATAGCTACTGTGTGTATAGTACCCTGATGCTCAACCTCAGCCGATAGGGTCGCCCAGGCTATACAGATAGTGGCCAATATACTACCACCTGTTACTAATATCCATATCCAGAATTTTCTGCCGTTGCTGCTCTTTGCCATATTAAAATCCTCTAATCAAGGGAGACGAGGAGCTACGAATGGCCTCGTCGGCCTTAGCACCTTTTTCCGTCTTTGTTTGGCAAGTTGTGCCTGTAAGGCTTTTCTATCTAATTGACGTGCCAAATTTACTAATCTTGCCGTTATAGGCACAAGAGAAGTTGAACCAGGCTTTAATTTGATACCAGATGCTATAAGTCTTGAACCTAAAGGATGTGCGGCCATCTTGGCAAAGAAGAATGGCCCGGATACCAAAGCGCCTCCTGTTGATACTTGCAACCAGTCTCCTTCTTTGGTTCCGTTGTATATCATAAATAGTCCACCAACTTGCCCTCCACGAATAAACAAAGACGCCCCGCCTTCAGGCTTTTTGCTCATAACTTTTAACAAATTCCTGATAGTTTGTAATTGCTTTTTTCCATTAGCATCGGGAGTCATTTCTTTTACAGCGGCCTTACCCATTCTACGTAGAGAAGATTCAAAAATGGTGGGCTTTATTACATCGCCTCTCGTTGCATTTTCAACGGCATCAGCAAACCACGCTGTTCTTAATTGCAGCCATTGCCTTGCACCTTCTTTGCTTGGACGACCACTTATAGGCTCCGTTAAAGACAAGCGAAGATTACGAATTGCTTTTGGATTTTGAAATAACTCTTTAGTTACAGAAGAAGGATTTTTAACAAGTCTTTTGCCTAATTGTTCAGGGAAAGTTTCTTTTAATCCTATCTGAGCATTTCGATATAAACGATTAGTATTCCGCAACAAATTATCTGCCTCTGGTGTTAAGCCTTTTACGGCATTTGTATCAAATAATATATCATCTGTTATAGATGCAACTTGTTTTATCAAACCCTCGTCTTTGTTTACATCTCTTGCTAATTTGCGAACATCCCTTAGAAAAGAAGAACGTAAATCTCTTACTTGGCCAGCGCTAATATCACCAGGAAGGTCAACGATTTTCAAGAACTTTGCACGCCCTTGTGGGGATAGAATTAATTTGTTTAGCGAAGTATCCTTTGATAATTCTTTTTGCGCAAATTTTTTCAAAGGGGCAGTAGAAAATCTTGCTCCTTTTGATAATTCGTCAATTTGTTTATAAAGAGGATTAAATAAGTCATCCAGCATTTGAAAAACTTTACCTCTTGGCCTTGTAATTCCCTCTGCAAATTCTTGGCCAAGCTGTTCATTGCCAAGCCTTGCTACACCCCCGGCCATTCTATCAAGTAATTGGTCGGAATAAACCGCAAAGGCCCGGCCACTTTTTTCACCTAAATCAGCAAATATTTGTTTTCCCCCAAATCCTCCTCTTGCTATTTCTTCAGCCACACTCAGTGAAAATCTTCTATCTAATTGGGTAGGCGGTAAAACACCACCGACCCTGGCAAATTCCTGTATTACATCCGCCGCCTCTGGTATTGTTTGTTTAATAAAAGGGGAAAACGCAAACTTGAAACTTCTTACTACTGCCCTGCCACCTGCTTCAAAGGCAGCTTCTTTTCCAAAAGCTACCAGAAATTCCTGCTTTCTTAGCCATCGACCCTCTTCTATTTTTGTTTGGGCCATTTCCCCTAACCCACCACCTAATCCCGCACCAACAATAGGAGCTATAGTTTTTGCTGCCTTAACGAGTGCCATTGGTATCGTTATAACCTCTTCGGGTAAAGTAGCAAATCCGGGAATTAGATTTATTGCGGCCGGGACTGCAAGTGCCCCAGCAATACCGCCTGCTGTTCTACCTAATGTTGGCGGAGCTTCCAATCTTTTATTCACATCAAGAACAAATTGAAGTTGCTCTGGTGTCTTACCCCGTCTTAGTAATTCAAGTTCGGCTTTGCGGCGATTGAGTTCTCCCAGTCTTTGTCTTGGTGTCATAAAACGGGGGTCAGGCTGTAATAGTTGCAAGGCAGTACCCGTTCTTGGTTGACCCTTTTGGATACCTAATTGTTCAAAAGTAGACAATCGCCCGCCTAATTTGCCTATCAAATTAGCATCTATAGTATTCTGTTGAAATACATTCTGTTGAATTTCTTGTCTTTGTACTCTTAGCTGGTTTAATCTATTTTGTTGTTCTGGGGTTAATGCCATATCTTAAAACCTTATCCCACCACCACCTATTTGTATTTGAGGCGTAGGTTCTGCTATATTTAACAAAGCTTCTAACTCAGCTATTTCTTTGTCTATTTCTGTTTCGTTCATTTGTTGTATTGGTTTAGGGCCTTGTGTTTCTGGAGCAATCTGTTGAGAACCAACTTCTCTTTCGAATAATCTATCTACTTCAAATAATGATATTTTAGACAAATTAGCTTTTGTTGGCAGTTGCCCTCGTGCCAAAACAAGCAATCTTCTTTTCTTCATTTGCTGTGCTATTTCCATTGCTTTATTTCGCTTGGAGATAAATTGGGTTGGAGAATCCTCTGCGGGGTCAACTGTTTGCTTTGCTATGCGGGGCCTTTCTTCCGGCCTTACTGCAACACCAGTTATTTCCTTTATAGCAGCATTTAATCTGGCATAAGCAGTCGTTTGGAAAGCCGTAAGACGATTCAAAAAGGTTGGGTCAGCTTTTACATCAAAACCAAAAAAGTCAGCTACTCTCGATATTGCCGCCTCTGTTTTAGCTGGTGGCACATTGAACTTTTCTAATTTCGCCGCAAGACCTGCTCTGCCTTTGCCAAAAAAGGTTTGAAATTCTGTCTCAAAACTATTTCCTATATCTTCTAACGTAGCTATTGTATCATCTAATCCGATAATATCCTGTTCTAATTTTGCCTTTGTCGATGGTCCTATTGCTCCGGTGAATATCTGTGTACCTTCTGGAACTTTTGTTAATTGTTCAAATAAAGTTTCCTCCTGTGGCGAGGCCGTACCAGCAGCAATCTTCCTGCCTAAAAAAGCAGTGAATTGAGATTCGCTTTCAGGCGTAACAGGTTTTGCCGCTTGCAAACCCAAAGCCGCCTGCTGTGCTTGTCGCTGCGTTCCCAGATTTACAGCCGCCTGCAATGCCCGTGGGTCAGTGATGCCCTGAAGATTCTGGCCGGGAAACAATACTCCTAACTGTTTTGCAAGTTGTTGGTTCTGCACATTTTGTACTGTACCACCAACCAAATTGCCGAAAAACTGCCTTAGCCCGCCTAACGGGTCGCGCCCTTGTATTATTGGTATTCCGTCAGCCATGTCTAATCCTCGGTAAAAACATTCCTGTTCGTTTCTGATATTCTTTATAATCC
>CBDUXY010000044.1:0-16475 GCA_965371305.1 uncultured bacterium
GGCGGGGACTCGGGGCCCGACGCGGTGACAGGGCTCTAGTTCGAGATACTCAAGAAAGGTACGCCAAGGGACCCCAAAAAGTGGCTTGCAAAGAGGTGAGTTGGGCCGTTGTTGACCGGGTGTTTTTTTTGCTGCCGGTGTTTTAAACTATTTA
Source organism: uncultured bacterium (assembly GCA_965371305.1). GTDB lineage: Bacteria > Desulfobacterota > GWC2-55-46 > GWC2-55-46 > DRQE01 > CBDUXY01. The sequence goes on from CBDUXY010000044.1 coordinate 155, forward strand.
GCAGGAAATAAGTTTTGCTTATTTCCTGTTATGAGGTTATTATATAAGATGAGCAGTCAAGTGAACAATCGGGCTGCAAGCAACCGGTTATCAAAAGTAATTTTGACGGAGAATTAAACCCCGTACGGCGGGTTCAAGCCCACCATGTGGGTTTAAATAAAGAGTAAGCAGGAGGAAAGTTAAGACATGCGCGAGAGGACAAGTAAGACTTCCAATTTATGGTGGACTGTTGCGGGTATTATGTTGCTGGCATTTTTTGCAGTGCCGCTTTGGGGGGTAAGCCAGAGGGTTAATGCCGTTGCCTCTGAAGAATACGAAAGACTCAGGGTGTTTACGGACGTTACAAGGATAGTTCAGGAGCAGTACACAGACGATGTGGAGCTTGAAAACCTTGTCTACAGCGCGGTAAACGGCATGCTCAGAGACCTTGACCCTCATTCCTCTTTTCTTACTCCTGAAGATTTTAAGGAAATGCAGGTTGAGACCAAAGGCGAACTAACGGGTGTTGGTATAGAGCTTGGTGTCAGGAAAGGCCATCTGACCGTTATATCCCCTATGGACGGTTCTCCTGCTTATGAAGTCGGTGTTGAGGCGAGGGATATAATCGTTAAAATCGATGACCAGTCCACAAAACAGATGTCCATCAACGACGCGGTCAAGCTTATAAGGGGACCCAAGGGCGAGCCTGTTTCCCTGTGGATAATGAGAAAGGGCTTTAAGGAGCCAAAGGAATTTGTGATAGTAAGGGCCAAGATAAAGATAAAGAGTGTGAAGTCGAAGATGTTAGAAGATGAGTTCGGTTACATCCGTATTACCCAGTTCCAGGAGAAGACTTCCAAGGACCTTGAAAAGGCCCTTAACAAGCTTGGTTCGCGCGATGGCGAGTTAAAGGGGCTTGTGCTTGATTTAAGGAATAACCCCGGAGGGCTGCTGTTTCAGGCCGTGGAGGTGTCGGATAAATTCCTTAGTCATGGCGTTATTGTCTCGACAAAAGGCAGGGCGCAAGGGCAAAACCTTGAGTACTCCGCGGATGTGGCGGGTACACACCCTGATTATCCGATAGTCGTAATGGTCAACGGCGGCAGCGCAAGCGCATCCGAGATCGTATCCGGCGCTCTGCAGGACCATAAGAGAGCGGTTATACTCGGAACACCGACGTTTGGCAAGGGCTCCGTGCAGACCATAATCCCTCTGTTTGACGGCTCAGCCGTTAGGATTACAACCTCGAAGTATTATACGCCGTCGGGTAAGTCCATTCAGGCCGAAGGTATTATACCCGATATTATCGTAGGCTCGGTGCGCAAGGGAGCGCTTAAGGAAAAAGACCTTAAAGGACACCTTAAACAGGATAAAAACGGTAACGGCGATAAGGTTGATAAAGACAAAAAAGAAGTTATGAAAAAGAAGATAAGGATCACGGAAGATAAGATAGTCAGGAGAAAGGGAGATAAGGAAGACGTTCAGCTTAAAAGGGCGCTTAATTACCTTAAAAGCTGGTATATCTTCCAGGAAACCATGCAGGATAAAGAGGCTGTTTAATGCGCACGGGGCTGGTAGCGAGGCGTTGATTTTAAGTCTTCTTTTACCATATAAGCGCAAAAGGTGCTGCGCACGGTAAATAGCGAGGAGTTGATGCGAGTTTTCTTCGTTAGTTTTCAGGAAAAATTATCTGTTATAGATTTGAAATAAAATGGCAAAAAAAAGACGCAAGAAAAAACAAGGAGAGCGAAGTAACTTTATCGCTCTCCTTATTTTGTTTTTTATCCTTGGTGTAGCTTCCGTACTGCTTTTTCAAAAGTACGCGCCGAGGCAAACTCCGCCGCCAGTTCGGGTTTCAGTGCCTGCTCCGGTGACACCTCCCGCTCCTCCCTCTGTGCCCGTAAAAGTAGCGTCGGCCCGCCTTGCCGTGTTGATTGACGACATGGGGGCGAACATGAACAAGCTGGGTCGTCTTATTGATGTTGGCGAACCCGTAACGGTTGCCGTACTTCCCTATTTGAAGCACTCAAGGGCGACTGCCGAGAGGGCGCACCAGGCAGGACTCGAAGTCATCCTGCACCTGCCGATGGAGCCAAAGAATTCAAAACAACACAGTCCCGGGCAGGGCGCACTTTTATTGTCCATGACGGATGAGCAGATCAGCGCCCTTGTCACTAAGGATCTGGCAAGCATCCCGTTCTTGAGCGGCGTTAATAACCACATGGGCTCAAGGTTTACCGAGAGCGAGAGGCATATGAAAGTAGCGCTCGCGGCAATTGGCGAGGCAGGGTATTTTTTCGTAGACAGTAAGACCTCCGGCCGGTCTGTGGGCTTGAAAGTCGCGCGCGAGCTCGGGCTTAAAACAGTCGGACGGGATGTGTTCCTTGATAACGAACGCGACCTTGATTATATAAGAGGTCAGTTCAAGGCGGCAATAGCCGTAGCAAGAAAAAACGGTTACGCCGTTGCCATAGGCCATCCCTACCCGGAGACAATTGAAGTCCTGAAAGAAGTTGCCCTTGAACTGAAAGACGACGAGGACTTTGCCTTTGTACGCGTCTCGGAGTTTGTTCGGTAAGGACGCGGGTGCGTAAAAAGCCAGAGAAGAGGTAAGTTTTAGATGAGCCTTTTCCTGCGTATAAGGCATATGGACAATAGATAACAAAGTATGGTCAGGGCCGCTGTGTAACCCACGGAGAGTCCAAGGTATTGCCAGCCGCTTTGTGCGATGTTGAAGGAGTTTGCCCGGTAACCCATTTCTTCCGAAAACATCTGGTAGGACGGCATTATCATATAACCTGCGTCAGCAATAAAACTAAAAACTTTTGAGCCGCCTGAGTTGCCGGTAGGTATAAGCTTAAGCCAGGCAAATGTAAATTCGTTTATTATAAGTACGAACAGGACTGTGAGTACCGGATGAAGGAACATGCCCACAAGCATAATATAGCTCATCCAGGTAATGGCTTTTGAAAAGTTGTGGATTGTCATAAACAAAATTTCCCACTGAAACGGCACTGCCCATGTGGTGGACATCACCCATGTGACGGCGAAAATAACCAGGAACATGAGAGTCGAAAGTATGATGGCGGACAGAAAACATGAAAGCAACCATATGTCGGGTGTGCACGGTTTTGTAAAGACCATCTTTACCGAACGGTTTGTTATGTGATGAGAGGCAACAAGCAGGCCGAGCAGAGACGTAGCGATAGTTGCGAAAAAGCTCATCCTTGAAAATATCATATGTATGTTACCTAAATGCCGGCCCTCAGATTTAAGAAAATAAGCCGGCAGTGCTGACACTGCGAATATAAACACAAGTACGATGACCACGCCAATGAGCATCTTGTTTCTTGCGTAGAATTTGAAGTTTGTTTTTATATTAGCCTTGATCTGTTCAAACATCTTTTTCCCCGGTGGTTTTACTTGCGCCTCTGGCTGAATTTTTCCCTGACGGTTTATCTTTCAGGATCCTGAAAAATACATCCTCAAGCGTTGTTTTCTTAAGCGAGCATTCATACATGCGAAGCCCTGAGGCCTTGGTAAATGCGATGAACTCGGAGAGTTTAGTAACCGGCACCTCGCCCTTAATGGTATCGGGACTTTTATGTATTACGGTAATGAACTCAGGCGTTTCGGCAACACTGTCGAACTCGACTTCATAGGTCTCAAGGTCGAACCTCTTTAGATTGTGAAGCGCCTCATTTACAACCACTTTACCCCTGTCCATAATGGCCACCCGGTTGCATACGAGTTCTATCTCTGAGAGCACATGTGAATTTATGATTATGGTGGCGCCGTTTCTGTTCATCTCAAGCAGTATTTCCCGCAGCACTTTCACTATCATTGGATCGAGCCCGCGCGTTGGCTCGTCAAGGAAGACTATCTCAGGCTTGATTACCAGGCACTGGGCTATGCCCATTTTCTGCTTCATGCCCTTTGAGCATTTCGAGAGGCGAAGGTCTCTGAACTCAGTAAGGCCGACCCGCTCGATTGCGTCCCGTACTACGGTTTTGCTTATACCCAGACCGTAGAGAGAGGCGTAGTAGCTCACCGCTTCTTCAACCGTAAGGTAGAGGTGATAGTGGGGTTCTTCGGGCAGGTATGCGACCTTTTTAAAGAGTTTGGAGCCTGGGCGCGGTCTTTGTCCGAATACGGATACAGAGCCGGCTTCGGGCTGGATAAGACCGAGCATACAATACATGGCCGTTGATTTGCCGGCCCCGTTTGGCCCGAGCAGGCCGAAGATGTCACCTTTTTCGACTTTCAGATCAAACCCTGAAAGCGCTTTTATAGGGCTTTTGAAAAGTCCGCGCCTGAATGTGACGGATATGTTTTCAGCTTTTATCATTTTTGTTTTTTAATGCTCCGCAGCTTGGCTCAGGGGTAGTTTACTTTTTAAGGGCCTTCAGGTACGTTGCCTTATCTATGCCTTTTCCTGCCACAATAACGTCCATGTTTTGCTTGTAAAGCCTGCCAAACGCAGCCTCTGCATTCATTACGGCCCCGCTCTCGTAAAGTTGAATCTTGCCGTCCGCCCCTATAAAAACGGTCGTAGGAAAGCCGACAATTCCGTAGCTTCCAAGCAGCTTGCCGCGATCTATGGCGACAGGAAACTCTACTTCGAATTCGTCGATAAAATCCCATACCTTATCTTCACTCTCTCTTGCGTCTATTCCAAGCAGGATAAAGGGATCGCCGCGGTGCAGGTCATGGAACTTCGTAAGTTCGGGCATCTCCGACTTGCAAGGGCCGCACCAGGTGGCAAAAAAGTTGATGATTATGATTTTGTTGCCGATGTGATCGGAAAGAGTAAAGCTGCTGCCGTCAATGAGTTCGACTCCGAAGTCCGGGGCATAGGAGCCTTTGGTTGCAGAGCCGTGTGCGGAGAAGTAGCCCTGCGCATTCCCGTTGTCACTGGCATGTGTTTTATGCTCGTGTTTTCCTGTAATGTGGAAGGCCATTACGATTGCAGCAAATAAAATCACAAGGATAGTCAGAGTTGAGCGTTTCAATAAAAAAACCTCCGAAGTTTTTATATCACACAACGTGCGTTATTGTCCATATCACTTGCCATAGGCCTCACCCATTCCGAGGCTTAACTGATGCGTAAATGATCTTTGCAGATTTGACCCGCAGCTTGCTGAAATATTTCTACAACACCGTGATTTTGCAGGACGAATCATGCGTTTAAATTTAAAAATTCCTTGACACTATTTTATTTACTTGATATGTTTTTTTTAGAATCAGGAGTGAGAGACGCTTCTGTTTTATTTTCCGCCAGGGGAGCGCCTCTAAAGCAGGCAACATCAGGGTCTTGCGTAGTCTTGTTGTTCTCCGGGGCTTTATTTACACATTTCAGGAGGTAAGCAATGCCGACAGGAAAGGTGAAGTGGTTCAACGAGACTAAGGGATTTGGTTTTATTCAACAAGACTCAGGCGAAGAGGTATTTGTACATTATACCGCAATCTCCGGCGAGGGTTTTAAAACTTTGAAGGAAGGCCAGGAGGTTGAGTTCGAAATCACTCAGGGACCGAAAGGGCCTCAGGCATCTGACGTAGTAAAGCTCTAAGCTCCGCTTAAAAAAATAATCCGAATAAACCCCCTTTGTCCCTTCGGGCACAGGGGGTTTTCTTTTTCTTGTGTGTGTATTATGCTCTACAGTTTTTTAGTTTTTTTTAATGAGAGAGAATTGAATACTTGACAAAATTAATAAGGTATATTAAATTATAGTGATAGGCATAAGTCGCGGCCACAGCTTACGAGTAAACACATTACGCTTCAGTGGCTTCCGGGCGCGGGCGGATTGTAGCTTTTACCGGCTCGCTGACGCGCAGCTTCTCAGAGAAATTATTTAAGCTAAGGATGAAAGTATAAACCAATATGAGACTTACCACAAAAGGACAATACGCCGTAAGGGCAATGGTTAACCTTGCTGTCCGTTCCGGCGGGGCGCCTGTGAGCTTAAAGGATATATCAAGCGAAGAGGGTATTTCCCTGTCATACCTGGAGCAGCTTTTCCTCAAACTGCGCAAGGGTGGAATAGTAAAGAGCGTCAGAGGTCCTGGCGGCGGTTACGTGCTTGCAAGGGACGCATCCAGCATAAGCGTCTGCGACGTAATAACAGTCGTTGAGGAAACGCTTAACCCTGTGCCATGCCTTGACAACGAAGATGTAGACGGTTGTTCAAAGGCTACTTTTTGCCTGACCCAGACTGTGTGGAAGGGGCTGGGGCAGAGGATAAAAGATTTTCTAAACTCCATTACCATAAGCGACCTGAGCGAAGAACTAAAGGCCGCCGGCACTGGGAGTACCGATAAGTGCAGGGTTAAGACCGGCTAACTGCTGCGCAGGGCAAATATAGCAACAGGCTTTCAAGGTTACGGAACTTAGAACACACAAATAAATATTGCAGTATTTAGAGTGCGCAGCACCTCAAGGTGGGCGAATTTGTTAACAGGCTTTTTGATCGGACAGAACTTAGGATACGCAAATAAATATTGCACTATACGCCGTGCGCAGCACCTGCGCAGGGCAAATATAGCAACAGGTTTTCAAGGTTACGGAACTTAAAACACACAAATAAACATTGCACCATTTAAAAAAACAAAAAAACGAAAACAGGAAAGAACCAAGGAGGCAGAGTTGGATAACATCTATTTAGACCATAACGCAACCACCCCGATTTTACCGGAGGTCTTCGAGGCGATGAAGCCCTATTTGACAAATGAGTGGGGTAACGCTTCAAGCATACACTTTGCCGGAAGGGAGCCGAAGCGCGCGCTTGACGAGGCGCGTGATAAAATCTGTGAACTTCTTAACTGCTCTCCCATTGAACTCATATTCACGAGTACCGGGTCGGAGAGCGACAACCTTGCGATAAAAGGCGCTTATTATGCCAAGAGGAAAAAAGGCAACCATATAATTACGACGAAAGTCGAGCATCCGGCCGTGCTTGCAACGTGCAAGTACCTTGCTCGCGAGGGCGCAGAGGTTACGTATCTTGACGTAAACCCTGACGGAACGCTTGACCTTGATACGCTTCGCGCTGCCATAAGGCCCGAGACAGTTTTGATTACCGTTATGTACGTCAATAACGAAACAGGTGTCCTCTTTCCTGTTAAAGAAATAGCCGCCATAGCGAAGGAGCGGAAAATTCTCTTTCACACGGACGCGGTCCAGGCCATTGGCAAGGTGCCGGTCGACGTAAAGGAGATTGGCTGCGACCTGCTTACCATCTCCGGCCATAAACTCTACGCCCCGAAAGGCGTCGGCGCCCTGTACGTTAAGCGCGGAGTGAGGGTTGTGCCGATTGTACATGGCGGGCATCAGGAGCGAAACAGGAGAGGCGGAACCGAGAATATCGCTGGAATTGTCGCCTTTGCAAAGGCCTTTGAAGTTACTGTCGGGAATATGGAGGCCGACATGGAGAGGATAAAACTCCTTCGTGACAGGCTTGAAAGGGAGCTTATCTCGTGCGTGCCGCACGCAAGATTGAACGGGCATCCAACCGAGCGCACTGCCAATACGACGAATATCAGTTTTGGATACGTCGAGGGTGAGTCGCTGCTTTTGAGTCTCGACATGTTGGGTGTTGCCGCCTCAAGTGGGTCTGCCTGCACGTCGGGAAGTCTTGAACCCTCGCATGTGCTCTCGGCAATGGGGGTGCGCGATGAGTTCCTGCACGGTTCGCTTCGCTTTAGTCTTGGCCGTGGTAACACGGATAAAGACGTTGATTTTTTAATAGAGCAATTGCCTCCTATAGTCGAGAGGATGAGGAGTATGTCGCCAATCTGGAACGAGGTGGAGCAAAAGGGCATAGATCTGGAATATGAGGAAAAGAGTTGTAGTTGAACCGGGTTTGAGTTTTGTTGCCCGCTTAGATAAAAGGGGAGTGAAGGCAGGAAGTAAGTTATATTTTTTATTCATAATCTGTAAATTGTAAGCAAAGCATTAGAACGAAGCAGATCAAGGCGCAACGACGAACCGAGGAGCAACGCAGGTATGCGCAGTTATAATGTTTTGAATTAAAATAACAAACAGGAGAGTGATAGATATGTACAGCAAAAAAGTCATGGACCATTTCAGCAACCCGAGAAACGTCGGAGAGATAGAGAACGCGGACGGCGAAGGTAACGTCGGAAACCCGGCCTGCGGCGATATAATGAAGCTCATGTTAAAGATCGAGGACGATGTGATACAAGAAGCGAAGTTCAAGACATTCGGGTGCGGCGCGGCAATCGCGACAAGTTCTATGGTTACGGAACTGGTAGTGGGCAAGACCCTGGAAGAAGCCGAAGACATCGGCAACAGCACGGTTGCCGAGGCCCTCGATGGTCTGCCTCCTGTAAAGATGCATTGCTCAAACCTTGCAGCCGACGCGCTTCATGCGGCAATCGAGAACTACAAAGGCAAAAGCAAGGGCAAGTAAGTTAAGTTCTGAGTCGCAGGCCGATATTGTTTCAGGTATAAAAAAACAAAAAGAGGCGGGCATTTGCCCGCCTCTTTTTTTGTATCCGGCTATTGTTTACCGTCAGGTCATTTGTGAATAAGAACGGTCTTGAACTGTTTTTTTTAATGCCTGATTTTTTTATGATAAAATGATTCGATGAAAAAGAAGCAAAGAGTCGTAATAGCCATGAGTGGCGGGGTGGATTCGTCGGTTGCGGCAGGCATGTTAAAGGAGCAGGGCTTTGAGGTTATCGGCCTTTCAATGCAGCTCTGGGACTACGCTGCCAAGGAAAGTTTAGACTCTGCCACAACCGGTAGCTGCTGCTCTCTCGACGACCTTAACGACGCGCGCAGGGTGGCTGAAGAGCTGGAAATAAAATTCTATGTCGTTAACATGGAAAAAGACTTTACAAGGGAAGTCATCGAGTATTTTGTAGAGAGCTACCTCGCAGGTCTTACCCCGAACCCGTGTGTCAAGTGTAACGAGATAATGAAGTTCCAGGCGCTCATGCGAAAGGCGCGCGAGCTTGAAGCGGACTTTCTTGCAACAGGCCATTACGCGCGAATAATAAACGACGGCGGCAAGCTGCGTCTTTTAAAGGCAATTGACGACACGAAGGACCAGACTTATTTTCTATTCACCATGACGCAGGATGAGCTTCGCCGTACTTTGTTTCCCCTTGGCGGACTTACCAAAAAAGAGGTCAGAAAACAGGCTGCAAAGTTTGGGCTGCGAGTTGCTCACAAGGACGAGAGTCAGGAAATATGTTTTGTGGAAGACGGCAATTACGCTGACTTTATAGCTGCCTATTCTCCCGAGGTCCCGACCGAAGGGGATATGGTTGATCCGTCAGGCCAGGTGGTCGGGCGGCACAGGGGGCTTTTTCGTTATACCGTGGGGCAGAGGAAGGGGCTTAACATAACAGACGGGCACGGGCCGTATTACGTGCTTGCCCTGGACGTTCCCGAAAACCGCCTTGTGGTTGGTCAGGAAACGGGTCTTTATTCAAGCGGTCTTTTGGCGACAGGTTTAAATTGGATAAATGACGCGCCGGGGCCTGCCGAGGAGCTTATTGCAAAAATACGTTACCGTCATCCCGGTGTGAAGTGCAGGGTCAGGCAAACCGACAATGGTGTTGAAGTGAAGTTTGACAAACCTGAAAAAGCAGTTGCCCCGGGGCAGGCGGTTGTGTTTTACAGTGGCGATGAGGTGCTCGGAGGCGGCTGGATCACAGGGCAGACAGGTAGTGAAATAAGAACACGCGGGTAAGGTGAAAACGCAAGTTATGAAGCAGGCCATGAAAAATAATACGGTAGAAAATAATATGCAGTCCATAGAACTTAATGAAGACCTTCGAAAAAAAGCCGCTGTGACCACACTTGGCTGCCGGGCTAATCAGTACGATTCTTCTGCGATTTCAGATATACTGGCGTCGGCCGGATACGAGCTGGTTCCTTTTACCGAGCCTGCCGGAGCCTATATTATAAACACCTGCACTGTGACTGGAAAGACCGATTATCAGGGCAGGCAGCTTGTCAGGAGGTTAAGGCGCGAGAACAGGCAAGCAATAATTATCGTTACCGGCTGTTACGCTCAGGTTGCGCCGGATGATGTGGCGGCAATACCAGGGGTTGACTACGTCCTTGGTAATCCAGATAAGGCGCGCGTTGTAGAGTGCATGGAACGCGGCCGTCAGGCCGGGCGTCCTGTATCGATTGTCGGGGATTCCAAACGCGGCGCCCCCCTTACGCTCCGGGCAAAGTCGGCGCGCCGTAGAACGCGCGTTAACTTAAAGGTACAAGACGGTTGCGACAGGAGTTGTACGTTTTGTATCATACCAAAGGCAAGGGGGGAGTCAAAAAGCGTTTCGCTTGCAAGCGTTATGGCAGAGATAGACGAGCTTGTTAATGTTGGCGGATATAAGGAGATAGTGCTGACCGGTATTCATCTCGGCGCTTACGGGCTTGACCTTGAAGGTAATGAAAGTGGACGAATTAATATTACAGGGCTGCTTAAAAAAATAGAAAGTCGCGGCTATGCGTGCAGGTTCCGCATAAGTTCGCTTGACCCGGACGAAGTGTCGGATGAATTAATTGAACTATTATCCAATGCAAAAACAATTTGCAACCATTTGCATATTCCGCTCCAGAGCGGCGACGATACGGTGCTTGGCCTGATGAAGCGGCCGTACAAAGCCGCTTCATTTGCTCAACGTGTGAATGAGCTCATCGAAAAAATTCCGGATATTGCAATCGGTGCGGACGTAATCGTGGGTTTCCCCGGAGAAGGGGAGCAGGAGTTTGAAAACACATACAATTTATTAGCAGACCTGCCGATTGCTTACTTGCATGTTTTTCCTTATTCCGTTCGCAACGGCACTACGGCTGCGGATTTTAAAGGTCATGTTAACGGCAAGGTTATTAAAGAGCGCGCAAGGCGGCTTGCAGGGCTTGATGCAGAGAAAAGAGAGGCCTACTTGTCCCGTTTTCTAAACAAAAAAATGTCCGTGCTTGTAGAGTCGGGGCGGGATGGAAAGTCCGGTTTTTTAAAGGGCAGGACGACGAATTATATACCGGTGTTTATTGACGATAAAGGCGAAGGTGAAGAGCTTAAGAAAAAGATCGTAGATGTGAAGTTAACACAAGTCACAGACAAGGGTATGATCGGAGAGTTATGAAAAGTCAGGATGCAATCCGGGAATTTATAGAGGCGTTGCCTTTTAAAGTTAACGACAGGAAACTTTTTGAGAAGGTCTTTGTGCATAGCTCTTACTTAAATGAGCGGGGTGGCACCGGGTTACAGTCCAATGAAAGGCTTGAGTTCCTGGGCGACGCGGTGTTGTCGTCGGTGGTAAGCCACCTGTTGCATGAAAGGTTCCCCAAGCGAAGCGAAGGCGAGCTGACTGTTATTCGCGCGCGTCTTGTAAACAGAACGGCGCTTGCTCTGCTTGGCAAGCAACTGTGCCTTGGCGACCTGGTTTTTCTTGGCAAGGGTGAAGAACGCTCTGGAGGGCGTGAGAACCCGTCAATTATCGCAAATACGTTTGAGGCCCTGATCGCGGCGATATATCTTGACCAGGATTACTGCGCGGTGTTTTCATTTATATCCGCACTTGTGGCCCCACTGATGGACTCTTCTGTTGCAGGGACTGGTCATTTCGACTTTAAGCCAAGGCTTCAGGAGCTTACGCAAAGCCACTTTAAAAGTGCGCCGGAGTACAGGGTCGTGAAGGAGAGCGGGTTGCCGCATGAAAAGATTTTTAAAATAGAGGTCGTTGTGAACGGCAAGACGCTTGGCAGCGGGGAGGCCGGAAAGAAAAAAGATGCAGAGCAGATGGCTGCCGAGGCGGCCCTCGCAAAGTTGGCAAAAAAAGGCGTTGTTCTTTAGACGTATCTTAAGTCGGTCTTAAAAAAAATGGCACGAAAAAAACAACTCATAATACCAGTGTTTATTCCGTTCGGAGGTTGTCCGCACCAGTGTGTGTTCTGTAATCAGGAGCGTATTACAGGCACTGGCCTTATGCCGACCACCCGGGACGTGCGCGAGACGGCTCTGAAATATCTTTCATCGTGGCGGGGCCGCGGCCGCCGCGAGATAGCTTTTTACGGAGGAACCTTTACGGCCCTTGCCCGGGACTTGCAGGAGGAATATCTGAAGGCCGCTTTTGAGTTTGTGCAAGACGGCAGGGTTCACGGCTTAAGGGTATCCACAAGGCCGGATTGTATAAGCGAAGACGCCGTTGCTCTGCTTAAGAAGTACACGGTGGAGACGGTTGAGCTCGGGGCGCAGTCCATGTCGGATGAGGTGCTCCGGCTTTCCGGTAGAGGGCACTTGAGTGTGGACACGGCCAACGCGGTAAAGATGCTTAAGGCAAATGTCATGACAGTTGGTGTGCAGCTAATGCCGGGGCTTCCCGGAGACACGGTTGATTCGATAATCGAGTCAGCTCAAAAAGTAGCCGCACTGACGCCGGACTTTGTACGTGTATCCCCGACGGTTGTTATAAAAGACACGCCTCTTTATGAAATGTATGCGGACGGAAGATACCGCGCGTGGGAGTTAAACGGCATGGTGGATGTTTGCAGGGCGGTGTGTCGGATATTCAAGGAAGCTCGAATCCCGGTTGTTAGGATCGGACTTCACTGGACAGACGACCTTGCCGAAAACCTTGTTGCCGGCCCGGTGCATCCCTCGTTTGCCCAGCTTGTGACAGGGACGTAAAGCCTCTCACGCTGGTTGTAGACTTTTTGAGTTGAAAACAAAAAAAGCCCACGATGTTTATGTCGTGGGCTTTTAAAAATTTGATTTAAATTTTCGCAGGATTATTCTACCGTAAAGTTTACCGTCTTAAGTACGTCGCCGTCCGCTGTTGTTATGTCAACGCGCCAGCTGCCCCTCCAGCCTTGCAATATGTTTTTTGAGCTGTGAGTCCTGAAGGGCGACGATTTGACCTTGAGCGGGATTGCCGCCATTAACCTGTCACCGAAGTACCAGCGGTGCATTATGCTCGCGTTACCGTCAGAGCCAATAATTTTGGAATAACACCAGAGCCTTTCAACGTCAGCCGGGAAACTATTCGACTGCCCGACTGGTGCCTGGTCTTCTATGCCGGTTGCCACCGAGGCCTCAACAACTTTGAGGGTGGTGTCGCTTTGGGCAAAAGATGGTGGGGCAGGGGCAAACACGGCGAGTGCAAGGGCCATGGTTAAGAGTAGTAGAAGTTTTTTCATAAAGATTCTCCTTTAATGATGATGGAATTTTACTCGCTTGGCAGGCTTAATAACCACAGTTTGGCTCAGGCGTATTTTGCTAATTCAAAAACCTGCTCTGCGAACTCAGTGTTTGTTTTATCAAAGCGGTCATGTTTTGTCTATTCAAAAGGTGCTGCGCACGGCAAATACTGCAATATTTATTTGCGTGTTTTTAGTTCCGTAAATTTAAAAACTAATTGCTGAATTCGCTCACCGCAGGTGCTGCGCACGGCAAATGCTGCAATAGTTGTTGTTGACTATAAAACTTATTTAGCGCAAAAGTTTTTTGCAACAGGTGCGGCACGGCAGTTTGCTTTTTTGATGAGGCCCTTACCCGTCATGTGCCTTTAGTTCCGCGGCCGTTGGTTTTGCTATCCAGGCCGATGGTTGATGAAACTCCAGGGAGAGTTTTTTGAGGGCTTTTTTAGCCTGCAACTTATCCTGGTAAAATCCTATTCTTACCCTGTGCCAAAGCGTACCTTCACTCGTGTGCCTGGTCGTGTACCCAGGGTGTCCTGCCTTCCTGACTTTCTCAAGAAGTTGCCTTGCGTCTTTTTCACTCCGGTATGAGGCAAGGTTAATGACGAAGTCCCTTGTTATGGCGCCGGGTTCTGTCAGGGACCTCTTCTCTCTTGTGGTTTTAAGGGCGGGTGATTTTTTAACCTTTTTTCTCTTATGGCTTTGAGTCTCGCCCTGACCTGACCGAGTTGTCTCCGGTATTGAACTTGATAACTTATTAAGGGCGTTTTGCGCTGCAAGGGCAACTGTGTCTTCGTCGCCCAGGGCCTTTTTTAAAGGCTTGATTGCTTTTTGGTCGCCAAGCTCTCCAAGCGCTGTTGCCGCGCCAACACGTACAATGGCCGAGCCGTCCGTAGTGAGGGCTTTTATAAGGGGGCGAACGCCGCGCGCGTCGCCTATTATAGAAAGGGCTCTGGCCGTTTCAAGCCTGACGTACGGGTCGTTGTCGCCTCCAAGGGCCTTTGTAAGGGAGTTAACGGCTTTTGTGTCTTTGTATGTGCCAAGATTCCTTGCCGCCTCCAGGCGATGCCTGACGGGCATTGCTCTGTTAAGAAGCGTGCGTATTTCTCTTTTGACCGGGTCTTGCTTTTCCGGTGAAACATGGCTTTTATCGTTGTTGTACCGGCCTTGCTGTCCTGACTGCTCTGCCTGAAATTGATTTAAGTCAAAGCCCTCTTGTTGCATTGTAAAGATCATTATGCCAATTAAACCGATAAAACAAATGACGCCCAATCCCCCGAGAGCGTAAAATCCGATGCTTGATTTTTTTTCAGGCAGGCTTATTGACTCGCCTTTTATGGCCTTTAAGTCCTGATAGATGACGTATATAAAGACCGTACCCAGAGGGGTGAGTATGAGGTTAGAGATAACCGGGCCTGCATAAGGTATTTTGTTTAAGATGGCGGAAACTATGGCAAGGGCGATCCCGATAACTATGATTCTCCAGAACACTCCCCACCAGAGTCCGCGCACGTATTCCTTGCTCATTAAAAGAGCGTTCATGCCTTTTGCCTTGGCTTCGACCAATATGTACCAGGCGAAATAAAACCAGACAAATATAATTATGCCGGGTATTACAAACAGAAAAAATCCGCCCAATAAAATAAAAATGAATAAAACGGTCAAGTAGAGGAAGGAAAAGGTAAGGGGCCTTGCCCGGCCAAGCGATTGGCTGATGGTGCAGTCTTCGTCGACTATAACCATATAGAAAGCCGACATGCAAAGTGAGCCTCCATACAAAAGGACTGCTATGCCTACAAGCGAGCAAACTACTACTACCGGTATTGCGACGGCTGGTGCGATAGCTGCTATCAGGGCGGCTGCAAACGCCGGCACAAGTATAGAGATAAAGATTATTGCAAACAGGACGAAGTAAGAGCCAACGAAGGTCCAGAAGCGTCGCTTGAACAGATTAAGCGACCTCCTGAATATATCGTCTATATTTGATAGTTTTGTGGCGCGTGGTTCCGGGCCACGGTCGTCCGGAGGTGTGGGCGAAGGGCTGCCCGGTGGGCTGGTGAAAAAATCCTGTTCCATTGTTTAAGAGCAACTTTCACGTAAAGTAGTGGGGTAAAAAAAATTGTTTGTCAGTTTTTGCCGGACATTATGGATAGTCAAGCCTTAACTCAACGCTCGCTGCGTCCCATTTTATGATGTCGCCGTCTTTGAAGCGTTCGGTGGCTTTATCGCATTGTTTATTATCGTTAAGGTCTATACAGATGCCGCTTTCACGGTAAAGTCCGTCGTGTCCGGAGTCTTCAAATGCAACGGCATTGTAAGGACGACCATCAATATAGACCGTGCCTGCGTAGTGCTCTCTGGTGTAGAAACGCGGTATGCCCTGGTTCTCAAAGTACCAGACCCATATTCTGTAAGGGTGAGTGCTTTTCATCCCGGAATCAGAGATAACGTCAATATCTATTTCAGCAATTGTCGCCATCTTGCCGGTCCCGGCGTTTGGCAGGGGAGCGCCGTCGTCTGTCAGGTCTTCGTTGTTGTTCCTGTCTACGTACATTACCCATTGCGACCGGTCTATATTGTCATATACAAAAGTAATTACAGGGTCGTTTGAGTTGCCAAGTTTAAGTTGACCGTAAAGTACATTGTCTGAGTTGTACTCAGGCTCTCTCACAAGTGTTTCTCCCGGGGTGTCGGACAGAGCGGGTAAGTTTGTCTGACCCTGTGACATCTTCATAGGGAAACCTTCCGGGATATAATCAAAATCTTTGTATATGTTAATGGTGAGTAGCTCCGGCCCGGCGCTTGTTTCCGGTTCCGGCTCTGTCGCTTGCGTTTTTTGTGGCAAGTCTTCGTTTGTATACTCAATGATTTCAGTATCCACAACCTCTGTTTGAGTGTGAGGCGTTGCTTCAGATGTTTCAACCGGTGTTTCAACAGGCATTGCTTTAGATGTTTCGACAGGAGCAGGATTTTCGTGCGGCGCCTTTGCCGGTGCCTTGCCTGTTAACTTGTTTAAAGCGTCAGTTGCGTATTTGCTGACCCAGGCGTTGCGGTCCTTCGTCGCACCGGTAAGGGCGGGTACGGCGCGCTTGTCGCCGATCTTGCCAAGGGCAAGGGCTGCCTCGCGCCTGACGAACGGGTCTGTGGCATTTTTAAGTACGT
>CBDUXY010000045.1:0-16275 GCA_965371305.1 uncultured bacterium
GCGGCTACAATGCCAAACAGGGTGATTACCCTTAGCGGCGGCGTCGCTTCTTTTCCGGAAGACGGAAAGAACCATCTCTCGCTGCTTAAAAAGGCGGACATTGGTCTTTATAAGGCAAAAAACGACGGACGCAACAAACTCTGCACTTAAATTCTTAGACTCTCGAAAGATGTATGATCGTTTCTATCACAAAGCCTGCCCGTGTTTTTCATTAGATTAAAAATTAAAAATAATTTGGTTTTGAATTGCGATAAGTCCGTAACATTCTGTTCTCGTCATTCTCGCCCCGTATTGAGTTCGCGGCAGGCTCCTGCGGCAGTCCGGTCTTTGCGTGCGAGGAGCCTGGTTCGACAAGATTAACACAGGCCTTTCGCGAGTCAGGCTCAGGACATGCCATGCTACGAAGAACCTCCAGGGTCTGTTTTTTTAAAAATTAAAAACCCGCATTGCCGGATTATTCTTGCGCCTCAGTAGTTGCCATCTTCTTAAATTCATCTTCGGTTATTATGCGAAGACCAAGTTCGGTTGCCCTGGCAAGCTTGCCTCCGGCGTCCTTTCCCGCGACAACGTAGTCAACCCTTTTACTGATTGAGGCAGCTGTTTTTGCGCCGAGCCTTTCAACAAGATCGCGAGCTTCGCCGCGTGAAAAATCGGTTAGAGTGCCTGTAAAGAGGAAAGTCTTGCCCGAGAGTTTTTTTGCGCCTGTAACATCTTCAGAAAACTCTATCCCAAGCTCTTTTAGTTTTTTTATGACCTTGATGTTGTGCTGTTCACTAAAAAACTTTACTATGCTATCGGCTGTTTCAGGGCCGATTGCGTGTATACACAGGAGTTCCTCTTCCGTGACGTTCATTAATCGATCAAAGCTGCCGAACTCTTCAGCAAGTACGGTTGAGGCGAAGTCCCCGACATCTTTAATGCCAAGGGCGAAGATTATGCGTTTAAGGCTGCTCTGTTTGCTCTGCTCAATTGCCTTTAAGAGGTTTTCAAGTGACTTTTCGGCAAAGCGATCAAGGTCGAGGACTTCATCCGTCCTGTCTTTAAGCCGGTACAGGTCGGAGACATCTTTAACAAGACCACTATTTAAAAGTTGCTCAATAATCTTAAAGCCAAGTCCGTCTATGTTCATGGCCCTTTTGGAGGCAAAGTGGCTGATGCTTTCCTTGAGCTGCGCCGGACAGGAAAGCCCGGCAGTGCAGTAGTGTATGGCCCCGATCAGTTCGACGTGGGCCTTGCACTCAGGACATATTGACGGCATGATAAACTCTAATTCATTGCCGGTCCTTTTCTCTTTTATAACTGAAACTATCTCCGGTATGACGTCTCCGGCCCTCTGCACAATTACCGTATCGCCGATCCTGACGTCTTTTCTTTTTACCTCACCTATGTTGTGAAGGGTTGTGTACTGGATAGTGACGCCGCCGACCGTTACTGGGGAGAGCTCGGCAACAGGGGTGAGAGCGCCGGTCCTCCCAACGCCTACCCGGATATCTTTTACAACGGTTGATTCCTGCTTAGGGGCAAACTTAATGGCAATGGCCCAGCGCGGGCTTCTCGTTATCTGCCCGAGTACCACCTGAAGGGCCTTACTGTTGACCTTTATGACCACGCCGTCAACGTCGTAGGCGAGTTTTTCGCGTGTTGCTTCTGTTAATGATTTAAACTTAAGGGCTTCATCAATACCGAGCAAGTTTTGGTAGGGGATGACTTTAAGGCCCAGGCTTTCGAGCAGTTCAAGTTCTTTTGAATGCGACTCTATATTTACCTCGCTCTCCGAGCCAACGCCGTAGCAGAAAATATCGAGTGGACGCGACGCCGTTACCGAAGCGTCAAGTTGCCTGAGAGAGCCGGCGGCAGCGTTCCTTGCATTGGCAAACAAAGGTTCGCCGTCTGCTTCTCTTTGTTTGTTAAGTTCCTTAAAGCCGCTTGTAGAGATAAACACCTCACCCCTGACTGAGAGCATATCTGGAATTTGTGTGCCTTTCTCCGGGGCCTTCAGGGTTCGCGGGATGTTTTTTATGGTCTTTAGATTCTCCGTAATGTCTTCGCCGGTAACCCCGTCGCCCCTTGTGGAGCCCTGAATAAAGCGTCCGCGCTCGTACACAAGCTCAACGGCAAGCCCGTCTATTTTTGGCTCGGCTATGTATTCTATATCATTTCCTTCGGTATAATGTTTTGTGTCGGACTTAATCAATATGTTTTTTACGCGTATGTCGAACTCGCGTGTCTCGTCGACCGAAAGGGCGTTTGCAAGGCTGAGCATGGGTGTTGTGTGAGTTACCTTGCTGTAGCCTTTTTTTGGTGCCGCACCGACGCGCTGGGTAGGGGAGGCCGGGTCGTAAAGAGACGGGAAACGCACCTCTATGCCGGAAAGTTTCCTGAGCAGGCGGTCGTACTCTGCGTCACTTACCACGGGGCGGTTTAAAACATAGTAGAGGTAGTTGTGGTCGATTAGCTCTTTACGAAGGCGTTTTGCAAGTTCTGACGCGCTTTGTTCGTCAAGCAATTCCATGCCCGGTTCTTCCGTTTCGTTCATGTATATACTTTTAACATAACGGGTAGGAATCTTCAAAAAGAAAGTCTGCTACGGGGGCTTAAAAAAGATTATAATACTTTACTAATGTTACTGGCTTTTGTATAAAACGAGCACTAAAAAATATAGCAGACTACTTTGGTAATGTAATGACCGGAAAATATTCAAGACATGAAAAGATTCTGTTCCCGGTACTTGTTGTGTTCGTATTCCTTGCAGGCCTTAGCAAAATTGGTGACTACGATATATTTTTTCACCTGAGAACGGGCAGTGAAATGTTAAGCAGCGGCAGGCTCTCCCATGCCATAGACCCATTTGCTCTGTCAACGTCTTCACCAATGTCAAACACGGCCTGGCTCTCTGATATTATTTTTTATATCGTTCATTCGGCGTCCGGGGTGTGGGGGCTGGTTGTTTTCAAGGCCCTTGTTATAGCGGCTGTTTTTTACGTGTTGCTCGGAATTATGAGGCTTCTTTCCAGACAGCAGGGCAGGGGAGGCAATGCGTTTGTTTTTTTTGCCATGCTTGTTGTTACGGTATTTGCAATCAGGATGAGGATGTTTGTAAGGCCGTTTATATTCGAATACCTGTTTCTTGCGCTCTCGCTTTATCTGCTTCAGACCTGGAGGGTTAAGGCTGAGTCCGGAGTAGAGAAGAGGAGAAAGGCAAGACGAAATTTCCTGATCTTACTTCCTGTGATACAGGTGTTCTGGACAAACATGCACCCAAGCTGCATTGTCGGTATCGCGCTTGCCGGGATTTTTCTTACGGCCGAGGCCGGGCGTTTCGTGTTTCAACGGTCGCAATTCTCCCGAAAACGTCTTTTAACTTTTTTAACTGCAACAGTCCTTGTCGTTATCGCAACCCTTATAAGTCCGCGCGGTATCGAGGCCATTATCTTTCCCTTTACACATACCGGAAAGGGTCTTTATATGGCAAATATAGCCGAGTGGCAGCCGCTTACTTTTGCGCACCTTACAGGTTACAACCTTCGTTACACCTGGGGGTTCTGTGTGCTTGCCCTGGCCTGCGTTGTGTCGTTTCTGTACAGGCTCCTGCATAGAAACGAAAAGGTCGAACTCACCGAGGTCCTGCTCTTTCTGGTATTCCTCGTTATGGCGATAAAGCGCATCAGGTTTACGGCTGAGTTTTCGATTGTGCTTGCGCCTGTTGCGGCAACAGGCATCTCAAAGATTGTTAATTCCATCTCGCGTAAGGTGAAAGACGGGGGGGGGAGGCAGAGTCAGGAGCAGGAGAGTGAGGCTCGGGGTGCAGGCCAACACCGTCCCGCTCTTACATGTTTAAGTGTTGTCTGCGTGCTCTTACTTGCTCTGGTTTTCTATGTTTCAATATTTAAGAGCACGACTTACGCCTTTGGCGCAGGGCTTAAAAAAAGGGTGTTCCCTGTTACTGCCGTTAATTTTTTGATCGAGAACGGTATTAAGGGCAATATGTATAATTCACTCGGCTACGGGGGTTATCTTATGTGGAGGATGTACCCCGAGCACAAGGTGTTTATCGACGGCAGAAATGAAGTTTATTCGCAGGACTTTTACTCTGATTATCTGGAGGCTCATACTGATTCCCATATCTTTCAGAAAGTCGTACGAAAATATAATATAGACTGGGTAATTTTAGAGTATTCAAGGGATTATTCAAGAAAAGAAAGAATGCCGCATCTTGCGTCTAATCCGAACTGGGCCCTTGTGTACTTCGATAGGGTAGCGATGGTGTACGCAAGGCGCGGCCCGGTTAACCGGGAGCTGATAAATAATTACGAATACAAATACATACGTCCAAACGACCTGAACCCGTCTTATCTTACCCCGGCGCTTACTACCGTGGACGGCGTGCAAGGGGCCATCGCCGAGTTTAAAAGCAACCTTCGGATCAATCCTGACAACGAGGAGAGCCATATAGGGCTTGCGTATTTGTATTACCGTGCCCGTATGCATGGAAAGGAAAGAAAAGAGTGGGAAGCGGTTGTCAGGATAAATCCCAATCTAGTATTTGCCCGGGTCGCCCTTGGTGAACTGCTTCTTCAGGAGGGCGACAAAGAGGGGGGAAGGCGGGAGTTCCGCGCTGCTCTTAAGATAAAGCCGGGAGATAAGGCAGCCCTGCGCGGGCTTTCAAGGTTAAACAGGAGTACAGGGAATTAAACCCGCTTTGCAAGTTCAGTTAACGGAAGATAGAGGCAGGCCTGTGGTTTTTGCCGTAACGGGTTTGCCTGTTTCTATATGGTGTTTAAGTCCTGCAAGGCTCTGCGTAAGTTCTTTTGTTAGGATTTTTTTGTAGAGCATCCGCCCGACGGTTGCGCTGACAAGGCCGCGCCTGGTCTTGAAGCTCATGAGTACGGAAACGGTTGTGTCTTGTTGATGCACGCCGGGTACGTCCTGACTGTCCGCCCCGCTTTGTTGCGGCGAGCGCGAAGATATTGACCACACCTCGGTTAGGTCGTCGACAGGGCCGAAGCCGTTTGTAATCCTGAAAGCAAGGTTTTTATCACCATCGCTCCACTCGGTGACTTCCTGTACAACCAAAAGTCCTGAGCTGTGATGCAACTCTCTTTTTGTCCCCACGCAGGCGCGCAGCTCGCCTGTGTGGCGCGAGGCCGCAACCGACGGTGACCAGGCGTCTATGCCCGCGAAGTCAGACACTACCTTCCAGACCTGCTCGGCAGGTGCGTTAATTATTATTTCCCTTGCAATCTCAGGCACGGTGGTCTCCGGTCATCTAAATAAACCCTTGTTTTTTTATTTAAGTGTAAGCAGACTTACTTCAGGGCGCGCGTTAAAGCGCACAGGCAATAATAAGTTCCCTACCCCCCTTGTTATATATGTCTGGCGCGCACCGTCACGGACAAGGCCTGCGCGGTACTTCTGTCCGCTTCTTGACCGTAGTCGTTATTTAATCTTCTGCCTATGGGATCTTGAAAATTCCTTAACACGAGTCTTTTATGGCCTGACTTAGTTCTTCTTTAAGTTCTTCTAAAGGCAGACCGACGACGTTCGTATAGGACCCCTCTATATTTATAACGAACTTACCTCCTCCGCCCTGAATGGCGTAGGCACCGGCCTTGTCCATTGGCTCGCCTGTTGCTATGTAGTCAATTATCTCTTTGTCAGTGAGTTGCTTGAAAATAACGCGCGTCTCAACTGCCCTGCAAACAGACTTTTTTGTGTCCGAGTCAAGCAGGCAAAAACCTGTTATAACGGTGTGAGTTCTTGCGCTCAAAAGCCTGAGCATCTTTTTTGCGTCTTTGTTGTTTTCGGGTTTGCCAAGTATCATTGTGTTCTGGTTGTCCTGGTCGTCAGGGGCGTCTACGACAACAACCGTGTCCGCGCCGATTATAAGGGCGTTTTCAGCGGTCTTTGCCGCTTCCATTGCCTTGAGCCTGGCAAGCCTCAGTGTGTGCGAGAGAGGTGATTCTCCTTGATGCACGGTTTCATCAATGTCGGCGGGCTTAACTGTAAAGTCTTGGATTATTTCACCAAGCAGCCCCTTTCTTCTTGGGGAGTTTGATGCAAGGATGACTTTAAGTGGCATTTTAATCTGATCTGTCATGACCAGATAACTCTATCAAGTGAAAACATTATGTCAAGCGGCTAAATTATGTGATATGAGGTGGGTTGAAAAAGATGAACGAATACAGGCTTTAATCTACATCAGAGAGGGGAGGCGAAGACGTGTTGAAAAGCGCTTAAGAGTTGCCATGTTTCTCAAGCAGGACAAACAAGTCGTTGTTTTCAAATTTTATTCTGCTCTTAATGTCTGTGATGACCTCTTTGCTCTGAGCAATGAATTCCACCGGGTTTTTCTGGATAGAGCTCTGGTCCTGCCAGCGCTGTATGTAGCTTAGAAAGTTATTCTTGAATACACCTATTAGCTTCTGTGATTTTTTTGCGGTCATGGCGATTGTGTCGTCGCTGAATTCTAACAGTTTGGGATAAAGGTGGTAGTCTTCAAGTTCAAGGTGCACTATAAGCGTACCGGAAAGCTTGGAAAGAAGGGTCCTGACAACTGCTGCGTCATAAGAAAGTACCTTGTCGTCAAGTAGTGCTGAGATCTCTTCTGTGATTCGCAACACTTCATTGTGCTGATGTCTGTAGCTCTCAGTGCCAAAACCCATCAATTTTTCTCCCTGTAAATAAATGCTCTTCGTTGTGCATCAGCAATGGGAAAGTTTCCACTTGATTTGCTTATTTTGCAACAAAAAAAATATGAGCTTTTTTTATAGTTCCAATTATTACATAAAATTTAGGGATAGTCAATGGGTTTTGAGTAAAAAAGTGGTATTTGTGCTATTTTTTAAAGCCCTACTTGCAACTTAGCGTAGGGGTGTACAGTTATGCGTAAGTCTGGTGCGTGTCGAAGTCATGGTTTATCTATCCTGGTAATTCTTTCTATATGTTCCAGAAGAATTAGTTTTTTGATAGGTTTATTAAGTATTTTTTTGTGCATTTTAGTTATAATAGAATGATCTTGCATTTCCTGAGATGTGTTGTCTGAGATAAAAAGAAAATTTTCTCTAAGGTGAGGGTGTTGTCTTAGTGAATAGACGTAAAGACTTATGCCGTCAAGTCCTGGCATGATTATTGCGGTAATGACAAGGTCGAACATTGAATCCCTTAGCTTATCGAGCGCGTCCATGCCGTTTAAGGCCACTTCCACATAGTGACCCGCGTCCGTTAAAAGTCTTTCGCACAGGTCTCTGCATGCCTTATCGTTCTCAACTATGAGTATCTTTTTATATTTTTTATCCTGAAAGGTCATGACGTTTCTCCATCAACATTGATAGATTGCCATATTGACTATACTTCTCACGGTGTTGAGCAAGTAAGCGTTGTGCATGTATATGGCTGAGTTAATTGGCAGGACAATTTGAGAACAGGAGGAGCAGTGTGTGGAAGTGTTGGTCTGCAACAACGTTGTTATGTTCAGATACTATCACAGATATAACGTTTTGTATGTCAGAGCGATAAGACAATTCTTGTAGGCAATATAACTACAGAGGATATTTGAATTTAATATTAACAGTTGATTGAAAGGTGTGTCGCTTATTGCGTTTGGTAAAGGAGTCTGTTTATAAATTTGCTTACTGCATGGTGTAGGGGGTAGTTCATACTGACCATAGCAGGGTCCTATTATTTTACGAGATTTTCCTTTATTGCATAATATGTAATTTCAGCGTTATTTTTCATTGCCATTTTGATTAGTATCCTTGTGCGGAATGTGCTGATGGTCTTTACGCTGAGTGCGAGTTCATCGGCGATGTCTTTTATGGATTTTCCCGAAGCAATCATGCACATAACCTGGTACTCGCGGTCCGAGAGCCTTTCATGGAGTATACTTTTCTTGTCTGATTCCAGCTCACAGGCAAGTTTTTCGGCAAGGGTTGGGCTTACGTATTTTCCACCTTCGATTACCTTACGGATTGCCTTTATAAGTTCTTGTGGAGCGCTGTTTTTTGTGAGGTATCCTGAAGCACCGGCCCTCAAGGCGCGAACCGCATACTGTTCTTCAGGATGCATGCTGAGTATCAGCACCGGTAGATGCGGTTGTTCCGACTTTAACTGTTTTAGCACTTCAAGCCCTCCGCTGCCAGGCATGGAAATATCAAGGAGCACTACGTCGTAGCCAATCTCTCTTGTCATGTTTAGAACTTCGTTGCCGTCTCTTGCTTCTCCCGCAACGACCATGTCGGAGTAGTCCGAGAGTATCTGTTTCAGGCCTTTTCTGACTACCGGGTAATCATCTGCAATTAAAATATTAATCATGGCTCGTCTCTACCTCCTTTGGTATGGATATGGTAACCGTTACCGTCGTTCCCTTACCTTTTATACCGCTTATGTCGACCTTACCGGAAAGGGAAAACGCTCTCTCTCGCATACCTAATAGCCCCATTGAATGCGCACTGGTCAGCTCTTTTTGGGTAATGCCCTTTCCGTTGTCAATTACAGCAAGAACGATTTCTTTATTGTCCTGAATGAGGCTTGTATAGGCTTCGGTTGCCTTTGCGTGGCGTGCGATGTTTGTCATGGCCTCTTGAAATATTCTAAACAGAGCGGTTGATTGGCTCTTGTCGAGATCAAATGACTCGCGGTTGCAAATAACGCTTGACTTAATGCCTGTGCGTTTGTGGAACTGCTCGCTGTGCCACTCCATGGCAGGGACAAGCCCGAGGTCGTCAAGAAGGCTTGGCCTTAGTTCTGACGTTATTTTTTGAACCGTATCTACTGCGCCGTCGATGAGTTCGCTCATTCCCTGCGTCATGTCAAGCAGCGGTTTTTGTTCCCTGGTTAACTTTCCGGCAAGCCATGATATATCGTATTTAAGCGCGGTCAGTACTTGTCCGAATTCGTCGTGCACGTCTCTTGCAATGCGTCCCCGTTCGTCCTCTTGAACGGACTGAAGGTGTGAGGCAAGGTTTCTTAGCTGCTCGCGGGAATCTTCAAGGGCCTCTTCGGACTGCTTGCGCTCTGTGATGTCGCGCACTACGGCTACGAGATAATCCTTCTCCTCCTGGGTTACGAGTTTGGTGTTTAACTCTACAGGAAAAGTTACGCCGTCCTTTCGCTTGAACATACATTCAAACATAAGGAAACCCTTTTTACTGATCTCTTTAAGATACTGCTTGAATGACGGCTCGTCCTGCATGGCCATACAGACGTCCATGACCTTCATCTTAAGGAGCTCTTCGCTGTCGTATTTAAGCGAGGTGCAAGCCTTGGCATTGACGTCAAGGAAATTGCCGGTTGTCGTGTCAACGACAAAAGTAGCGTCGTTTGACTGGTTGAGCAGGTTCTTGTATAAACGCAGGGCCTCCTCGGCAAGCTTCTTATCCGTGATGTCCCAGAAGATACCGAGCAGGGCTATGGCCTGTCCGCAGTCGTCAAAAATCGGGGTCTTCACGGTATTTACGTACACCTCTTTGCCGTTATGAATATATTTTTCCTCGAACAACTCGGTCTTGCCGCTTTTTATTATTTTTCTGTCGTCAGACCTGTATTTCTCGGCAAGTTCTTTTGGATGAAAATCAAAGTCGTCCTTGCCGGTTATCTCCTGCGGCTTAATCTTTAAATCCGCGGCATAGTTCTCATTGCAGGTTATGTAGACGGAGTCTTTGTCCTTGAGAAATATCTTTTGCGGCAGGTTCTCAAGCAGCGTTTTGTATCTTTCCTCGCTTTGTCTCAGCGCCGTTTCCGCTTGCTTGCGTTCTGTAATGTCGCGCACAACGGCCTGCAATATCTTTTTACCATCGAGCTCCAGCGCGGCAAGCCAGACTTCGGCCGGGAATTCGCTGCCGTCATGTCTGGTATGGAGCCATTCAAAACGGTTCCTTCCCAGGCGAAATGCAGTGGCAATGCGCTGCCGGGCAAGCTGGTCGGAACTTATGCCCTGGGGCTGAAGGTCAGGGGAGAACTCAGAAGGTTTTTTGCCGATAAATTGCTCCTTGGAGGAGCATCCGAAGACAGAGAGAGTCTCATCGTTACAGTCGAGAAATACATTCTCATCAAGAATCATAACCGCGTCGCCCGAACCCTCGTAAAGACTTCTGTACATTTGCTCTGATTCGTGAAGGGCCTGTTCTGTTATTTTATATTCCGTTATGTCTTCCATGAAGCCGAAATAGAGTTTCTTGCCAAGTTCATCCTCGTAGATGGCCTGGGCCATGCTGCCGACAAGTCTTTTGCCCGACTTTGTGTAAAGAGGCAGCTCAAGTCTGGTGTTGGTCTTTCCTGCTACATGTTCATTGAATTTTTCTAAAACTACGTTTCTTTCATCAGGCGGGTGAAGCTCCATGTTGAACATACCGATTGCTTCTTCGTAAGTATAACCCATCGTTTCAACGGATTTTTTGTTATAATATTTGATTATGCCTTTATCGTCTGTACCCCATATCATAAAGGGCGCGTTATCGAACAACGTCTGAAGCATCCTTTGAGAGGCTCGAAGTTTTTCCTCGGTATCTTTTTGTACGGTTATGTCTGTTATGATGGCAAAACTTCCGATAAACTCTCCGTCATTGTCGTAAAGGGGTTCAGGGGAAATTAAGGCCGGCAATATTGTTCCGTCTTTTTTTCTAAACTCAAGTTCGTAATGTTTTTTACCGCCTTTTTTACGGTCTGAGAATTGCTCTTTGAATTTTTTTTGATTGCTTTTATCAAATAACGAGATAGCTGCCGTCCCTATAAGTTCATCTTTTTCGTAGCCAAGCATCTGAGAGAGCCTGTCGTTTGCAAAGGTAAGCCTGGCATTTTTGTCAATTATTCCGAGCCCGTCATTCATCCTTTCAACAAGGAGCCGGTATTTCTCTTCGCTTGCTTTGAGCGATTGCTCGGCCTGTTTGCGCTCGGTAATGTCCCGAACGAAACCGAAATACCACTTCTTGCCATGCTCATCTTCATAGATGGCCTGCGCCATATTTCCAACAAGGTTTTTCCCTGATTTTGTCATGATAGGAAGCTCGAGGTTCTCTTCCAGTTTTCCCTCTACATGTAATTTGAATTTTTTAAAAACCTCGTCTCTCTTATCAGGAGGAAAGAGTTCCATGTTGAACATTCCGATAGCCTCGTCGTGGCTAAACTCCATTGTCTCAACTGACTTTTTATTGAAATAGCTAAGTGTGCCTTTATCATCCGTTCCCCATATCATAATTGGCGCCTTATCGAATACTGTCTCAAACATCCTTTGAGAGGCACGTAGTTTTTCCTCGGCCTTCTTGCGTTCGGTCAGGTCCCTGAAAATCCCCATACCTACTTTTTCCCCGCCGTATTCAACGATGCTTGCGGATATCCCCACGGGTACTTTTTTGCCGTCTTTTCTGATTATCCAGGCATCGTCAAGTCTGCATGAGCCGGTCTGCACCATTTCTTTGAACGCAGCGGCGCTTCTTTCAAGTTCCTCCTGTGGGTGGAGGTCGGTAAAGTGCATTTTTAATAGTTCATCTTTTTTATAACCAAGGAGCTCGGCTGCCTTTGTGTTGGCTTCGACCAGATCGCCTGAGAAGTTTGCCAGGAATATCGCATCGCTTGCGCCGTTCATCAGGGAACGGTATTTTTCCGCAGACTCCTTTAATTCGTTTTCTATCTGTTTTCTTGCGGTGATGTCGTTTATCAGGGCAAAAAAACCAATGACGTTTTGATCATCATCGTAGTGCGGGATATATGTGGCTGAAACGAACCGTTCGCCGCCGTCTCCGGCTTTTAAGGAACTCTCAAAGACGACAGCACTTCCGGAAAGGGCGGTCTTTATATAACCTTTGACTCTGGAGTAATAATCATCTCCCATGACCTCCCTGACTGTCTTGCCCAGACGTTGGTTGGTGGGCGCGCCATGCCACATGTCGAACATACCGTTGTTGAAACGATAACGTTCTTCTCTATCAACGTAGGCGACCATGGCAGGTATATTGTTGGTGATGAGCCTTAGCCACTCTTCACTTTTGTTTAGCTCTTCCTTTAATTGCTCAAGTTCAGAGTATGACTCTCTTGTATCGGCAAGTTCAAGGCGAAGCCGTTTTATTTCTTCTGTGAGTTCTTTTTTTGTCATGTTATCAGGTTCTGATTGTTTCATGAATGTCCGTGTCCGGATCAGTATGTCAGGACGAGTATGTTTTTTCTGTAAAACCAGCCTGTTAGATGTTGCATTTTTTCTTCACGCCTTATTTGAACATTTTGCTGATATTATATCACAATATGAATATAGTGTGACGGGTTCAGTCAGTGCACGGCTTTTTAAGCACTCAGGTCTTACTTCTGCCTTATGCCCTCAATTGAGAGGAAGAGTTCGATTGTTTGAGAAGTAGGGCCGAGGTCCTTCTTTATGTTAAAGTCTTTTAGCGCAAAGGTTGTCGTGCCCTCAAAGCCGCGCCTGTATCCGCCCCAGGGGTCGTCTCCGGCGCCTATGTGTTTTGCCAGGATCTCGATCTTTCTGGTTACGCCGTGTAGCGTTAAGTCGCCGATAATTACTGCCGTGTCTTTTCCTGTTGGTCTTATATTCGTGCTTACGAACGTTGCCTTCGGGTATTTTTCTACGTCAAGGAAGTCGTCGCCCCTTAAGTGCTTGTCGCGTTTGGCGTGGTTCGTATCAACGCTTGCCGTGTCGATTGTTACCTCGACCTTGGACGCGTCAGGGTTTTTTTCGTCAAAGCTGAATTGACCCTCAAAGGTATTGAAGCGCCCGAGCACCCAGCTGTAGCTGAGGTGAGAGACCTTGAACTGTATAAAGGCGTGGGCCTTGTCCGTGTCTATGACATACTTTTCGGCTGCCTTTGCACGGGTGGGGACCAGTACAAGCGTTGCCATTAATACTATTATAAATAGCGCTCCGAACTTTTTCATAACTCCTCCGTTTTGTGTTTTTTTTTACCCGCATGACGGGTTTAATGTCCAGTAGTTTGGTTTATGGCAGGTGTGAATTCCTATTTTTTTCTAATGCCAAGCATTCTGGTTAATGTGTCGTCTTTGTCCATAAAGTGGTGCTTGAGGGCCGCAAGGGCGTGCAATATGGTAAGGGCGATGATGCAAATAGCAAGAGTGTAGTGGACCTTGCCGGCAAAATCTTCTTGTCTTGTTATCGTCACAAGTGCCGGGACTTTAAACCAGTTAAAGACCTTAATGGCCCGGCCGTCCGCCGTTGGTATAAGGTAGCCGCTCAGTGCTATACTAAACATCAAAAAATAAAAAGCAAGGTGAACGGCGCGCGCTGCGATGCGCTCCCACCCTGGCATTGCTTCAAGCGACGGTTTTACGTTAACAAACGTCCAGAGCGTGCGAACAATTAATAGCCCCAGAACGATAATGCCAAGACTTTCATGAAGATGGGGGGCAGAGTTGTTCCAGGGGTGCGCGTAGTCAAGCCCTGTCATGTACAGGCCAAGAATAAATAATCCGATTATCATTGCCGCCATGACCCAGTGCAGCACGATTGCAACAGTACCGTATGTATAGATTGTATTTGTAAGGGTTTTTTTGATCTTCACAACTTAAGTCCCGTTCATAACTTATAAAAATTTTAACACGTCGCACTAAAACCGTCAACCGCGTGGACTGTTAAAACTCTGGACATAAAATAAACTAACAAGTATAATCACTACCCTGTTCAAAACATAATAATTCGCAATATTATAACACAGGAGAGGGTGGAGCGTATGTTAAGTAAAGAGATGACAGAGTCTTTAAATAAACACCTGAATGCGGAGTTTTATTCGTCTTACCTGTATCTGGCTATGAGTTCGTATGCGTCTTTCAAGGGGTTAAACGGCGCAAGCAACTGGCTCTATATTCAAGCGCAGGAGGAGATACTTCACGTAAGGAAGATGTACGACTATATAGACAGTCACAGCGCCCATATAGTGCTTGAAGCAATCGATAAGCCGCCTGCAGAGTTTGCCAGCTTGCTTGCGCTTTTTAAGAAAGTACTGGAGCATGAGCAATTGGTAACGAGCCTTATTAATAAACTTATGACCCAGGCCGTATCAGAGGCCGACCATGCCTCGGAGGCTTTTCTGCAGTGGTTCGTAACGGAGCAGACAGAGGAAGAAAAAAACGCCGCCGACATTATAGACAGGCTTAAGCTTGCAGGAGACACAGGGCCTGGATTGTTTATGATTGATAACGAGCTTGCTTCCAGGGTGCTCACTGTCCCGGCGCCATAAGAAAAAACCTTTCATACAGACAAAATCTTGTAATTAATAAAAAAAGACCCTGAAATGTTTCAGGGTCTTTTTTTATTTTTTTATTTTTAAGTGGGGCACGGGGGGGCTGTGTTAATTAACTCTAATGTCTTTTTCCTCTTCCATGGGCTCTTCATCCGATAGGAAGACTTTATCTCGCCCCGTGTCTTTAGCCCTGTAAAGGGCCCTGTCCGCTCTTTCTATGAAGTCGCTCAGTTGTTCTTTCTGATGTCTGAGCGCGATTCCTGCGCTTATGGTTATTTTTACTTCTTCAAGAGCTCCTTCAAACTTAAGTCTACTGACGGTTTTCCTTACTTTTTCTCCTATTCTTAGGCTGTCTTTTTCAGTGCAATTGGAAAGGAAGACGATAAACTCTTCACCCCCGTAACGCACGGCAAGGTCGCCTGCCCTGGTGGATCCCATAATTACGTTGGCAACACTTTTCAGCACTTCATCGCCGGCCCCGTGCCCGTAAGTATCGTTTATTTTTTTAAAGTAGTCTATATCGAACATAATTGCCACGATGTTGTGAGATTCGTTCCGGTCATGGTTGTGCATCAAGCGCTCTATCGTCTCGTTCATGTACAGGCGGTTATAGAGTCCGGTCAGTGCGTCCTTGATAGATTTTTGATATAGTCTTTCACGGTCCTGTTCAAGTTCAAGCTCAATCTTGTGCTTGTAAAGCGCAATCTCAATGATTGATTTTAATTCGCGCTCCTGGTACGGTTTTACCAGATAACCGAGCGGCTCGGTTCTTTTTGCGCGTTCTATGGTATCGTTGTCCGAGTATGCCGTAAGGTATATCACGCCAATTCCCAGGCGGCTGCGAATCCATCTGGCGGCCTCAATGCCGTTCATTGCGCCTTTTAGCATTATGTCCATAAGAACGAGGTCAGGGCGCGACTCAAGGGCTTGTTTAATGGCCTCTTCTCCACTTATGGCCACTTCAGGCACCTCGTAACCCATCTTGATAAGTATGTTCTTGAGGTCTTCAGCAAGTAGTATCTCGTCGTCAACTACCAATATTTTTGCTTTATTCAATTTGTCTTCATCTGTCATCTTCCCACTTCCTCCGGGGGCAATTTATATGGGTAATTCTATTTTAAACTCTGCTCCGTCATCCCCGGTAATTTCAAGTTTTCCACCAAGCTGTCTGGTTAGCAGGTCGACCAGATGCAGCCCCAGTGAATCGCTGGTTTTAACGTCGAAATCTTTCGGTATCCCCACTCCGTCGTCACGTACGATAAAAGTATGGGAGCCTGATTCGTTAGTGTAGTATTCAATAGTAAGTTCACCCGGTCGTGCGTCAGGGAAGGCATATTTAAGCGAGTTAGAGATAAGTTCACATGAAATAAGTCCGAGTTGAATGGCGCTGTCTATATCAACAGGAATGTCTTCGATGTTTTCGGTACGCTTTATAATGTTTATATCTATATTATAGGCATGGAACAGGGCGGA
Organism: uncultured bacterium; assembly: GCA_965371305.1. Lineage (GTDB taxonomy): Bacteria > Desulfobacterota > GWC2-55-46 > GWC2-55-46 > DRQE01 > CBDUXY01. The sequence goes on from CBDUXY010000045.1 coordinate 15,669, forward strand.
GGCAAGCTCATTGATGTATTTCTTAAAGTTAATGCTGCCGATGTCGGTTGACTGGTAGAGCATCTCATGAATGAGGGAGATGCTCCTTATCCGGTGCTTGCATTCATTAAAGACCTCTTCAATGCTTTTCCCTCCGGTGTGTTCGACCTGGAAGTTAAGGAGACTCGACACGATCTGCAAATTGTTCTTCACCCTGTGATGTATTTCTCTAAGCAGCACCTCTTTTTCATGTAAAGAGTCCATTATCTGCTTTTCGGCAATCTTACGGTCGGATATGTCGATTGCAAAAAATATAAGTCCGCCTGTGTCAGGAGTTTTTTCTGAAAGTGAAGAGCATGAAATAATAACGGGAATTTCACTTCCGTCTTTCTTTATGTAGTTTTTTTCCACAACACCTATGTAGAAGAGTGTTTTAAGTTCATAGGCGTTATCCGGCCGCTTGACCCCGTAAAAGATGGTTTGTACCGGCATTCCTATCAGCTCTTCTCTGCTGTAGCCGAGCATGTCGATGAGGGCCTGATTTACCCGCTCTATCCTGCCGTCGGGGTCTGTTACGATAAGAGTGCCGATCATGCTTCTTATGATGTTTTCCACATAGTCCTTGGAT
>CBDUXY010000046.1:0-16116 GCA_965371305.1 uncultured bacterium
TAATAACACTTAGTCCTCCCCTGATGTCTCCCTCCTTATAACCCTGGTCGGCGTGGCATTTCAGGCACGACTTCTCAGTCCTTAACGGGACAATCCTACGGTAGAACCTGGCCCCGTTTTCAGTCGTCTCGCTGGCAATGCCTTTTTTTATGTCATCGTAATCCTTGCCGTCAAACTGAAGCAGGGCTTCCTTCTCAAAAGGAAGCGGTGCATTGGCGGGATTTCTAAGCTTAAGACTGGTCAGCCTGAAACGGTAAAGCCCGGCAACTGCGGCATATTCGGACATCTCTCTGGTCACCATTGCAGGATTACGGAAAACATAGACCTTACCATCCGTATCTTCAATATTAGTGCCCGGAAGGAAGGGGTTTTCTTCAACACCGGGACGTTTTTCAAAATAAAGCCCGCCATGGTCCGCGACCCATGCGCGCGTGATTATCACTTGCTGCAACAAAGTCACCGCCTGCCGGTCTATCTGGTCGAGTACGGCGTTTTTTGACTGCTGGAATATCCAGTAGAAAATAACCGCCACGAATATCGTAACGACTGCCCCTATATAGAGGAGGAATTTGAGTTTAACTGTTTTGGGTGAGAAAGAGAAAATTTTCATCGGATGGTTTGACCTGCTCCCCGTTACTTACTACACCGTTACTTACTACCCCGTCACCTCATCTATCCATTTTAGATAGGCCTCGCTGCCGTGTTTTATCTTTACGCATATGACCTCGGGTACGTCGTAGGGGTGAAGCTCTATAATTCTTTTATTAAGTTCATCAAAAAGATTCTTGCGGGTCTTTAATATACATAAAACTTCTTTTTCGTCGCAGATGGACCCTTTCCACATGTATATGGAACGGAGGCCGGGTACGATGTTGCAGCAGGCAGCAAGGCCGTCCTTAACGACCGCGCTACCGATGCGGGCAGCAGTCTCTTCATCAGGCGCCGTCATGAATACGACTATATAATGTTTTTTCTCCATAGTGTTTTACTTTGAATCTTTTTGGGAATGCTCTAAAAGGTATTTCGCGGCAATCCAGCTTAAGAGGGTTATGCCAACGGTGATTGCCCGTTCGTCAACGTTAAAACCCGAGTTATGCAGGTACTGTGTAATGCCTTTTTCGCGGTTACTCGTACCGAGCCTGAAAAACCCGCCCGGCACCTGCTCGGCAAAATAAGCAAAATCCTCGGCCCCGAGCACGGCCTCTTCAAGCTTGATCACGTTTTCACTGCCAAGCGCTTCGGTTGCGCAGTCGGCTATCAATCTATCGACATTAGCGTCATTCAGCACGGACGGACTTCCATGCGAATAATGCAAGTCGTATTCAGCGTCCATGGCCGTGGTTATGCCTTTTACCGTTTGCTCAATCATGCGCGGCAGCTCTTCGCGTAGTTCAGGATTCACCGTCCTTACCGTACCGTCAAGCTCTACCAGGTCCGCGACAATATTGGCAACGGTACCGCCTTTGATAGTGCCTATGGAGATAACAGCTTTATGGAGAGGGTCGGTACGGCGACTCACTATATGATGTATGGCGTTTATCACATGCGAGGCAACGAGTATGGCGTCTATGGACTGATGCGGCCTTGAGGCGTGCCCACTCTTGCCACGAATATTGATAGTGAGTCTGTCGCTCGAAGCAGTCATCACACCTGCCTTATGCCCCACCTGTCCGGCCTGAAGCTCGGGGAAACAATGCAGGGCGACTATTGCGGAAGGCCTCGGGTCTTCGAGCGCCCCGTCGGCTATCATCTTCTTCGACCCACCAATGCTTGACTCCTCGGAGGGCTGAAAAATGAACTTTACATTGCCCGGAAGTTTTTCCCTGAGGCTACCGAGCACAATGGCCACTCCCATGAGTACGGACGTATGCACGTCGTGTCCGCAGGCATGCATAACGCCCGGCACGGCAGAGCTGTACGCAGCTTCGGTCATCTCGTGAATCGGCAGGGCGTCCATGTCGGCCCTTATGGCAAAAGTCGGAACGCCGGAGCCATCCGGACTGTCTGCCCCTCCTTCTCCCTGCCCCTTTAAAAGTCCGATAACGCCGTGTCCGCCAACATCGGTGCGTACGTCTATGTCGTTTGCCTCAAGCACGCCTGCGACGAAACTCGCTGTCTTCTCCTCATGCCCTGAAAGCTCAGGATGACGGTGGATCTCGCGCCTGAACTTTACGACCCTCTCATGGATGGACTCGGCTTTTTTCTTTATTTCATTAAGCATAATTCTCCTGTCCTGTACAAGTGAGTACCTCTATTAAATGCCTTTATTACTGTCATTGCAAGCAGGCCGTTAACTAAAAAGGCCGGCAAAACAATCTCCAGGATATTAACATTTTCAAGGTATTGACATTTTCGATAACTTCGATAACAACGATGCTTTGCTCCGGGTTCATAACCCTACTGATTTTTACCCGCCGCCGCCGCCGCCGACCTGCCCTGCCTTGCCGCTGGCAATGACCGGTCAAAGACCTAATCAACCTTTATCGCCACCCCGCCGCGCCTTGAGTCGCCTGCCCCTGTAAAGCCGCCACCCTTATCCCTGCCCACGCCGTGGACCCCGCCAAAATACATGTGTCTCATATCCCAGGCCCGAACCGGCACGCCTGCCTGCCTGAGCCTCATGATGTCTTTTTCTTGTACTCCCTTTTCGAGTTGAAAAAACTCACCGTCAAAATGAACCCTTGGCCTGTTTACGGCCCGGTCAACGCTGAGCGAATGGTCAACGAGGTTAAGTATTGTCTGCAGTATAGCGCTCCTTATACGTTTGCTTCCCCCTGTACCGATTACCGCCTCGGGCTTCTCCCCCTGCATTACTATTGTCGGAGCCATCATTGACGAAAGCCTGGTTCCCGGCCTTTGCACATGAAAACCCTTTGGATTAAGGTCTTCCTCGCCAAGCATGTTGTTCATCAAAAACCCCGTGCCAGGAACGAAAAACCCGGAGCCTATTCCGGTCGAGGTGGTAATGGCTGCGGCATTACCACGCTCGTCAACAACGCTTATATGAGTTGTATTGCCAATACCGGTTTTAACTACGTCTTCCATGCAAAGTTCGTTTCTATATCTCTCCACTACGGCCTCGGACAAAAACGACGTGGCCTCGGCCTCGTCATGCACCTTGTGGTTAAACTCCCTCTCCCGTGCTCGGTCGGTTGCCTGCATCACGTCGTAAAGTGTTTTCAGATTTTCGTATCCATTATGTGGGCTTTTGGCAGGGTCAATGCCGCCACCCTGTAGAAGCTTAAGGGCAAACGCCACCAGCGCCCCTCCTGAAGACGGCGGGGGATTTGTGTAAATCTGCCTGCCCCTGTATTCTACCCGAAGCGGGGTTCGCTCGATCACCCGGTAGGACGATAGATCCTCTCTTGTGATAAGCCCGTTTGGAGGGCCAAAGGCCCTTGCGATGGTGTCTGCTATGTCGCCCGTATAAAAATCTTGAAGCCCGCCAGAGCCCCTGCTTGCACTCTCGGCCCTGCTTGCAGTATCGGAAAGATGACCAAGGAACGAAGCAAGTTCCGGGTTTCGAAAAAGCTCTTTTTCCTTTAAAAGTTCGCCACTCTCGTAAAAGAAAAGATCCCTACCCTCCTGGGTAAGTTCAAGCATCGGTTCAAGCGTTTGCATGAACTGGTTTGCATAATACCCGAGCTTGATGCCTGCCTTTGCGTGTTCTATGGAAGGGGCGATTAACATGTCTATTGGTAAAGTGCAATGTTTTTTATAGACCAGGTCAAGGCCCGCCATAATGCCGGGTACGGCAACCGAGCCCTCGCCAAGGTAAAGCTCCTGAACGGCCCCGACAAAGTTTATATCTACGGGAAAGAAACGCGTCTCATGCGCACGCCCCCCCTTGCCCCTGCCCGGAATATCCGTAAAAAAATCATACAGGGTAGTTGCTCCGGTATCAGTGTGGGCCATCATAAACCCGCCGCCGCCGGGACTCGTAAGGAGCGGCTCACACACAAAAGCCGTAAAAGACGCAGCAACTGCCGCGTCAAAGGCGTTGCCCCCGTTTTCAAGCATCATAGCCCCGGTGCGCGCGGTAAGCTCGTGCCCCGCGCTTATTACGCCTCTGTTTTTCTTATGCCCGTTCATTTAGCTTTTTCCTCAACTTCCTTACCAGCACCCTCAAGCGCGTTTTTGACTTCAAGAGAAAGCGCCTGGGTCAGCTCGCTCGTAACGCGCGCAAGGTCTCCGTGACTGCCAAACTGCCTGAGCTGGCGCCTTGCCCCCTCTTCCATAGCCAGTATGTCCACCACCTTTGAAAGGTAATCCCACGACCCGATCTGCCTTGAACGAAGCTCAACACTCTGCAGCAGGTCTTCTATTGCGTCCCGGATATGCACTGTGTTCTTTCCGTCATCGGTTATAAACCTTCCTTCAAGCCCGTACCTTGCGGCCCTCCACTTGTTCTCCCTTACGATAAACGGATGGGGCCTCTCGAACGGCGCACCCTGGTCGTATTCATCGCAGAACTTTATCACAAGGGCCTGAATGAGCGAGGCGATTGCCACGGCCTCTTCTATGGTCGAGGGCGAATCGCATATCCTCACCTCTAACGTACCGAAGTCGTTATGAGGCCTTATGTCCCACCAAAGCTCTCTTATGGTCTCGACGGTGCCGGTGCGCATGTAGCCGTCCACCACGTCCGCGTAATCCTCCCAGTCCTTGAAATAAAACGGCAGTCCCGCAACCGGCAGATTCTCGAACACCTTTGTCCTGTAGGACATGAGCCCTGTGTCGGCTCCCTGCCAGAAAGGCGAATTAGCGCTCAGTGCAAGCAGGTGCGGCAGGTAACTTATCATTCTATTTAGCGTATAGATGCACTTCTCGCCGTCCGGTATACCCACGTGCACGTGCAGGCCGAAGATATTAAACCGCCGCGCTATGGCCTGAAGCTTGTCAAGTATTCGAAGGTACCGGGGGTCGTCGGTAATTTGCTGATCCTGCCAGTGCGAAAACGTGTGAGTACCGGCGCTGCAAAGGAGCGTACCCTTCTCGGCAGCAGCCTTCATGACCTTTTCGAGCTTCACGTAAAGGTCCTTCTGGGCCTCCTCGACCGAGTGCGAAATCCTGGTATTCACCTCCAGGTTCGACCGCAACAACTCGTGTTTTACCGAGTTCATGAGTTTACCCGTACTATCGCTCTTGGCAAGCACGGAGAGCACTTCTTCGGTTGAGTTGCTGAGCGCGAAATCGTCGGCATTTACAAGCTGCAACTCAAGCTCTATACCGAGCGTAAAATCTTTTGAACCTTTAAATTCCAATGCCATTTAATACACCTTTCGCAAGGCCTGCTGGGGCCTTTAAAGTACTTTTTTGTATTTAAAAATATATCCTTATAATTTACCACCTTTACCATGACAAATCAATTTACATTACATGCTTCCACATGATGGTTTTATACAAAACTCCTTCAATAAAATTATAGCACCACAACGCCCATTAACAACATAGCAACGGCATCAATTGACAATCCGCGCGCAAAAAAGAAGTCGCCAGGCTTGGCCTGCGCGCGCTTACGGCAAGCACTATGGCAGGTTTCATGACAGCTACGATTGCCGGGGTTTTGGTTTAAGGCGTTTAGCATAAAATAGTAACGAATATATCTTCTAATTAATTCTTGGAAGTCCGTAATAGACCAGACTAATACAATATGCTATATTCTTACCATAATTCGAACTACAGGATATAACCAATCGCAACATCTCCGCAAACAAGGAATTGGTATGACATTCAATCGTGATATTGAATATTATATAAGTATTGTACATGAGCTTTGCAAATTACCTCATGAGACTGAATGGGTTGAATTCAAGCATAATAATGAAGACCCTACAGATATTGGTGAGTATATCTCAGCATTATCAAACACTGCCGCCCTTAACGGGAAAGCGAACGCATATATGGTCTGGGGAATAGAGGATCAAACCCATAATATTATAGGAACTAAGTTTTCACCTGCAAACAAAAAAGTTGGTGGAGCGGAGCTGGAAAATTGGTTGTTGCAATTGTTAAATCCTAAAATCAATTTCCGTTTTATTGAAATACCCTTAGATAAGAAAAGACTAATTCTTTTAGAAATCTCTCGGGCTTTTCGCAATCCAGTTCAATTTAAAGGTGTTGAATATTTGCGTGTTGGCAGTTATAAGAAAAAATTAAAAGATTTTCCAGAAAAAGAGAGGGAACTTTGGCGTTTCTTTAATGATGTTCCTTTTGAAGACCATATCGCTATTGAGGATATTACAAGTGATGAAATAACTCAACTACTTGATTATCCTGCTTATTTCGATTTATTAAAACTGCCACTTCCGGGAAAAGATGGTATTATTGCAGCCCTTGCCAGTGATTCAATGATTAAAAAATCTAATTCTGGCAAATGGGACATCCTTAATCTTGGTGCAATACTTTTAGCTAAAAAACTTTCGGACTTCAGAACATTAAAACGCAAAGCTGTACGTGTAGTATTTTATCGTGGTAATAATAGAGTTGAACCAATCAGAGAACAAGTGGGTACAAGAGGTTATGCTAGTGGCTTCAATGGATTAATTAATTATATAACTAATATGCTACCAACTAATGAAGTTATAGAAACAGCAGTACGTAAAACTGTACCAATGTACCCTACATTAGCCGTACGAGAGCTTATTGCCAATACCATAATTCACCAGGACTTTTTCGTTACAGGTGCTGGACCACTAATTGAAATCTTTGAAAATCGAATGGAAATAACCAATCCAGGGAAACCATTAATTAGCGTTCTTAGATTTATAGACATTCCGCCTCGTTCCCGCAATGATGTATTGGCTTCTTTTATGCGTCGAGTTGGTATTTGCGAAGAACGGGGAAGCGGTATAGACAAAGTAATCATTCAAACTGAATTATACCAATTACCTGCACCACTCTTTGAAGAAGTCAGTGATAATACAAGAGTGACTCTATTTGCACATAAAGAATTAAAAAAAATGAACAAAGATGACCGCATCAGGGCCTGTTACCAACATGCATGTTTACGATATATTAACAAAGACAATATGACAAATAGCTCGCTTAGAGAACGATTTGCTATTGAATCAAAAAATAGCGCAATTGCTTCTCGAATTATTAAAGAAACTATAACAATTGGATTAATCAAACCATATAATGAAAATGCAGGTAGAAAGTTTATGCAATATGTACCTTTTTGGGTGTAAAAACATTAATAAGCATATTTAAATTAATAAGATTTTTTCATTTGATTAGTTATATAAAAAAGGACTTTACCATATTTACATTGAGCATATAAAGCTTTATAATCCAATATGTTACCAGTTTTATTCTTATTTGATGGTTATTTGACAAAAAATATTGAGGTACCAATATTATAAAAAAAGTAAAAGAGTAAAAAGCAACAAATTTATTTATTCGTTTTATACTTTTTTTCATGAAAACAACAAAATCAGTCCCCTTTTACCCCAACCCAAGCAAAAAGGTTAATTATGAAAAAATGGCTTAATAGATATTTCTTTATAGCACTGATACTTGTTTTTGCCGCCGGATGCGCCACAACACAAAGCAAGATAATGTCTGCCGCGGAAAAAGGCGATATTAATACCGTAAAAGCCTTACTTGCAGAGGGCGTGGACGCGAATACGAAAGAAAGTAGTAGTGGTATAACTACCTTAATGATTGCTTCCTATGAAGGTCATACTGAGGTAGTAAAGACCCTGCTCACCAAAGGCGCGGACATGGATGCTAGAAATAATAATGGCATAACAGCTCTAATGATTGCTTCAATTATGAGTCATACTGAGGTAGTAAAAATCCTGCTTGCTGAAGGCGCGGACGTAAATGCAAAAGGAGATAAAGGCGAAACGGCCCTGATGTCTGCTTCAGTCCAGGGTTATACCGAGATCATAGAGGCACTACTTGCTGAAGGCGCGGACGTGGATACGAAAGTAAATGATGGCACAACGGCCCTGATGAAAGCTTCAATCAAGGGTTATTCTGAGGCAGTGAAAGCGCTGCTCACAGGGGATGCGGACGCTAATGTTAAAGACAATAATGGCAGAACTGCCCTAATGCATGCTTCAATCATGGGTCATTATGAAGTCATAGAGGCTCTGCTTGCCGGAGGCGCCGACGTGAATAAGAAAGCCAACGATGGCAAAACGGCCCTGATGGCTGCTTCCTGGAAAGGCAGGACAAGCGGAGTAAAGGCCCTGCTTACTGAAGGCGCGGACGTAAATGCAAAAGGAGATAAAGGCGAAACGGCCCTGATGTCTGCTTCAGTCAAGGGGCATACCGATGTAGTGAAAGTTTTATTAGACAATGGAGCTGACGTAAATAGGGTGGATACAAATGGGTGGACTGCCCTGAAATATGCTAAAAATAAGAACCACAAAGCTGTTATCAAATTACTGATGGACGCAGGTAAAAGTAGCAAAAGAAAAAAGATAAGTCCCCTTTCACCCTAAACAATCAAAAAGGCTTAACATGAAAAAATGGATCAATAGATGTCTGGTAATAGCGGCAATACTTATATTCGCCGCCGGATGCGCCACAACGGAAAAACATATAATCCCTGCCGCACAAAAGGGCGATATTAAAGCAGTAAATTCCCTGCTTGCCAAGGGCGCGGACGCAAATACAAAAGACTCGGATAAAATGACAGTCCTGATGTATGCTGCAACCTATGGTCATACGGAAGTCGTAGAGGCCCTGCTTGCCGGGGGCGCGGACGTGAAGGAAAAAGGCGTTAACGGCATAACCTCGCTTATGATTGCTTCAGGCAATGGTTATACCGAGGTCGTGGAGACCCTGATTGCCGGGGGCGCGGACGTGAACGCGGGGGCCAATCAAGGCCAGACGGCCCTGATGTATGCTTCAGGAAGAGGGCATATCGAAGTCGTGAAAATATTACTTAAAAACAACGCTGATGTAAACATCAAGAACGAATTCGGTGGCACGGCCCTGGGTTGGGCTAAAGACGACAAACACAAGGATATTATCAAATTACTGATAGACGCAGGCAACAAACAGCAAGAATTGAAGGCTGCGCCTGCCATTTAAGGTGGTAGAACAACGCTGGATTTAGTATACAATAATCCATTATGAACGCCCGGACAAAACACCAAACAAAAGAAATAACAGGCAGACTGCGCGAGCTTGGCGATAGCGAAATAGCGGCTCACGCCCAGCGTTTTTTCAAGACCGGGAGAGGGCAGTACGGAGAAGGTGACAGGTTCCTTGGCGTGCGCGTCCCTGTAATCAGGAAGCTTGTCAAGGAATACCGCGAACTACCACTGGAACAAACCCTGGAACTTCTAACCTCCCCTTTTCACGAAGCAAGGCAGCTTGCCCTGCTTTTGCTGGCGGCCAAATACTCTTCTACGGACATTACGGCCGAAAAAAATACTATCTATAAATCCTACCTGAACCACACAAAGTTCATCAACAACTGGGACCTGGTTGACTGCTCTGCAGAACATATAGTTGGCGCACATTTATTTAGCAAATCTAAAAAACCGATTTACCGGCTTACAGATTCAAACAATTTATGGGAGCGAAGGATTTCCATTATGAGCACTTTTCACTTTATTAAGAGAAAAGAATTCACTGACACTCTCAAGATTGCCGAATTGTTGCTGCGCGACAAGGAGGACTTAATCCACAAGGCCACAGGCTGGATGCTTCGAGAAGTAGGCAAGCGTGACTTGCCAGTCGAAGAAAGGTTCCTCAAAAAGAACTACAAAAAAATGCCGCGCACCATGCTGCGTTATGCAATCGAGAGACTGCCGGAGACAAGAAGGCTTGCTTACCTGCATGGGAAGATTTAGCATGATTATCGGTTTTAGTTCCTCAACACAAGCTGCATAAATAAAATGTGGGGCAAACAACATGACGTATGAACAGTCGTATCTCCATGAGCTGTTGACTGAACAGGGGCGCTCGATACCGGATTATTTTATCACCGGCGGTCTTATTTTGTACTCGTCGGTAATAGACGGCGAGCCTGTCCCAATGGCTTTAATCATTGAAGATGACGATCTTATGGAGGCATGTATAGATTATCTTAAAGACAAAGGGGTCAGTCAGTTAGACTCAATAAAAGAATTTGATAATTGGGTTAATAACAAAACGAATCAGACATAATAGCTTGCAAGTTTAAACAACGAAGGATCAGCAAATCTCAAATCTATTGACAAATACTGCAGTTTCATACTATTATCTTTCGTTCCGACCTTATCTGTCAGGCAGGGAGGTCTCTTAAAACCGGCCCATACGCCCCCCCCCTTACCGAGCCTCATTGTTTCTTTTTTACAATGAACTACTCCTGAGCCAATCTATGGGGTATCTAAAGGAAATATGTCCGGGAAGAGACCTCGTAGCAAGAGCTACTACGGAGCATTAAACCCACATGGTGGGCTTGTAGCCCGCCATGCGGGTGAGTTCACGGAAGTTAAATCCGGAAACCAGGTCAGGGTAAGTCAGTAAATAAGTTGCGCCGCAGCTCATCGTGTGGCGTATGTTATAGCGGCGTTTGTTCTAAAATAAACAGGAAATAGCAATGGAATCAAAATCAACCAAGTCACATGCAATGATATCGAACTTTAAGGGCAGCATCCAGGGCGACATTTTCTCAGGCCTCACCGTTGCCCTGGCCCTTGTGCCGGAGGCCGTGGCGTTCGCCTTTGTTGCCGGCCTATCCCCTATCGTCGGTCTTTACGGCGCCTTTATGATGTGCCTTATTACAGCCGTCTTCGGAGGTCGCCCAGGGATGATCTCCGGCGCCACAGGGGCAATGGCCGTTGTAATGGTGAGCCTCGTCAGTGAAGGTAACGCCCTTGGCGGCGCTGGCTCTTACGCCGGCGTTCAGTATTTATTTTTGACCCTCTTGCTTGTTGGAATCTTCCAGGTCCTTGCAGGCGTTTTTCGCCTGGGTAAATTTATTCGTATGGTCCCGCGCTCGGTTATGATGGGCTTTGTTAACGGTCTTGCCATCGTTATATTCCTGTCGCAGCTAAACATGTTCAAGACCGGCGGCGCGTGGATTGCTGGTAAACCGCTCTGGACCATGGTCGGCCTTGTGGCCCTGACCATGGGAATGCTTTTCCTTATTCCTGTATTACATAAAAAAGCCCCCGGAGCGCTTATAGCCATTATTGGCGTTACCCTTCTTGTTATTTTCGCAGGCGTTAACACGGAGACCGTTCTATCGTTTATTCAGGCAAACGGAGGGGAGGGGATTAAAGCGGCCCTCCCAAGCCTTGCCTTCCCGAAAGTCCCGCTGACCTTCGAGACACTCGTCTTTATCGCACCCTACGCCCTGATCTTGTCCGCAATCGGGCTGATCGAATCTTTAATGACTCTAAGCCTGATAGACGAACTCACCCGCACCCACGGGAGCGGAAACAGGGAGTGTATCGCCCAGGGTTTTGCAAACTTCGTTAACGGTCTTTTTGGCGGCATGGGGGGCTGCGCCATGATAGGGCAAAGCATTATCAACATTACATCCGGCGGACGAGGGCGGCTGTCGGGAATCACGGCAGCCGTGGCCCTGCTTTTCTTTATCCTCCTAACCCCCGGATATATTGAGACAATACCCATTGCCGCCCTTGTAGGCGTCATGTTCCTGGTTGTCATAAAGACTTTTGCCTGGAGTACGTTTAATATCCTCAATAAAATACCCAAATGGGACGTAGCGGTAATCGTGCTTGTAACGGCCCTGACGGTCATGTTCGATCTTGCAATCGCTGTACTTGCCGGAGTTATTATCTCAGCCATGATATTCGCCTGGCAAAATGCGCTGCGAATTCGCGCACGTAAAACAATAGACGAACACGGCATTAAACACTACAAGATCTACGGTCCGCTCTTTTTTGGTTCTACGACATTATTCCTGAGCAAATTCGACATGGAGAACGACCCTCAGGAAGTAATAATAGACTTTGAAGAGTCCCGCATCATGGACCAGTCAGCAATTGAAGTGATTAATAAAATTGCCGAATCCTACCAGCAACACGGGAAAAACATTCACCTGCGCCACTTAAGCAGCGACTGCATCCGGTTGATCAAAAAGGCTGAGAAGATATGCGACGTAAACGTGCTTGAAGACCCGGACTATTTCGTCAGCATCGATAACTACAGAAAGTACCAGGAAGATATGTAGGTCTTTCTGCAAGCACAAATTAATTCAGACATTTATGTGTGTCTTGCGCCTCACATAAAATCACCGCTTTAGCTGCGAAAAAGATCTTCTTGCTTCGCATTCAATTCAATTCCTTTTGTGTTACAATTCAATCAAACTGACAATATCTTTATGAGAAATGATGCCCTTTTAGCTTCATTCAACCAAAGAGGATTAACATGACAAAATGGCTTATTAGATATTTACTGATAATGCTGGTGCTTATATTCACTGCAGCAAACGCAACAGCGCAGGACAACTTAATTTCTGCCGCGGAAAAAGGCGATATTGATAGCATAAAAACCTTGCTTGCCAAAGGTGCAGACATAGAAGCAAAAGACAATGATGGCTGGACGGCCCTAATAAAAGCTTCACTCCAGGGTCATCACGAGATAGTAAAAGTGCTGCTTGCAAAAGGCGCTGATGTAAATGCAAATCCTGATAATAACGGAACGGCCATAATTGCTGCTTCATCCAGAGGACATACGAAGATACTCAAAACCCTGATTGCATCTGGTGCAGACATTAACGCAAAAGACAATAAAGATAGAACAGCTCTTATGCTTGCTTCATGGAGAGGACATAGAGAGGTCGTAAAGACTCTGCTTGCAGCTAATGCAGAGGTAAATGCGCAGAATACTATTGGCTTAACGGCCCTGGTAGTTGCTTCACAAGGAGGCCATATAGAGATAATCGATGCTCTAATTGCAAAAGACGCCGACGTAAATGCAAAATGCAATAGTGGTAGAACGGCGCTTATAGATGCTTCGACAGGAGGACATACCAGGGTCGTAGAAACACTGCTTGTAAAAGGCGCGGATGTAAATGCAAAAGACAATGACGGCTTTTCAGCCCTGGCCCATGCTTCATGGAGAGCTCATGCCGAGGTAGTAGAGGCCCTGCTTACAGGAGGCGCGGACGTAAGTGCGATAGACAATGAAGGCAATACGTCTTTGATTGGCGCTTCAATCGGAGGACATACTAAGGTCGTCAAGATCATGCTTAACGCAGGCGCGAACGTAAAAGAAAAAAACAATCACAGCAGTTCAGCGCTGATATTTGCTTCATGGAACGGACATATAGAAACAGTAAAAGTCCTGCTTGCAGGAGGCGCCGACGTAAATGCAAAAGACAATAACGGCAAAACAGCACTTTTATTTGGTTCAGTCCTGGGCAACATTGAGATAATAAAGAGCTTACTTAATGCAGGTGCTGACGTAAATGCTAAAGGCAACAACGGCGAAACAGCCCTTATGGCAGCTTCAATCGGAGGCCACACCAAGGTCGTAAAGGCACTGCTTGCCGCAGGCGCGGACGTGAACGCAAAAACCAAAGAAGGCCAAACAGCCCTTATGGGAGCTTCAGTGCTAGGCCATAGCAAAGTCGTAAAGACACTACTTGCAAAAGGCGCGGACATGAATGCAAAGGCCGGTAATGGCGCAACGGCCCTTTTCGTTAGTTCAGTCATGGGGCATACCAAGGTCATAAAGGCCCTACTTGCCGCAGGTGCGGACGTGAACGCAAAAATAGAGCAAGGTATAACATCTCTTTCTATGAGTTCAGTCCTGGGCCATACCAAGGTCGTAAAGACGTTGCTTGCAGGAGGTGCGGACGTGAACGCAAAAGACAACACTGGCGCAACGGCCCTGATGGGCGCCTCACACAGCGTTAATGAAGTCTTAAGTAAGCAAATAGAGGCCCAGTTTGCTAAAAACGTAAACGACTTTATTCCAGAAAATATAATAACCGCAGTAACGGCGGATATACGTCAAGATAACAGCGAGGTAATAAAAATTCTACTTACCGCAGGCGCAGATGTGAATGCCAAAGACAACAATGGCACAACAGCACTGATGCTTGCTTCAGAAAGCGGTCATACCGAGATAGTAAAGGCGTTGCTTAAGGCAAAGGCCGACGTAAATACAGGTGAAATTACTCCCCTTTATTCAGCATCGCAAAACGGTCATATCAAAATCGTCAATAAACTCCTGAAAGCAACGGCCAACGTAGATAAAGGCTCACCTACCCCTCTATATATAGCATCACAAAATGGCCACGCCGATATTGTAAATGCCCTGCTTGCATCTGGTGCAGATGTGAATAAAAAAAGCGTTTATGGCTCAACAGCTCTGATATCTGCTTCATATAGTGGTCATACCGAGATCGTAAAAGCGTTACTTGCGTCTGGTGCAGATGTGAATGAAAAAAGCGACCTTGACACAACGGCCCTGTTTGGAGCTTCAATCGGAGGACATAGCGATATAGTAAAAGCGTTGCTTGATACGAAAGCTGACGCAAACGTAACAGTGGTACTTAAAGGGAAAGAGAAGACCCCATTAAGTGTTGCAAAAGAGCGTGCCCATACCGATGTTGTTAAACTTTTAAAAGAGTATGGGGCTGAAAAATAGCTAATAGTCTTGATGTTTCGGTGCGACCTCATACTGAGACCTTAAGCCCCGCCCTGACACCCGCCTTGACACCCAGCCCCATGAAGTATATCATTAAAGGGCTCAACAAAAGGCGTCTGCAACACAAAAACCCGGACTTTAATAACGGAAAAAACCATCCATGAAACTTAAATTTTTTCTCATATTACCTGCAATATTCCTCTTAACCCTTGGAATTATTTTTTTTGAGGCAAGCAGCAGGGCAAGCGGCAAGGCAGAACCGGCGCGCGTTATAGCCACGTACGAAAGCGAGCTTACCGAAGGCGGGGTGAGCCTTGTTGAAGTTACCATGCCTGAAGCGGGCGGCTTTGCCTCCGGGTGGTTTATGGACAAGGAAGTGCTTTTTTTCAACATGCCCGAGATGACAGAGCCGGGTATAGGAAACGTCGGACAAGACTTAAACAACAGCCACGAGACGGCAGCAAACACTGCGTTTGCCCTCATAGGGGCCGGGCTTTCAACAACTCCGGGAGAGCGTGAGCTTGACATCTCGCTATACGACTATGACGGAACTTTCCTGCACAGCCGCACGTATGAGATTTCTGTAAACCCGGGCATCTTCAAAACCGACAAACTAACGCTACCAAAACGCATGGTAGAACCGGGGAAAAATGTCATCTCACGTATTACGAGAGAACGTGAACTTATTAAAAAAACTCTCTCCGTCACCACACGTCGGCGACTGTGGCGCGGCGGCTTCGTACTGCCGGTAGAGGGTTCGACAAGTCTTGGGAAAAAACAGTTCGGTAAAGTCGTAACAAGTGCGTTCGGCAAGAGAAGGATACTTAACGGCAAGGCGAAAAGCCCGCACTCAGGCGTAGACTTAAGGGCATCTCTTGGCAGGCCCATACTGGCCTCCAATACAGGCATCGTCGTGCTCACGGCAGAGCTCTACTACACGGGCAACACCGTCATCATCGACCACGGGGGCGGACTCTTTACACTTTACTCCCACCTCTCAGCCGTAACGGCAGAGGCCGGAGATTTTGTAGAAAAAGAAGACGAGCTTGGTCTTGCCGGATCGACCGGAAGGGCCACCGGGCCGCACCTGCACTGGGTTGCAAGCCTTAACGGAGCAAGAGTGGATCCGCTTAAGCTTGTTGAGCTGACGCAGACCATGCAAACTCTTGCTCTGTCCGGAACACAAAGACCCGGTCTCCTGGAACAGGCGCCCCCTGCGACCGCAACAAACTCTACCCACGCAACAACCGGACAACAGGACACAAAATTACATAACAAAAACCCTGACGCGTCACTAATAAATTAGCTGATAAATCAATAGACGAATTAACTGCCAGCCAACAGGCGCTCAAGGTTTCTTCACACACAGGAGTCACTTTGCCGCCATGCATGACGGCACCTTCCCCTGCCCTGACACGAAAAGAAAAGTTTCCCGCAACCTGGCTCAGGTGTCTTTATTCAACGGATTCCCTTTTTATACCCCGCACCCTTACTCAGAGGTGATTTGCCCGCATGGCGGGTTTAATGCCCCGCAACATGGTT
>CBDUXY010000047.1:0-15706 GCA_965371305.1 uncultured bacterium
TCTTTTTTATTGAGGGCTGCCATGTGGCAGGTGGAACAGGTAATAACACCCGGCTCGTTATGAGGCGGGTCAAAAGCGGCATTACTTGAAAAAGGAGGCGCAAACGTTATAAATAATAAAACAACGCAAAGCCCTGCAAGCACGCTCCATACAAGTTTGTTATTTTTTAACCTGTTCATATAATAATCCTTAATAAATAGTCAACATCCGGGTGTTGAGTCTACTGCCATATCTAAATAAAACAATTTCACGCATTACATTTTTTTTGTCATCTGACTTGACCGGGGTAAGCGCCCGAGCGGCAATACATATTAATCTTCTCGCGCGTTCTGTATCCTCAATTTTCTATCAAGCGGAAATTCCTCAAATTGAAGATAAAAACGCTGCCTGATCCAGTCAAAGTTCCTGTGGCTATGGCTGTGGCTATGCCCGTGATTGTGTCTGTGCCTGCTCCTGCCCCTGTGCGAACTTCTCTCAGGCACAATGACATCATATGTAAATTCATCAGCCCCAAGGTCTACTAAGTCTCCCCATGGCCTTACCTCTCCTTCAAAGTCAAAAGAAGGTGCGCCTGCGATAGTTCCCTGCCCCCTCAAAGCACAGAAAGGCACAAGATGATAATTACCTGAACTCGCGTCAACAAACTTGGGAACAATCTTAAGATTGCTTCCGTTATCGTTGTAAACACCACCGCTGTTTACGACAAACTCTACGTCGGTATAGGAGACGTCAAGCACTGAGCTTCCCGAATACATGAGCAAATAAATATCGTCACCGATCTCACTTGCCGTATTACCCCAGACAATGTCGTTTAAGAGTGTCGCCGTAGCACTACCTCCTGTATCAGACGACACGAACAGCCCGCCACCTTCGCCAGTAACAACTGTATTATCAACAACAGTGTCATTAACAAGACGAAGCGTGGCAGTTGAAAGGTTCTCTGCAAACACGGATATACCTCCGCCAGAAGTGCCTGCATTATTATTATGAATAAACGTGTTGGTAAGGGTAAGTGTCGCAAGCGCATGGGAGCCGTCAGCCCAAAGGCTTACGCCGCCGCCCGTATCCGCCGTATTACCTTTAATAATTACCGAGTTCATAGCGATATCCACCCTTGCGCCTGCCGAATGTATATGAAGCCCTCCGCCTTTCTCCGACGCTCCACCTGTAAGGGTGAAGCCGTCAAGTGTAAGCTCAACAACAGAGCTGCCGGACGTTGATATATGAATAACACTGCCGCCACCTGCGCCGTCTATGACCGAAAGCGATGGGTCGGTATCCCTTGTATCAAACCCACTAAACCACCCGCCTGTCATGGTGAACCTCTTTAGCCGCGCAATCGAGAGGTTCTCTCTGTACGTTCCACTGGCGACTTTTATGACGTCTCCCGTGATGGCGTAATAAACCGCGTCTCCGATATTACGGTACGGGGTGGCGACAGTACCGTTCCACGGTCCGGTTGTATTGTCGTCGTCCACATGCAGCACAGTAGGCTCAGGCTTGGAGTTCGGGTCAAACGGGTCTGTGCCGCCTCTCAGATACTCTTCGTAGTTGGTAAAGCCGTCGCCGTCCGGGTCTTCGTTAGCATCGTCTACAAGCGGGTCAAGCCCCACCCCCACTTCCCAACCGTCAGGCATACCGTCGTCGTCCGTATCAGAATCGTTCGGGTCCGTGCCGTTATTAAATTCCTCAAGGTTGCTCAGTCCGTCGTCGTCCGGGTCGCCCTCAGAGTCATCGGAAAGCGGGTCAAGACCGTTTTCGACCTCCCAACCATCGGTCATGCCGTCAGAGTCGGTATCTGGCTCCTGTGGGTCGGTGCCCATCTGATATTCTTCAATATTGCTAAGTCCGTCAAGATCAAGGTCTTCTGCGGAATCATCCCTTGTCGGATCAAGACCGTTTGCAACTTCCCAGTCCTGCGGCATACCGTCGTAGTCGTCTGTTGGAGGACTGCCACCTCCATCTATGCCGTAATATTTTATTCCAGAATGATTCGTAGATGTAACAACAAGCCGCCCGAACGAGTCAATGACGACGTCCATTGGCATGTTAAGGGCGCCAGGGTCGTTCACTACAACCACCCCTCCGCCTCCCCCTCTGCCAACCGGGGCCTTGACGCCGCCTATGTTGCCGAGGTAGACGCCAACTGAGCTGTATATCTCCAAGCCGTTAAAAGAATCCGCCACATATATCCTGCCCGAATCGTCAACCGTAATACCCTGAATTGCGTAAAACACGCCTGGCCCAATCCCCTGAGACCCGAAAGAGCGAAGCAGCGAACGAGTGCCTGTGTCAAACACCTTTATCGAATAGTTGAACTGGTCGCCTACGAACAACTCGCCTGCCGCGCTATCCACATACACACCTGTTGGGAACTTAAAACCTGTTATCTCATGAAGTAGCGTACCGGTAGGGGAATAAACATTTACCTTGTGCTGCTTGCTGTCGGTCACATATATAAGGCCTGTTGTATTGTCAATTGATATGTCGCTTGGCATTGTGACTTCACCGTCACCTGAACCGAGCTTTCTAACAAAAGTTCCTGATGAATTAAAAACAGATACGTTATATCCGTCTTTGCTGCCTATGTATATATTGCCGCTTGCGTCCACAGCAACGCCAAGCGGGGAAACCACCCTGATTGTCTTAAGAAGTTTTCCAAACGCATCGAACTTCTGCACCTCCCATTTGTGGGTGTCGGATACGTAGACGTTACCCAAATTATCGGCAGCTATTCGAATCGGCTGGGGATTGGTCATAACAATGCCCTGATACTCGACTGTCGGCATGACGGCTGCAAAGGCTGAAATGGGTGTAAGAAAACAGGTGAAAAGAAATACAGAAAGGGGTATAAAAACGAAATAGAAAAAACAGGACCGCACCGGTCCACAATCTGACCCACTCATAGTCCCGTTTTTTAATACAGGTGTCTTCAATTTAGCAACGTCCTCTTCTCGGTGTTTTTAAACAAAAAAAAGACCTCTGAAGGATCTTCCGTGTCCTTTAGAGGCAACATTGCCACACACTTGATATAAACTTAATATCAACGCAAAGACATCATAACATCTGATGTACAAAAAACCCTGGAAGATAATTCTGCATACTCATAGCTGTAGGACAAACCCTACGCTTACTGTAGTCTATTTTAACACATTTATATCCTGAATTCACTAAAAAAAACCTACTTTAGTACACTTCTAGTAATTGATTCAGCCCCTGAGTGCCTGCTCTGGTATAACCAGACTTTTTTTGAACGTTAAGCAAATCATTCTTGTACTTTGATGTATTTTTACTTGTTTCAGCCAATTTCAGCACAGTGACCTACCCCTATTAGTTGTACCACTCTTAAAGTAAATTTCTCAGCCGTTCAACTTTCATCTACAACGAAAACGCCGGTAAACCACCTCTTCTCAAACCTATTACTACAAAGGCATGTGTTGTCCAAGAAACAACATTTTCGTAGAGAAGGAGGTATTATAATGACTGAAGCGGATAAGGTGTTGAGCTTGTTAAGCCCGGTTGATGAAGCCAGATTATTACCCCGCCTTAGCCCGGAAGGGCTCTTGCGGATTGACGATGCGAAGACGGTCTTCTTAAAGGGGGCAGAAGAAATTGTCAGAAGAGAACTCGCCCCTGCGGAGGCCAAGAAGGTTGGTAAATACCTGAACCGCCAGCTTAAGGACCTACCGGCCCCCAGAAAATAGCCCGTGAGACCCACTGCATGGCCCTGCAAGGCCGAGGAGACCACGAACCCCCACCCCTTTCCCCATATCAAAGTTGTCTCAGCTTCACAGGTGGTTCTATTGGCCCGTCCTGGTGAGGGTATTACTTCTTCCTTACGGGGGGCTTTCCCGGGACGAACTATACCATTACTATACACTTTTTGGGTTTGAAGCAAAAAAGGGGCTGCGGCTAAAACCGCAACCGCAAGATGCTTAAATGATTACTTGGTTTGAAAGTGAGCTTTTTGGATTGGTTTTTCTTTGCTCAACCCATCCTTCGGATGGGTGCCCCGCTTTTTTTCCAAAAAGAAAGTAAGTGGTGCCCAGGGTCGTATTCGAACCGCCGACACGAGTATTTTCTGGCAGATAAAGCGTAATTCGTAAGCGCTTGATTTTAAATCTTATTTCTTTATTTATCTTCAAATTAAAGCCTTAAAGCCATTCCAATGATCCTGTCCAGTTCGTTATTTTCTTTGCTTTTTGATATATTTTAGTCCAAATTTGGCACAATCTGAAATTCTTGATTTTACCTACAAATCCGCAGCGTTGAGAAGGTCAGAAAATTAACAATTACAGGAAGGAGTCTACACTTCCCTTATTTGTCATAGAAGAGTTCTTCTGGCTTTGAAAATCGACGTACTTGGTGGCTATGTGAAATAATCTCTGAATATATATGCGCCTTTTGTCTCCACTTGAAAATATCGCGCCGGGTAGCCTTTACCACAGAGTAGATTCGACAATTTTTTGGAGGCTGGAATGTTGACCGAAGACAGGAGCGGGAGTATAATAAGTTTAGGTATCCGGGCATCTTCCCCTTCCGATTGACAGCACCCTAGGTAGTAGTGTCCCTATTGATTTTATAAATGAATAAAATACATGACTGGAAGTTTTTATCTTTTGAAGAACTGACCGCCGAGAAGAACCTGGCCTGGAAATAAAAGTTAATTCAGGAGGCCCGCTATGGCTAAGAAGTTAAGTGTCATTATAATTTGCGTACTGGCATTAATTGTTTTTGCCAATACTTCGCACAGCGCTGACGAAGCCACACTCCTGGCGCTAGAGAGTTTTATGGCAGAGGTAGAGACTATCGGTGATGCCATAGTTGAAGCCGAAGCGGTTAAGGTCAAACTTAAACAACAAGAGAAAGACCTTTTGAATGCCGCGGGATTATTAAAGGAGTTTGGGGCAAATGCAGTCAGGAAACATAAAGAGGTGCAGGAAAAACTGAATGAAAGCGGCCGTCAAATAGGTGCTCACTCATCTGAATGCACGGATTCATACGATAAATCCTGGGTCGAGGAGTGCAATAAAAAGGCTAAAGCTTTAAATGCCACGCATGGGAGACTTCTTAAAGAACGGGAAATTACAAAAGGGAAGATAAAATTCCTTGATGAAAGAAGAGGGGTGCTTAACCAGGATGTCCTTGATTGGGCAGAGAAAGTAAAAGAAAATAATTTTGTATTGGATGAGTTACGGATTAAAGAGCGAGACCTGCTCACGAGGGTCAAGTCTTCGCTTGACTCCCCGGACTTTATAGACCTCAAACAAAGGGCAAATGCCGTTAAGGATTGCGCTGCAATCATGGGCCTGGAAGGCGCACACCATTGCCTCCAAAAGATCTCGGACGGCGCCGCGGACTAGGCGGGGCGTGGTTTGAGACCCCATACAGTTTTTAAGTAGAGAGGTGAGCCATGGAATTAAGAAACAAGACGAGAAAGCACCGGGTAGGTATTTTTGCTCTCGCAGGAATGTGTCTACTTCTTTTTCTGGTTGCCGCATCCTTTGTGCGGGCCTCAGAGGGTGTATCTATCCGGCTAAAGGCGAAAACCGGAGACACCTATAAGCGCGAATACCGATTGGTCAGTCGTACCACCCAGGAACAACAAGGGTACGGCCCAAGCTCAGCAGAGCAAACAGTTACTATCGTGGTCTCAACTGAGGTCTTATCAGTCAACAGAAAGGGGCGGATAGAGGTCGAGCAGAAGTTGGACCAACTGAAATATGAACAATTTTTTCCCGGCCGAGGCAAATCCATCTTTGATTCGGCAAATTCCGTCCATATGGAAGCGGCACGAGATGACCCCGGCATGACCTTTTTGCTGGCCTCTCTTGGTTCACGCTGGGTCCTTGTTCTTGAACCTAACGCAGAGGTCTGGGATGAAGAATTCCATATACCCGGAGGCGGACAGGATACGTCAACCGAGTTTCTCACCAAAAATTTTCTGAAGCAATTCCTGAATATGGCCTCTATAACGTTTCCGGAGGACCCGGTTAGTAAAGGAGATAGCTGGGAATGTGGAACGATAGATCTTCCGACATCCGGAGGGCGTCTTGTCGGAGCGTCGCAATGCGTCCTGGAGAAGGTTCGTAATGAAGGGGGTAAATTCATAGCGGAGGTAAGTGTCAAGCGTACTGTAAAACTCAGGCCTACGCCCGGCAGCGGCGTTAAGTCAAAACTATTGAAGTCAGAAGAGGGCGGTACTTTCACTTTTCTCATCGAGCAGGGCGAGATCGGTGTGATCGATTTAAAGGGCACGTCGATAATAGAGGCGCAAATCAAGGGCAGCACTCTTAAAAGGACAACCATTAACGAACTCACTGTGACGGAGGCGCGGCGATGAAAGCTAAAGCGCCTCTTCTGTTTGCGATAATTTTTACGGCGGCAGTCGTCTGGTTTGCCGATGCTGCACCGGTCTATGGACAGGCCGAGACGGCTAACCTCATGGAGGCAATCAAAAGCGTCAACCAGGTCTTCGATGATTACGGGGAGAAGGACGGTAAATTCATCGATGACATGATTGATCATTTTGAACGTCAGGTGGGGCGGCAAGGTGGTGAGGAAACACCACCGGGAAAAGAAGGGACCGACCCGGCCAGTATAACCCAGGACTTGATAAAGTTTAAGTCCGGCCCTGCCAAGCTGCCGGGTAGCGTAGTACAAGCCGAGGCCAGAAAAGTCAGGTTATTGATTAAGGAACATAAAGAATTCCGGCAAATAGTTAAGGAACATATGCGGCAGGGTAGAGAATTAGTGATAAAGGCCGGAAAAGCCACGAACCCCGAGATGGCCCGGGTTTATATTAAGGACGCGCAGCATAAGGCGGATATGGTTCGTACCATCACGACTCGATTGCAGTCGTCGCTTATGCCGGGTAAAGAGCGCCCGGATAGGACTGCAGGTCCCCCCCTAAAATTCAGTGTAGACCCGAGGCTGGGAGATATCTACAGACACCTTCAAAGGGTATCTAAAAAATCCGGCAAGCCTGAGGGGAGTACCTATGAGAAAATCAAAAAGGCGTGGGAGGACGACAAGCGCGGAAGCGGTGGCGTCCGAGGGGGCGGCACAAAGTTCTTCACAGGCACCTACGACCCTGAAAATGAAAGCATAACGCTGCCCAATGGCCAGGACGTTGACGTCGGCCCGCTCAGGGACGCCCTGAAAAGTGTCGCCCCTGAGGCCGCAAGAAAACCCATGTTCCGAACGGTCTCTTCGCCGATTACCGGCAAAGAAATGATCGAAGCGACGCCCAAGTTCCTGAAGGCCTATCATTCGCCGAAGGTCCAGAAACAGTTAAAGAAGGTCGGCGGGGTGGACCTGGATGTCACAATTGATCTTCTTTCGTTTGCCGGGATGCCCGTTTTCCGGAACACCGGCCCGGCGGCTGTAGTCGAATCCCCGGTTATTCTGTCCTTGCGACGCCTGTACCGGCAAGTTAAGCCCTACTCTAATTCCGCAAGCCGGTGGAATAGATTGCCGGACAAACTCCGTTATCCCGCCTCTATGGAGCGCATACACGGCTTTATTATGGACCCCCGTAACAACGACATCTTTCTTGTGGGGTCTGTGGCAACTTCCCGTGAAGCCCGCATCGACATCGACACAATGATTGTCGCCATTAGTTCCGTGTGGGGCAGACGCGATACCCCGAGTGTGTCGCTGGACCCTGCGCCGAACGACCCCGGAGGCCCACAGTATTCTCGTGTTTACGGAATGCCGTCGGATTCTATAATGGCGCGTATCATGCTTGACGCCGACTACGCCATGAAACTCATAATATTCGGCGAACTCATGCTCCCAATACCGGGTTACAAGAATGCAGCGGAAATACGACTGCAAGAAAAAAGAAGGCTGATCGGGCTAGGCCGGTTTGAAACGAAGAGCAGTATAGGCGCTAGTCGAAACTGGTTTCATCCGAGGCCGCTACTGAGAGATAATATTCACGTATCCGCCACCGGGCGTACGGCCTTGTTCGAAACCCGTGTCGAACTTCTGACCGAAGAAGAGAGATTGTTAAAAGGCGGCGGAACACAGGGATATTCGGGAACGGCAGACCCAATTGAGCAACGAGCCGCGGAAATTTTTACAGAATTTTATGATCGCATGGAAAGGTCACCGGCGATCAAGCCGACCGATATCTTTGTGCAACTGCACGGGGTCCTCGATATCGTTACCGTTGCTAAACTCTGGCGGTACTTCGAAGTGGATGCTCCCGTGATTAGAGATTTTAGTCGTCTGCCAGTGCGGGTCCTTCGAGGGGCCGAGGCAGTTCCAGCCTTCTACCCCGGCATTACAACCGTAGATAAGATTAATGTAACGGCTCCCGGTGGTATTATAGAATACACGCTCATCGGTACAGGCGGTGTCAGATTCTTCGCGCGTTCAAGCCGTAATTCCGTAGATCGGTATCAGGATCTGGCGGCCGACACCTTGGAGCACGCTGTCGACAGCTTCCGGGGCAGTGACGTTTTTTCGAAGGAGATATCCCTCACTTTTGCCTTGCCCCGCGCCGGCGGACGGGAAGGTTCACGTGTCGGGCAACTGATGGAGCTGGCCCTCGCTAATCTCTATTCCAACCGCCTGGAGGCGTCGCGGAAACAGTACCTGGAAGTAATCAAACTGGAGCCCTCCCTGGCGGAGGCCTGGAGCGGTCTTGCCCTTGTCGAGTCATATCTGGGAAATCACAAGGCATCACTGGAGGCTGTCAATAAAGCTCTCTTGATGGAGCCGGACAACCCTGACCTGCGTCAACTCGCCATGATGAACCTGCTGCGCTCAGACCCTCAAGTAGACACACTAGACTGGGACGAATCTCAGCTCCAGGACTTAAGCACGGCGTTTGGCATCAACGCCCTTTATGCCTGGTCCCGTGACGACAAGCAGGCTATGGTAGAAGAGGCGGAACTTGCGCTCCTTCTGTGGGATGAGAACCCGGATGCATACTTTGTCAGGTCGCAGACGCATGATTATGGGTCGAGAGGCTGGTCTCGAGATATAGACAGGTCCATTAGAATGTATAAGAGGCAGTTGAAGCAGGGCGACTACGGACGGGATCGCCTGGCGCTGGCGCTTGCATGGCGCGCGAAGAATCAATTTGTTAATATAGGCATAAGACTCCATGAAATAAGCGAAAACGGGGGGATCGATACCTCAGCAGCATTGAAATACCTCCTGGAGATCATTAACAACGCAGCAAGGGATGCCGCCGAATCAACACGAATCAATCCACATCTACCCTTTGGAAAAACTGTGGATGTTGATCTTAATACGGAGCGGGTGACTATTTACCAGGCGCTGGGATGGGCATGGGAGATGAAGCCGATCATAAACAGCGCCCGGGAGATAGTTGAAGACCACCCCGAGTTTGCTCCGGCCCACCGCACACTTGGTTATGCACTTGCGACTAATAACGATGTTTCAGGAGCTACCCGGGCGCTATCCAGGGCAATCGAGCTTAACCCCACCTTGCATGGGGCCATGAGTAAGCGGGCCGGCCTTTACTCCATCCAGGGGAAATGCGAAGCGGCGCGAAGAGATCTCAAAAGGGCCCGGGAGATGAACCTTATAGTTTCTGAGGTAATAGAACGATTAGTGGCGAATTGCCGATGATTTACCCGGGGCTCTATCGGTCGAAGTAAAAGGAGGTGTTTCAAATAGCTCGTGTATTGTTGGTATGTACTATCCTGGTCCTCGTAGTTATTTCCGGCGGATGCGACTCGCCCAGCGAGGCTCGGAGAAAGCTTGAAGCCAAAAAGACTGAACAGTACAGAGAGATGATTCGGCAAGGGCAGCTTGAAGCCTTACTGACACCTACTGCTACACAGCTGCCCTATGGTTGGCACGACAACTTGCGTACACAGATCCAACTATATGAGGGCTGTGAGGCGGAAAGTATTTGGAATGTATGGAAACTGCGGTCAGGTCAGGATGCCGTCCTCGTGGCAGTGGGAGTTCAGTGCGTCGACGGACGCAGGTTTATGGCGTATCCGGCCGGTGCAATCGCAATTCTTCGTATTAGAGCGTTGCGGCTCGTCCGGAACCCGTGCGTGCCTTTCTCGAGTTTTGCCGTAAATTGTCGCTGATTAGTCAGGGCTTATGGCGGGATCTGGATCGCCGTCATGGTCTCGCGGCCAATCGGAAGACGGCAAGTTGCTTTTTTAATGCGGTAATATCATCAGTAGGAGTAAGCCATGTCATTCGTTATTGCCTGTGTACTATATCTCATTGTGCACTTTTTGATTGTTGGCACGGTCTTTCGTGTGACGGGAATCCAATGGTGGTCTTTTATTATCTTTTTTGTCCTCTGGGGCTTTGTAGATACGGTAATTAAGGGAGTTTCCGGGAAGAGGGCTTCCAGCTCAGAGGGCGGCTATGCGAAAGACGACGGCTCAGGCGACTACCCCGGTGAATACACCCGCAACGACTCCATCGGGACAAGTCCCGGTGAGAAGTTTGTCGGCGACCCTCAAGAGGCGATTAAAGAATGTACCACGGCGCTGGAGGTCAACCCACAGGATCCGGATGCGTACTATAAGCGCGGCTTGGCCAAGGAGGCGTTAGGCGACCTTGATGGGGCTTGTGATGACTTCGAGGCGAGCATGGATATCGAGGAAATGCTTGATTTGGAGGAAACAGAGAACCATAAAGGGACGACAGAAGCCTTACCGCCGCCGACCGATTATTCAGCCCCCGGTGACGAGCCGGAGCCAGAGCGTAAAGAGGCCGCTGCCGAATGCCTTGATTGCGGCGCAGCGCTTCCAAAGGGCGCCAACTTTTGTATTGAATGCGGCAAACGCGTCGCACCCCATGCTCCGGAACCTGACCTCATCTCCAATGAGACGCAAGCTGCCCCCGAGCCAACGCAGACACAACCTGATCCCAATCCAACAGAGAGGGTGGAGTTACCCCCCGAGCAACGGGACGCGAAAACTCAACTGGCCGTAGCTCAACTGATAAAACTTGGAGGCGCCGCAGTCGGGCAGCAGCGTTCCGGTAACGCCAGGGGATATGAAAAAATCAAGGAACAGATCGTCGACGTCGGTAACGGGCTAAAAGAGTCCGGGGGCATATTGCTTGTCGATGCCGCGTATTCTCGATTGGAAAGACAGGCCTCGGGGCCCATAGTCCGGGAAATAACCCTTGCCTGGAAAGATTTTGATGGAATTGCCGGCTGGTATATGTAGCATCAATGTGTGATCGAATAGCAATGAGTTCCTATTCAATTTATCATGCTTACCATGATAAGCCAGGGGTGAGACGTGTATTGTCCTAACTGCGGTTTTAAAATGCCAATTGAGGGCGCTCGGTTCTGTATGAAGTGTGGCGCCGGTCAGCCGGGTAAGGTGCCTGAGCCTGTCATCCGGGAATCCGGTCCGGAGGCTCACTCCGCCAACCCACAGCCCACTCCTGATGTTACTGAGCCGCGCTTCCCCTGCGAAGCATGCGGAAAAGATAACGCCTTTACCAGACACCAGGACCTGACTATCGGCCATGCAAATCGTTTGGTCAAGGCCGGCAAGATCGACGCATGGGAGTCCAGGGAAGCCTTCATCGCTGATGTCAGCCGCCGTACCGAGAGTTGGAGACTATGCCTGTCGTGCAAGGGATGTGTGCAGAGGGACGGCTGCGATCTATGCGGAGCAAGCGTAGTAAATACAAATGGGCTTCGTCCGGAAAAGATGCGCAGGCTTATCAATGTAAATAAGTACGGCGACCTGGTAGAAAGCCTGGACGAGGGGGGCAAGCTTCACGACTACATGACGAGGGATGAGTTTGTAAAAGATGTCCAGCGCAGCAAGAGCTCGAATTGGGAACTCTGCAACGAGTGTCTCGACTTGTTACGCGGGATTAAACTTATGCCCGGTTCCTACAAGAAGCCCCCTGCTGCCCCAACCGGCACCGATGGCTCCAGTCCCAAAGCAAAACCAGTCGCCGATGTCTCCGGGGCCGTTGCAAAACCAGGCGCCCCCGGAGGGGTAAGAGGATTTGTATCGTTCGTCAGCGCTTGCGTATTAACTATTGTGATTCACTCTTTGATTACCGGGGAATTCTTTACTGTCGCCGGGATCAAATGGTGGGACTTTTTGAGCCTGTTCCTTTTTTGGGGACTTATGGATACGGTAATCAAGGGTATTAAAGGGGGCTAGTGGACTTCAATGAAAAAGAAGCTATGACCTGCCCTGCCCATATTAGTTGGGGTACCCCTAAAGTGAATTTCTACTTAACGGTTCAAGTTATTAATTATCAGAAGAAATATGCAACATTCTGGAAGTAACCACAAATGCGGACTACAGGAAGAAATCAACGCCTTCCGACCCACCTCCTTTTGTTTCCAATTGCATCATGAAATGTGTCTACTAAGTCGGAAGAAATGCAGTCAGCTTTTTATAATAAGTAGACAGGGGCAAAAAGGGCGTGTCTTGCACAGGCGCGCTTTTTTTGCCATAACCTTGTGACTATCGAAAAAAGGCCATTGTATGGAAATGGGGGGAATTCGTGAAATTCGCCCGAATTACAGGCTTGCCCGAGTCAGAACAGGGAAGGGACCGCGAATTGGCCGCGAACAGCGGGGCTTTTGTTGGATAAGGTGCTGACTACGGTAGTAAGGGAAAAAGTGGTGCCCAGGGACGGAATCGAACCGCCGACACGAGGATTTTCAGTTCGAAAAACACAAATTGTCTAAGTGGTTGAAATGAGCCTGGTTTTCCCTTTTTGCTTTTAAAATCAACCCATTAGAACCTTTATGATGATTTAATTGCTTCCTATAAATTCAATACATTTCAATTGATTTTATCAGGATTTTACCATAATTAGAATACCTTAGCCTATTCCTAAGAGCAGGTCAAACTTTTCATCCAAATTCAGAATAAGGAAAGCTACTTCCTCTTTACCCGCTTTTGTTCGGTATACCCGGATTCACTTACACTGTTAAAAGCCTTGACTCTGTAAAAGTACGTACGGTTTTTGTCGAAATTAACGGTTTTATCCGGGTATAAAGTTTTATCGGCACCGATCCTGCCCACTTCCTTCCAACGCTTATTCTTTCTTGTTTTCCTCTCTATAATAAATCCGTCTTCACCGTCTGACATATCTTTCCACGAAAGCTCAACTGTATTATTGTCGACAACTTTGACAGATAACTTTTTCGGGGTTTTTAAGCCCTTATCCTGTCTTGTATTTTTGCGTATGTGTGTTTGTCTTTTGTGTTTTTGTTTTTTTATTCGTTTCTTTTCACTATATTCCGACTCAGTCACACTGTTAAACGCCTTAACCCTGTAAAAGTATACGTGGCGTTTGCCGGATTTAATCGTATTGTCTTCGTAAGTCGTCTGTTCAGGGCCGGTCCTGCCTACTTCCTTCCAAGTCTTATTACTTCTCGCTCTCCTCTCGACAATAAACCCGTCTTCACCCTCTGACATGTCCTGCCAGGAGAGTTCCGCCGTATTGTCGTTAATAACCGTTATAGAAAGCTTTTTAGGTTTCTTTAAAAACTTGACTGGAGGGGTTTTAGATTTATCAAATGATACTGTCTCGTTCGGAGCTATAACCAATTCTTTATTACCAACAATAACTACCACCGAATCTGCGTTACTTACAGAGGCTGTAATCATATTGGTCTCGGGCTTAAAGGTAAGGCCCTCACCCTCGTTTAAAATAACTGTCGCAACCGTGCCGTCTGCAGCATGGAATTTAAAGTCAACGCTCCCGTTTTTCACCTCGACGATTGCACTGCCGCAAGTGACAATCACAGTATCACCAGCGGTAATGGTCATATTCACTCCCCCGCAGACAGTTATGGTCGCGGGCATCGTCCCACCGAGCGAGGTTATCTTGATGCCAAGCGGAGCCGGCGCGTCCATTATCTCAAGTGCCTGATTGCCAGGGTCGGTTATAGTCCCGGATGTCGTACCATCACTAAAGTCCAGGGAAGGAGCATTGGGCTGTGAATCAATATCGTTAAAGATGCCGTCACCATCGAAGTCACTCGTTAAGAACTTCGTCAGGAAGATATCCTGCATCCCGACCGAGGTGTGAGGATCAGTCCCTGCCGTGGGATCAAAATCAACCGTACCGGAAAAACCCCCGGTCACAAAGACGTTCCCCGATACATCCATCGTAACGGAAAAACCTGCATCAACGCCCGTCCCGCCCATGGTCTTTGTCCCGCCGTATGTGCCGTTGGAATTTATCTTCGTAAGAAAGATGTCGAGCACTCCAACCGAGGTGTGGATGTCTGTCCCTCCCATCCCTGCCGGGGGATCGAAGTCAACCGTATCGGAAAAATACCCGGTCACAAAGACATTGCCCGAACTAACCGACGTAACGGACATACCTACATCACCGCCCGTCCCGCCCATGGTCTTTGTCCAGCCGTATGTGCCATTGGAATTTATCTTCGTAAGAAAGATATCGCGCAGTCCAACCGAGGTGTGGATGTCTGTCCCTCCCATCCCTGCTGTGGGATTGAAGTCAACCGTATCGGAAAAATGCCCGGTCACAAAGACGTCCCCCGAACTACCCGCCGTAACGGACAAACCTACATCACGGCCCGGTCCGCCCATGGTCTTTGTCCCGCCGTATGTGCCGTTGGAATTTATCTTCGTAAGAAAGATGTCAACAAATCCGGCAGAGGTGTGGATGTCTGTCCCTCCCATCCCTGTCGAGGGATCGAAGTCAACGGTTCCTCTAAAATTTCCTGCCACGAAAATATTCCCCGAAACATCCGTCATAACGGAGCGGCCTGAAACATTGCCCATTTCACCCACGGTCTTTGTCCAGCCGTATGTGCCGTCCTGGTTTATTTTTGTAAGAAAGGTGTCAAACGCTCCGGAAGAGGTGTGTATGTCTGTCCCTCCCATCCCTGCCAAAGGGCCGAAGTCAGCCTTACGAAAAAAACTTCCGACCACAAAAACGTTCCCCGCGGGGTCCGCCGTAACGGACAAACCTACATCACGACCCGGTCCGCCCACGGTCTTTGTACCGCCGTATGTGCCGTCGGAATTTATCTTCGTAAGAAAGATGTCAAACTTTCCGGCAGAGGTGTGTATGTCTGTCCCTCCCATCCCAGCCGAGGGATCAAAGTCAACCGTTTCAGAAAAACGTCCGGTCATGAAGATGTTTCCAGCGCCGTCGGTCGTAACGGAGCGCTCACCTCTGATATTGCTCGTCCCGCCCATGGTCATTGTCATGCCGTATTTGCCGTCCGAAGATAACTTCGTAAGAAAGATATCAAACGCTCCGGTAGAGGTATGTATGTCTGTCCCTCCCATCCCTGCCGTGGGATCGAAGTCAACCGTATCGGAAAAATGCCCGGTCACAAAGACATCGCCCGAATTAACCGCCGTAACGGAAAATCCTACATCACGGCCCGTTCCGCCCATCGTCTTTGTCCAACCGTAAACATACTCCCCGGCAATAGCTCTTCCGGTGAGCAACAAACCCGGAAACAAAAGAAAAAGGCAAAATAATACCAACCAGTGAATTCTTTTCATAATCCCTCCATGTTTGACCCAAGGCTGTGTATACACATAAAAAAACTTAAAAAATCTTGTAATCAATATGTTCGCAAAATTACAAGCCTTAAATACCTGTAACTTGCATATTCATAAAACAATAATAAATTAACGAAATAAGTGTATCCCATCACCAAAAAACATTCAAGTTCTTTAATATTGTTTAATAGTTTTAACGTGAATCATCTACTGCC
>CBDUXY010000048.1:0-15625 GCA_965371305.1 uncultured bacterium
GGCCTGTGAAGACTACTGTTTCAGCAACCGATGAAGTTATTAAACACGTCACTGTTATGGATTGTGAGGCAACAACGCTTCTTAATTGTACGAGTGGTGGTGTTTATATTGATGGCACTCTTGGTGGCGGCGGGCATGCGGCTTCAATATTAAAGGCAAGCGCACCCGGTGGCAGGCTCATCGGGCTTGACGTTGACGACGAGGCCGTAAAAAGGGTAAAGGCACTTTTAAAAAAGCCGTACGGGGAAAGGATAGAGATAGTCAGGGACAATTTCAGGAACATCAAGGCCGTATTGGAGGGCCTTGGTATTGAGAAAGTGCAGGGCATATTACTTGACGTCGGGGTTAGTTCATATCAGCTTGAAGTTGCTGGTAGGGGGTTTGCTTTTATGAAAGACGCACGTCTTGACATGAGGATGGACAGACGGGTCGGACTTAGCGCCTGCGAGATGGTTAACGAATATTCGGAAGACGAATTGTTTAAGATCATACGCTCCTACGGCGAAGAAAAATTTGCAGGGCGTATAGCAAGGGTGATCGTTAGGGAAAGGGAGAAGGTAGCCATAGAGACTACCGGGCAGCTTGCCGGGCTTATCCGGGGTTGTTATCCGCCAAAGCTCAGGCATAAGAAAATACATCCCGCGACAAAGACTTTTCAGGCCCTCAGGATTGCGGTTAATGATGAGCTTGAAAGCCTTAAGCAGGGTCTTAGAGACGGAATTGAAGTATTGGATAAGGGCGGCAGGATGGTAGTGATCTCATTTCATTCGCTTGAGGACAGGTTGGTTAAGAGTTTTTTTAAAGAGTTGGCGGTTGGGTGTGAGTGCCCGAGAGATTTGCCTGTTTGCGCATGCGGGAGAGAGCCGATTGTAAAGCGTCTTACCACAAAGGCGGTTAAGCCGGGGGAGGCCGAGGTGCTTTCCAATCCAAGGTCAAGGAGTGCGAGGCTGCGGGCGGTAGAGAAGCTTGTGGCATAGCCGCCTGTTTGCGGGTTTATTTTTCAGATTTTTTGATTTTTTGATTTTCCTGTTTTCCGAATTTCCAAATTATTTGTTTTGTAACACAGCGTGGGGGGGGGCGTCAAAATGGGAAGAGCGATAAGTCTGGAATCAAGACCGAGCCGCAAGGTGCTTGGCACACAAAAGCCAAGGATAAAGCGCGACCTTAAGGACATGAGGTTTTTGTACATTACCTCGGTCGTGGTGTTCGTAGTGGCGGCCATGCTCCTTGCTTACGTCTGGAGCAGGCTTGCTTACGTTGAGCTTGGTTATGAAATTTCACGCCTTAATGAGCACAGGGCCGTAGTGTTTGAAAAAAACAGGCGCCTTCGCGTGGAGCTTGGAAAACTAAAGTCCCCGGAAAGGATAGAGGGCATAGCCGCCGGAGAGTTCGGGCTTGTCTATCCAACCGGCGAGCGTATCGTACGGGTTAAATGAAAAAGAACTTTAACGGCCGGATGAAAATACGCATAGCGATCGTTATGGTGTTTTTCGTTGCCGCCTTCGGTGTGATCTTTCTCCGGGCCTTTTATCTTCAGGTGGCAATTGGAGGCAGTCTTCAGGAAAGAGCATTTCGTCAGCATACAAGGACCGTTAAGGTTCCTCCTAATCGCGGAACCATATATGATAGAAATCTCGAAGAGCTTGCTATGAGTGTAGAGGTGGATTCTGTGTTTGCCCAGCCAAGGAACGTAAAAGACGCCTTTGCTGCTTCTAAGACACTTGCCCCCCTGCTTTCGGTCGAACGAAGAAGGCTTTCAAGGAAAATGGGGTCTGAAGCCAACTTCGTGTGGCTCAGGCGTCAGGTGGACTTAAACGACGCACAGAGGGCGAAAATACAGAAGCTTCCGGGCATTGGCATGCATAAGGAAAAACGCCGGTATTATCCCGTTAAGTCGCTTGCCGCAAACCTTGTGGGGTTCGCAGGGGTGGATTCAGACGGACTTGAGGGGGTTGAGCTTTATTATGATAAGTACCTGAAGGGTGCGCAGGCAACCGTAAGGGCGGGTAAGGACGCAAGGGGCAAGCTTCTTCTTTACGAGGACATGGATGAAGCGGTTCGGGGCATGGACGTAATTTTAACGATAGACAAGACCATACAGTATATTGCAGAGAAAGCCCTGCAAAAATCTTTACTGAGTACGGGGGCAAGGAGCGGGGTTGTTATAGTGATGGATCCTCATACGGGCGAGGTGCTGGCTATGGCCAACGCCCCGACGTTTGACCCTAACGAGTTTACAAGGTTTAAGCCGGGGCAGTGGCGAAACCGCGCCATAACCGACACGTTTGAGCCTGGCTCCACCATAAAGGCCTTTTTGCTGGCCTCGGTGGTGGAAGAAGGCCTGCTTGGGCCAAACGACATTTTCTTTTGTGAAAACGGCAAATATAAAGTCGCGGACAGGATTTTTCATGACACCAAGGAGCATGGCTGGCTTTCGGTAAAAAATATTTTAAAGCTCTCAAGCAACATTGGTGCCGCAAAGATGGGCGAGACCATTGGAGGGAAAAAATATTATTCTTATCTTAAATCTGTTGGTTTTGGCGACAGGACAGGTATAGAGCTTCCGGGTGAGTCACGAGGGCTGCTAAGGAATCAGTCGAGATGGTCGGGCGTAACCCTGCACACCGTATCGTTCGGGCAGGGCATGTCGGTAACTCCGCTGCAGCTTGCAAGCGCTTTTTCCGCCCTTGCTAACGGAGGTTATCTGATGGAGCCGCGGATAGTGAAGAGGATAAAAAACTCAGGCGGGGACGTTTTGAAAGAGACAAGCCCGGTTGTGGTGAGACGCGCCGTCTCGGAGGAAACCGCAAGGGTGGTGACGGACGTGCTGACTTCGGTGACAGAGGCGGGTGGTACGGGAGAGTTGGCGTTGCCGGGTAATGGTTTTAAAGTGGCCGGGAAGACCGGGACCGCGCAGAAGCCCGACTTGATAAAAGGCGGGTACGCAAAGGGTAAATACGTGTCGTCTTTCGTTGGATATCTGCCGGCCCGGGATCCAAGGCTTACGATTTTGGTGGTTATAGACGAACCCGTAGGAGTAAGGGTCGGAGGCTTGATTGCCGCACCCGTATTCAGTGAGATTGCAAGAGAAACGCTTGCATATATGGGCGTGTTTCCCGAGGGTAAGGAAGGCAAAGGGGGTAAAGAGGGGAAGAGGCGCGGCGAGAAGTTTGATAATTACGGTATTGAGATTATCCAGGTAAACGCAAGGGGAAAGTTGGGGGGGAGGCAAAACGACAGCGGCGATCCGTTAAAGGTGCCTGATTTTAGCGGCAAAACGATGCGCTCCGTGCTCAGGGTTGCCGGCAAGAGGGCCTTTGACGTGAGTGTTGTGGGAAGCGGGCGCGCGGTTTCGCAAAAACCGGAAGCAGGAAAGATGCTTCCCGATACAGGCGCGGTAACGGTGGTGTTTCAATGAATTTAAAGGGGACTGTGAA
Source organism: uncultured bacterium (assembly GCA_965371305.1). Lineage (GTDB taxonomy): Bacteria > Desulfobacterota > GWC2-55-46 > GWC2-55-46 > DRQE01 > CBDUXY01. Next base: position 3,438 of record CBDUXY010000048.1, read on the forward strand.
AATGGGCATGACGTTAAAAGAACTATTCGCACCTTTTGAGTGCCGGGTGGTGGGCATTGACGAGGTCTCGGCAGGGCAGGTCGCAGTCACCTCTGTTACGTGCGATTCAAGAGAGGTAAGTTCGGGCAGCGTGTTTGTAGCACTTAAGGGTGAAGCAAGCGACGGGGCAGACTTTATACGCGACGCAGTGGGTGCGGGCGCGGTTGCCGTGGTGATGGAGCAAGCAGTCGGCCAGGCAATAAACAAGGCCGATCATACTCAGGTGATTGTGGACGACGCAAGGCTCATGCTTGCCCTTTTGAGTGCAAGGATATACGGTAATTCGTTCTTGTCGTCGCCAGATCTGAAAACACTAGACCTTAAAACCATTGGCCTTAAAACAGGGGCGCTTGAAATAGTAGATTTTAAAACACCTGGTTTTGAAACGGTCGGCATTACGGGCACAAACGGCAAGACCACTGTTGCGTATCTGGTGGAGTCGGTGCTGAAACAAGCAGGACTCAATACCGGTCTTATTGGAACTATAAATTATAGATACGGAAGTACGGTTATACCGGCGCCACTCACCACGCCCGAGGCGCCAAGGCTTCAGAGGCTTTTAAGTGCGATGACGGACGGTGGAGTGACGCACTGTGTGATGGAGGTGTCCTCTCACGCGCTTGCACAAAAAAGGGTCGTTGGGTGCAGCTTTGACGTAAAGGTCTTTACTAATTTAACACCTGAGCATCTGGACTATCACAAGAATATTGACGAGTATAAAGACGCAAAGGCGTTGCTGTTTACTGCTAATATTTACGGCGCTGGATCCGGGGTGTCGGTCATTAACCAGGACGATGAAACCGGGCGGTGGCTGCTCGGTCGGATTCCTGGAAAATTGATTTCTTATAGCATGGAGGCCGGGGCGGATATTTTTCCGGAAAGGGAGAGTTGCTCTATTACAACAGGCGGCGTAAAAGCTACACTCCGTACGCCCGGGGGTAATCTTAATATAGATTCAAGCCTTGTTGGAGATCATAACCTCTACAACATCATGGCGGCTGTAGGGGCAGGGCTTGCCCTTGGGCTAACTACAACTCAGGTAGAGGGCGGTATTAACGCCTTACACGCGGTCCCCGGAAGGCTTGAGAGAGTGAAAGAGGAAGGCGCTGGTACTAAAATCACGGCATATGTGGATTACGCCCATACCCCGGACGCCCTTGAAAAGACTCTTTTTGTGATAGGAGGGTTGATGGCCGATAGTAGTGAGAGCCATATTGTGAATGAATCGTCACGCATCATTACCGTGTTTGGCTGCGGAGGCAACAGAGATAAAACAAAGCGGCCTCTTATGGGAGAGATAGCGGCGCGGCTTTCAGACGTCTCGATTGTGACTTCGGATAATCCAAGAGAGGAAGATCCGTGTCTTATAATTGAGGACATAAAACGCGGCATGGAGCAGTCCTGTGAACTAAAAGCAGACTCAAGTGCGCTCTACAATGTGCCGGGGAGCGCTGACAACTCGGTTTACGTTGTTATACAGGACAGGCAAGAGGCCATAAAAAAGGCAGTGCGCATTGCGCGTCCCGGAGACACCATACTTATTGCAGGCAAAGGACACGAGGATTATCAAATATTAAAGGGCAAGACGATTGCCTTTGACGACAGAGTTTTTTTAGAAGAGAGTTTGCAGTCTGTAAAGTAGAGATTTTTAAGATCGCGTCATTTAAAAGCAAAAGCAAAAAAGGTGAAGTGAAGCTTACAATTAAAGACATTCTGGAGGCAACGGGCGGCGTTGAGATCACCGGCCAAAACGAAGTTGCGGGCGGACTTGAGGGGCTTGAAGTTGCAAGAGAGTTCACAGGCCTTTCGATAGACTCAAGAATTATTAAGCCTGGAGAAGTTTTTCTAGCCCTTAAAGGCGACAGGTTCGACGGACATGAATTTATAACGCAAGCCACAGAAAGAGGCGCGTCGGGCATTATAGTTGATCACGGTTTTGCAGGTGAGTTTGTTAAGGAAAAAGCAGCTTTTGATAGGGCCGGTATTAAGGGGCTAAGAATAATCGGGGTGAGTGACACCCTTACAGCCCTTGGCGACGTTGCCTCACACGTAAGGCAGCGCCGCGAAGTCCCGCTTGTTGCAGTCGGGGGAACAAACGGCAAGACCACGACAAAGGAGATGACGGCCGCAATACTTGGCGGCGGCATGACGGTGCTCAAGAGCACGGGTAATATGAACAATCTCGTCGGGCTGCCGCTGACCCTGCTTGGACTTAACGGGGTTCATGATTGTGTTGTGGTGGAGCTTGGCATAAACGTACCGGGGGAGATGAAAAGGCTCTACGAGATTTGCCGCCCCGACGTGTCGGTGATCACCAACATAGGGCGCGGTCATCTTGAGGGGCTTGGTACGACAGAGCGTGTAGCCGAGGAGAAGCTTCATATTTACGGCTCCAGTGAGTCGGGAGGAGTACGGGTGGTCAACCTTGATGACAAGTTGGTAGGGCAAGTTATGGAGGAGGCCGGACTTGCAGGCCGGGTGGAGGTAGTAACTTTCAGCCGGGTGAAGCAGGCCGACGTGATGATAAAAGGTGTAGCGCATGACGGAAGCGGTGGTGTTGTAGCTGACTTTGACGTGCGCGGGGAGTGTTTTCGCGTGAGGCTTGCCTCCCCGCTTCTGGCAAACGTATATAACGCCGCGGCGGCCATTGCAGCAACGTTATCGTTTGACGATGTGACTATAGAACACATAGAGGCCGGGCTTGAGGGATTCTCTCTGCCGCCCGGACGGATGCAGCTGCGTAGGTACGGCTCTCTTATCGTGCTTGACGACAGCTACAATTCAAACCCTGAATCCCTTGTCGCCGCCCTGCAGGCTCTTTCTACAACCGGTAGTGGCCGCAAGGTGTGTGTTGTCGGAGATATGCTCGAGCTTGGAGGTGTTTCGCAAGAAGCCCATATAGAGGCTGGGTTTTTTGCTGGAAAGCTTGGTCTTGCGGTAATTGTATCTGTCGGGAGGTGGAGTGAGGCGTTCGCGGAAGGCGCGTTAAGCTCCGGTATGGACAAGAAAAACATTTTCAGTTTTTCAAGTAACGACGAAGCAATTGAAGCCTTAAAAAACATTCTAAAAAAAGACGACACAGTGCTTGTTAAGGGTTCAAGAGGGGCGGGGATGGAATCGGTGGTAGGGGGGCTTAAAGAGGTAGCTGGTATTTTATCGTAACACCTGCGGTGAGCAGGTTAGTCAACAGGCTTCTTGTAGGATTGAGAATTAAGCCCCTATGCGGGAAAGGAACGCAATAACGCATGTTCTATCACTTTCTATACCCTTTGGCCGAGTATCACACGATATTCAACGTATTTCAGTATATTACGTTTCGGACCATATACGCGACAGTAACGGCGCTTTTGTTTAGTTTCTTGATCGGGCCGTATTTGATAAGAAAATTAGAGCACTTGCAATTAGGTGAAGTCATAAGGGAGGACGGCCCGCAGAGGCACCTGGCAAAGGCCGGGACGCCGACCATGGGAGGTGGCATAATCCTTATCTCCATGCTCGGATCGGTCGTTTTGTGGGGGAATTTTTCAAGCATCTACATGTGGCTCATGGTGTTTGTCACAGTCGGCATGGGGCTTATCGGGTTTGTTGACGATTACAAGCAAGTAGTGCTTAAGAATAAAGACGGGCTGAGTGCAAGGTGGAAGCTTCTTTTCCAGTGTGTGGTGTCAGGGGCGGCTGCGGCGATGCTGTATTCAAGCGAGTTCGACACGACAATTATAATACCGTTTTTTAAAGGCGTTCAGATAGACCTGGGTATATTCTATATAGTTTTTGCAGCCCTTGTTATAACAGGTGCGTCCAACGCTGTGAACCTTACTGACGGGCTTGACGGGCTTGCAATAGGGCCTATGACCATATCGGCTGGAACGTATATGTTGTTTGCCTACATAACGGGTCACGTAAAGCTTGCGACTTACTTAAACGTGCTCTACGTGCCGGATGTCGGGGAGCTTGCCATATTCGCAGGAGCGATGGCAGGGGCAAGTCTTGGGTTCTTGTGGTTCAACACGTATCCGGCGCAGGTCTTTATGGGTGATATTGGTGCGCTTTCGCTTGGAGGAGGGCTTGGCACGTTAGCCGTTATTACGAAAAACGAAGTTCTCTTGGTCATAGTCGGAGGGGTGTTTGTTGTGGAAGCGCTTAGCGTAATAGTGCAGGTCGCGTCGTTTAAACTAAGGGGCAAGAGGATATTCGCCATGGCCCCGATTCACCATCATTTTGAACTGAAGGGTTGGGCAGAGCCAAAGATAATTGTCAGGTTCTGGATTATTTCGATAATACTTTCTCTTATTGCCATAAGTACGCTGAAAATCAGGTAAAGGTAGAGGGGTAAGGGGATATGATTTTAAGAGCCATGCATGATACGTTTCATTCGCTTTACGGTAAGAAAGCACTGGTGCTTGGTATTGGGCGTACCGGGCTAAGTGTAGCAAAGTTTCTTCATGCCAAGGGGGCTATTGTTACGGCAATGGACGCGCTTGCGGTTGAGAGGCTTCCTCGGGCCGGAGAGCTTAAAAGTCTTGGCATAAAGGTCGCGGCGGGTGGGTTTGTGGCAGAGGAGTTTGACCGGGCAGAGTTGATAGTGGTAAGCCCTGGAATAGACAGTCGCTTGGCTTTAATTAAACAAGCAGTAGAACAGGGCACGGAAGTGCTGAGCGACGTAGAGCTTTTTTATCGCCTCACCGAGCTTCCGATAATCGCCATAACAGGGACGAACGGGAAGAGCACTACAACGGAGCTTATATCCTGGATACTTAAGCGTGCCGGGAAAAAGATTTTCACGGGCGGCAACATCGGCACCCCGGCGTTTGCCTGTCTTGAGCAGTGCCGCAACGGTGCAACGTACGACATGGCAGTGCTTGAGATAAGCAGTTTTCACCTGGAGCTTGTAGAGACTTTTAATCCGCATATAGCCGTGCTTTTAAACATCACCGAGGACCATCTTGACAGGTACGATTCGTTTGAGCACTATGCGAAGACAAAAATAAAGTTGCTTGCTAAACAGACAAAAAACGATTACTCCGTGCTGAACGCGGCAGATCCGGTCGTTGCAAGCGCCATTATTAATAACGACGGGTATTTTGACTCAAGCGTAACGCTTTTCAGCTCGGCCGCGGGTGCGGCCGGGGGCGGGGTAACGCAAATAGTGCGCAACTCCGGTGTCTATCTGGAGTCTCGGCTTGATGCCCCGCCGCAAGTGCCGGGAGAAGAAAAGCGCAAAGTGCTTGAGCATATAGTAGACGCAACGGGCAGCGAAAAGGTAACGTACGAAATAAACAACCCGGCCCTTACCGGCATGCATAACATGGAAAACATAATGGCCGCTATTGCTGTAGCAAGGATTGCCGGAGTGGATAGTGAGACGATTTTAAGTTCGGTAAACAGCTTTAAAGGCCTGCCGCACAGGATGGAGTTTGTAAGGGAGATTGGCGGGGTAAGTTATATAAACGATTCGAAGTCAACGAACGTTGGTTCGCTCAAAAAAGCCCTCCAAGGGGTGAGGGAGGAGAGGACAGTTGTCTTAATAGCAGGGGGGAAGGATAAGGGCGGAGATTTAAGCTCCCTTAAAGAGCTTATAAGGGACAAGGTAAAACTGCTTATTCTTATAGGGCAGGCAAGCGGCAGAATGTCCGGGGTGTTTGAGCACGATGTGCCCACGGTAGAAGCAGGCGGCCTTCCTGAGGCAGTTGAGATAGCAGCGCTGAAGGCCGCGGCAGGGGACGTGGTGCTTCTAAGCCCGGCGTGCTCGAGTTTTGATATGTTCCGTAACTTCGAGCACAGGGGTGAGGAGTTCTGCCGGCTCGTAAGGGGGCTTGGGCAATAATGATAAAACCGGCGTATTATGCGGACCGCGCGATAATTCTAACAACACTGCTGCTTGTGGCAACAGGCGTGGTAATGGTCTATTCCACAAGCTACGTGGTTGCCATGAACCGGTTCGGTGATGAGTATTTTTTCGTTAAAAAGCATTTGATGTTCGCTGGTTTGGGGTTTGTGGTGTTTGCCGCGGCCTCAAGAGTAAATTACAGGGTCTATAGAAAACTTGCTTACCCGGCCCTGATATTAGCAATTGTTATGCTCGGCCTTATTTATGTGCCAGGGCTTGGGAGAGCGGCCGGAGGGGCAAGGAGGTGGCTCGCGCTTCCCGGGCTTACGTTCCAGCCCTCGGAGTTTGCAAAGTTCGCGGTCATAGTTTTTCTTGCCTATTCCCTTGAGGCAAAGAAGGACGTGATAAAGGATTTTACTCTCGGCTTCATGCCGCATGTGGTGATACCGGGCGTACTTATTGCCCTTATTATGGCGCAGCCTGACTTCGGCACTGCCGTAACGCTCTCGATGCTGGTCTTTCTGATGTGTTTTGCAGCAGGGGTGAAGCTCCGGTACCTGTTAGGCACGACCGCGTGTGTGCTGCCGGTCCTCGCTCTGGTGGTTTTGAGGTTCGGTTACATGATGCGCCGCTTGCAGATTTACATGGACCCGTGGAAGGACGCAAAAGGGGCCGGGTGGCAGATGGTCCAGTCTTTTATAGCGTTTGGCTCTGGAGGAGTGTGGGGGGTGGGGCTTGGTGAAGGCAGGCAAAAGCTTTTTTTCCTGCCCGAGGCGCATACGGATTTTATATTCTCAGTAATAGGCGAGGAGTTGGGTCTTGTCGGGGTCGGGGTGATTATTTTACTTTATGTGGGGCTTGTCGTAAGCGGCGTCAGGGTGGCCTTCAGGGCAAAAGACCTTTTCGGCACGTACCTTGCCCTTGGCCTTTCGTTTATGATAGGGCTTCAGGCCATAATCAACATGGGTGTTGTGATGGGCATGTTGCCGCCCAAGGGGCTGCCCTTGCCGCTTCTCAGTTACGGCGGCACGTCGCTTGTGATGAGTATGCTCTCGGCAGGCATCATACTGAATATATATATCAAGAGTAATGAGGCGTAAGCAGGGTAGACGTTGCTTATGTATGAAAAATATGAAAATAGTGATTGCAGGAGGCGGTACAGGGGGGCACTTGTTCCCTGCCATTGCCCTTGCCGATGAGCTTAAAAAGATGAGTAAAGGTGCAGTTATATCGTTTGTCGGGTCACAGCGCGGTCTTGAATCGCGCGTGGTGCCTGCATGCGGATATAATTTCGAAACACTTTCTGTTGAAGGCATTAAGGGAAGGAGTGTTGTGCGCAAGTTAAGGGCGGTTATACAGGCAGGGTTTGCGACTCTTGCCGCTATAAAGTTGCTCAGGAGGCTTCGTCCGGACGGCGTGGTAGGGACAGGCGGGTACTGCTCAGGCCCGCTCGTGTTGGCAGCAAAAATACTTGGTATTAAGACCGCCATACTCGAACAGAACGCGATCCCTGGGCTTACGAACAGGATGCTTGGAAAGTTTGCCGACAGGATTTATATATCTTTTGAAGAAGCGGAAGATTATTTTCCCTTGAGGCGCGTGGTGCTTGCCGGGAACCCGGTGCGCGAGGATATATTAAACGTAAAGCGCCACGGGCGGATGAGACGCAGTGGAAAATTCACTCTCTTCGTGTTCGGTGGCAGCCAGGGGGCAACGGCGGTTAATGCGGCCTGGCTTGACGCAATCGAGTACCTCACTGATATCTGGGGTGAGCTCAGAGTAGTGCATCAGACTGGAAAAGACGGTTTTAAGTTTGCCCAGGAGGCTTACAAAAGAAAGGGGCTTAATGTAGAGTTGCATAGTTTTATCGACGACATGGCAAGCGTGTACGGGTCTTGCGATTTAATCGTCTGTCGGGCCGGGGCGACGAGCATAGCCGAGATTACGGCCCTGGGGCTTCCGTCGATACTCATTCCCTATCCGTTTGCGTCCGATAGTCACCAGGACGCGAACGCAAGGAGTCTGGCGAAAAAAGGCGCAGCCGTAGTGATAATGCAGGATGAGCTTACAGGCTCAGTCCTTGCCTGCGCAATAAAGAGGTTTTTTGAAAATCCGTTTGAACTGAAAAAAATGAGAGACGCTGTTGTCGCAGTGGCAAGACCAGATGCTTCGGCAAGGATAGTCAGGGACTATATGCAGTTGTTGGCAGGCTAAACGAAAGAGTTGGAAGGTGAAGATGTACAAAGGACGCATTAAAAAGATTCATTTCATAGGTATTGGCGGTTCAGGTATGAGCGGTATAGCGGAAGTGCTCTGTAACATGGGTTATACCGTGTCCGGGTCGGACTTGAAGTCAAGTGCGGTGACAAGGCGCCTTGCTTCGCTCGGAGTGGACGTGCAGGTAGGACACGCAGCTTCGAACGTCGTGGATGTTGACTGTGTTGTATACTCTTCGGCCGTTAAGTATACGAATCCGGAGATGGAGGCGGCGGTAAAAGAGCAGATACCTATTATTGCGCGCGCCGAGATGCTGGCGGAACTCATGCGCATGAAGTACGGGGTTGCGGTTGCCGGCACGCACGGTAAAACTACGACCACCTCTATTATAGCAAGCATACTTGCACGCGCCGGGCTTGACCCGACAGTTGTTACCGGGGGCAAGCTAAATCATCTTGGCTCGGGGGCAAAGCTTGGCAAGGGCGAATTCCTGGTGGCAGAGGCGGACGAGAGCGACGGTTCTTTTTTAAAGCTCTCGCCGACCATTGCCGTTGTTACCAATATTGACCGCGAGCACATGGAGCATTACTCGGACATGGAGGAGGTAAAGGCATCTTACCTGGACTTCGTAAATAAAGTCCCGTTTTACGGCTGCGCCGTTGTGTGTCTTGACCACCCGACCATCCAGGAGTTGTTGCCTCTTGTGTCGAGAAGGTACGTTACCTACGGGCTCTCAGCCCAGGCCGACGTTCGGGCGGTTGACATCTCTCACAAACAGGGCAAGACCAGCTTCGAGGTGATTGCCGAGGGCGAGAGCATCGGGCGCGTCGTTATTAACATGCCGGGTGAGCACAACGTATGCAACGCGCTTGGCGCCGTGGCCGTTGCAATGGAACTCTCCATTTCTTCAGCCGACATTATTAAGGGGCTTAAAGAATTTACCGGTGTTGAGAGAAGGTTTCAGATTATCGGCACGGCCTCCGGTGTTACGGTGGTGGACGATTACGGACACCATCCGGTAGAGATAAAGGCAGTGCTTAAGTCCATTAAAGACGGCTGGAAGGGCAAGAGGGCCGTTATCGTATTTCAGCCTCACAGGTACTCAAGGACAAAGGACCTTTTTCGCGACTTTACTACTGCCTTTAACGACGCCGATTTGTTGGTTGTGACAAATATATACGGCGCCGGCGAGGAGTGTGGAGAGGAAGGCAATGACGGCGCAAAAGGACTTTACCGCGCGATAAAGGAGCACGGTCACAGAAACGTTACATATATAGACCAGCTTGAACGTGTGTCTGAGTATCTTTTAAATATTGTAAAGCCAGGCGACATGGTTGTAACTCTCGGGGCCGGAGACGTATGGACGGTAGCTGAGAACTTAATAGACGCCCTGAAGGATAAAGAGGCGGCAGGGGACGAAGAGCAGCAGGCTGAAACCACGGGCGCGAAGGGATAGGAAGGATAAAAAAATGCCGGAGCAGTTTAAATTATTTTTTGTTCAGAGGTTTAAGGGGAGCGTGAGGTTCGACGTTCAAATGAGCGAGCACACGACCCTTGGCATAGGAGGGCGTGCCGACGTGATGGCATTTCCAAAGGACGAGGCGGACCTGGTGGACCTGATAACGTTTGCCTCGGGCAGAAAATTCCCTCTCTTTGTCCTTGGACGCGGAGCCAATTTGCTTGTAAGGGACGGGGGGATAAGAGGTATTGTTGTAAACATGAATGAGGGGCTTGGCGACATTGTCTGGAAAGACGAGTGTAAGGTAAGTGTCGGGGCAGGTGTGCGTCTTGCTGGATTCTCAAAAAAGTCGGCAAAACGCGGACTCTCAGGCGCAGAGTTCCTGGCGGATATCCCGGGGACCGTTGGCGGGGCAATCACCATGAACGCCGGGGCGCACGGGCGTGAGATGAAAGACATAGTGGACGGAGTTGAGGCCCTGGATAAAAAAGGAAAAAAAATATTTCTCTCCAACTCTGATATGGAGTTTTCCTATAGAAGCGCAAAACTTCCGGATGGAGCAATTGTTGTCCGGGTACACGTCACTCTTGAGGAAAAAGACCCGGCGGTTATAGAGAAGAAGATAAATGAACTCAGGGAAAAAAGAAAGGCAAACACACCCGTTAGGCACCCGAGTGCAGGGTCGGTATTTAAAAACCCGGTCGCGGGGTCTGCCGGGAAGTTTATAGAAGATGCAGGGCTTAAAGGACACAGGCAGGGTGACGCGCAGTTCTCGACAGCCCATGCAAACTATATAGTTAATCTCGGCCGGGCTACCGCAAGGGACGTACTTTCGCTGATGGCCCTTGCAAGGGATACGGTCTACAGTAAGACAGGGGTGTTGCTTGAACCGGAAATAAAAGTAGTTGGCGAGGGTTAACCGATCAGTTAGTTGGCAGGTGACCTGATTCAAGACGGTCGAAGAGATTAAGCCCGCCTTGCGGGAAATAAAAGTAGTTGGCGAGGGTTAGTTGATTATATGGCAGTTGATGATCTTAAGGATAAAAGGGTAGGGGTTCTGATGGGCGGACTCTCGGACGAGCGCGAGATTTCTCTGAAAAGCGGTCAGGCGGTTTTAAACGCACTTTTGGCAGAGGGCGTTGACGCAGTTGAGATAGACGCGGGCCGCCAGGTTGCACAGCAACTTCTGGAAGAGAATGTAGAGGTCGCTTTTATTGCGCTGCACGGGCCTTACGGAGAGGACGGGGGTATGCAGGGGCTTTTGGAAGTGCTTGGCCTGCCCTATACGGGTTCAGGCGTTCTGGCAAGTGCGCTTGCAATGGACAAGGCCGCGTCAAAAGTTTTTTTTAGAGCGGCAGGCATTCCTACACCTGACTCGGTTGTATTGAAAGCAGGCGCGACTCAAAGCACGGAACTTGATTTGCCGCTGCCGGTCATAATAAAACCGCTCAGGCAGGGTTCAAGCATTGGAATGACGGTTGTCAGGGAAGACGGTGACAGCGCGGCTGCCGTCGCTATCGCAATCGACGAAGCCTTTAAATACGATTCAGCTGTGCTTGTTGAGAGTTTTATAACCGGAAGAGAATTGACGCTTTCGATATTGGACGAGAGGGTTTTTCCGATAGTAGAAATAAAACCTAAAAACGGCATATACGACTATGACGCAAAATACGTGAAAGGCATGACTGAGTTTACCGTGCCGGCAAGGCTTGATGCCGGGACCGAGCAGGAGGTAGTGAGGCTTGGCCGCGCGGCTTACGACACGCTTGGGTGTTCGGGAGCGGCAAGGGTGGATTTTATGCTCGACGACGTTACGGGTACTCCTTACGTCATTGAGGTCAATACCATACCGGGAATGACCGAGTTTAGTCTGCTTCCAATGGCGGCCCGAAGCGTGGGGATGGATTACGGGGAGCTTTGCTGCGAGATGCTGCTTCGGGCAGGAACCGGGGCAAGTGCGGGGGCAGAGGCAGGTGGCGGAAGGTAGCCAGGCAAACACAGCGAGATACATGAGAGCGTAATGTCCATATACTTATGAGAAAAAAAACAAAACAGAGGAGGGTTAAAAAGCCCAGGGTAAACAAAAGGCGCACTGTTAAGTCAGGGCGCTCAGACTCCGGCACGCGGTTTTTTTCAGCAAGAGGGGTAATGTTCGGTCTCATGCTTGCTGCCACGGTTTTCCTGGGAAGGTGGTTTTATACGGAGCTTCTCGAGACAGAGCGGCTCAACATTGTGACGGTCGAGATTCGTGGGGCAAGGGTGGTTAGCGAGGGAGAAGTGCTGGAACTTGCCGGCATCTACAGGGGCATGAATATCCTGAGCGTTAGCTCAAAGGAGGTCGCAGGCGCACTTGAGACGCATCCGTATATAGAGAGTGCGCGCGTTGAGAAGAGGTTCCCGGATACCGTCTCTCTGGTGGTGGTGGAAAGAAAGCCGCTTGCCCTTGTAAATGTTGAAGGCGCGGGGCTTGTAGTGATGGACAGAAAAGGGGTGCTGTTTAAGAAGTATACGCCTTCGGACGGGCTGCTTGAGAGTGAAGGTACTCTTGACTTGCCGGTAATTACCGGCCTTGATGCGTTTGGTGAGGACTGGCGGTTTGTGATGAAGCCAAATCTTCTGCCACTTAAGGCTGAGCTTGGTATTGAC
>CBDUXY010000049.1:0-15452 GCA_965371305.1 uncultured bacterium
CTCGGCTACAACATGAGTGTTGCCGTGGCGGTCGGTTTTATAGCGCTTGCAGGGGTTGCCGCTGAAACCGGCGTTATCATGCTGCTGTTCTTAGACATGGCCTATGAGAAACGTTACCTGAGTGGGAAGATGAACGACTTAAACGACTTGAAGGCGGCCATTATGGAGGGGGCGAGCCAGCGAATCAGGCCTAAGATGATGACGTTCGCTGCCATACTCGGCGGCCTGCTTCCTATAATGTGGGGGAGCGGGACAGGCTCGCAGGTCATGAAGAGGATTGCCACACCCATGGTCGGCGGTATCATTACCTCAACCCTGCTGACCCTGATCGTGATACCAGCTATCTACTTCATGTGGAAGGGGGCTGAATTGAAACGTAAAGCTGCGGGCAAGAATAAACCGGATAAGGAGTAGAGACATGTGGAAATACATGAAACCTGATTCATTGCCGCGCCGATAATTTATAAATTTAAAAAAACAGCGCCGGTGAGCCGGACGGCTGCCGGAAAAAATAACCAGGGAGGTCAGGAAAAAAATGATTCAATCAGGAAAAAATATAAAGGTCGTGATGATAACCGCTTTGTTCGTAGCGGCGATCGCCTTTGGTTCGGTAATGTTGTTTAGTTCGAATTCCTATTCGCAGCAGCAGTCCTTGTCCGCGGCAAGCGGGGTAAAGCACCTGGAGGTCTGCATGGTGACAGACCGCGTGTTCGGGAAGCCCCAGATACCGGTTACATTCGACGGCAAGACCTATTACGGGTGTTGTCAGGGCTGTGTTAGCAAGATAAAGAACAACCGCGCAGTTCGGTACTCCACGGACCCGGTTACAGGACGCGAGGTGGACAAGGCAACGGCCTATATACTGGAAGGTCCGGGAGGTGAGGCCCTTTATTTTGAGTCGGCTGAGACGGCAAAAAAATATACGGTTCCCGGCCAGGCAGGCTGAGGACCGACTAAAAAAAAGGACAATAAGATGAGAGAATTGATTTCCGCCGTCTTGCCCGGCGTGGCCGAGATGCCAAACATACACCCCATGCTGGTGCACTTCCCGATTGCCCTCTTAAACGGTTTTTTATTAATGGAGGTCCTGGGTTTTATCTTTAGAAAAGACGACTTCAGGGTGGCAGCAAGGTGGATGCTTTACCTTGGCACGCTCGGCGCCCTGGTGGCGGTATTGGCCGGACTAAGGGCCGAAGCGACGCTCTCCCATACCGACGCTATACATGAACTTCTTTTAAGGCATAAGAGTTTCGGCATCACCGTGCTTGTGTTGTCGGTTATTCTCTCACTCTGGCGTATCGTAAGGGAAAAACGTTTTAAGGGTGGAGAAAGGGTGGCGCACATTATTCTTGGCGCCGTTATGCTCGCGGTCATGGTTCACGGCGCGGATATGGGAGGACTCATGGTCTACAAATACGGCGCGGGCGTTAAGGCGGTTCCGGTGAGCGAAGGCCACGACCACGGTACTCATGGTCATGGCGATGACGAAAGCGCGAAGGACGCAGTGAAGGCAGCGAGCGAGGCCGTGGTGGACGCTAAAAAGCCTGTAACAGAGAAACCACTTGCTGTGGACGGTCATCATGATAACGGCGCAGGCCACAATAATGATGATGGCCATCATGATGGCGACGACGCAGGCGAAACAGGTCACAATAATGACGACGGTCATCACGATGGTGAGACCGAAGACGAGCGCGCCAAAGAAGAGGTTAAGGACCACCACGACGACGTGCCGCACGCTCATTGAGCTCAGTGTGTGTGTGTTATCCGTAGGGCAGTTTTTGATGATATACTAAAAAGAGAAGCCCTTATAACGGTTTGAGACGATAAAGAAAGATGTTGAAAATTGAAATAGCAGGTTCGGTAAATAGCTGTGTTAGTGAGAGAGTTTTGAAAAAAAAGGGAAAACGTTATGGTAAAGGACCCGGTATGCAAGATGGATGTGGACCTGGCGAGTGCAGCCGGAAGCTCCACCTATAAGGGAGTTTCCTATTACTTCTGCAACGTCAATTGCAAAAAACACTTTGATGCGGACCCGGAAGGTGTGCTCGCTCCCGCGCCTGAGACCCCCGAGAAAGAGACCCCCGAGAAAGAGATCTCCGGAGTAAAGGTACAGGCTCACGAGGTAGAAGCCGGGGTAAAAACAAAGTCCGGCGCGCATAAGACCTTTAAGACCGTAACCCTGCCGATTACCGGGATGACCTGCGCGTCGTGCGCACAAAAAATAGAAAAGGCCCTTGCCGCCCTTGGCGGCACACAAAAGGCAAACGTAAACCTCGCAACAGAGAAGGCCACAGTTGAGTTCGACCCGGAGCTGATTAACAAAAACGACCTGATAAAGGCTGTCGAAGGGGCGGGTTACGGCGTTAAAAGCTCAAGTAGCAGGGTAATGTTCAAGCTCGGCGGCATGACTTGCGCTTCCTGCGCCAGCACCATTGAAAAGGCCCTTGCCAGGGCCGAAGGCGTGTTCAAAGCTTCGGTCAACCTTGCGACCGAGCAGGCGACAATTGAGTTTGACGCAGGCGTGACAAGCGTAAAAAAACTTGAGCAGGTGGTAGAGGGGACCGGCTACAGCGTGGTCAAGAAAGAGACAAGAGCAAAGGAGCAGAGTAAGGGCAAGGGCCAAGACCAAGATGATTTAATAAAACTCCGGAAGGCGAAAAGGCTTTTGACTTACGCCTTGATCCCGGAGGCCATCATCATGGTCATGATGATGGTTCACTTCATGATGTTCCAGATCCCTTATTACAATATAATTATCGCGATACTGGGCTTTCCCATAGTCTTTATATTCGCAATGCCCACCCACCGCTCTTCGCTCAGGGCTCTCAGACACGGACGCGCCAACATGGACGTGCTTATCTCCATGGGTTCAGCCCCGCCCTATCTGATGGGTTTTGCGGTCTTTTTCTTCCCTGCCGCAAGTTTTATGGAGATGGCCACAACAATTGTTACCTTCCATCTGGTAGGACGGTATCTGGAGACAAAGGCCAAGGGCAGGGCCTCGCAGGCAATTAAGAAATTACTTGAACTTGGGGCCAAGACGGCCAGGATAGAAGTTAACGGCGAAGAGAGGGAAGTCCCGGTGGAGGATGTTCAGGAAGGGGATCTCATGGTGGTGAGGCCGGGCGAGAAGGTCCCGACCGACGGCGTGATAATAGAAGGGAGGAGCGCAATTGACGAGTCCATGGCTACGGGGGAGTCCATGCCGGTTGGGAAAAAGCCCGGCGACGACGCAATCGGCGCGACCATAAACCAGACCGGTCTTTTAAAGGTGAAGGCCACGAAGGTTGGCAAGGATACGTTCCTCTCGCAGGTGATAAAGATGGTCGAGGAGTGCCAGGGCTCCAAGGTCCCTATTCAGGAATTCGCCGACAGGATAACATCCTACATGGTGCCCGCAGTACTTCTTATAGCCCTTTCGACGACGGTCTCATGGCTGCTCTTCCCGGATTTTTTCATGTCCATCATCACGTGGGCCGATCCCTTTTTACCCTGGATAAATACGGAACTCGGGCCAATTACGCTTGCCATTTACGCGGGCATCGCGGTACTGGTCATAAGTTGCCCCTGCGCCCTTGGCCTGGGTACGCCAACGGCATTGATGGTGGGCAGCGGCATAGGGGCGGAAAACGGAATTCTCATAAGAAGCGGAGAGGCCATTCAGACGATAAAGGACGTCCATACCATAGTATTCGACAAGACCGGGACCATTACCAAGGGTAAGCCCGAGGTAACCGACATAGTAGCCTTAAGCGGCTTTGAGGAAAACGAAGTTCTGAGTTTTGCCGCAAGCGTTGAATCGGGCTCGGAACATCCGCTGGGCCAGGCCATAGCCATAGACGCCAGGGCAAGGGGGATGAAGTTGATTGCACCGGTTGGTTTTGAAGCTGTGACAGGCAAGGGGGTAAAGGCCCTTATTGACGGTCGTGAGATCATGGTCGGCAGCATGAAGCTTATGGAGGGCGTCGATTTTGACTCGTCTATTGAAGACGAGATGAAGCGTCTTGAAAATGAGGCGAAGACCGCGATGCTGGTAGTGGCGGACAAGAAAGTGGCCGGCATTATTGCCGTTGCCGATACGTTGAAGGACGATTCTGTTAGCGCTATAAAAGCGCTTGAGAAGATGGGGATAAAGACCGCCATGATAACCGGAGACAACGAGAGGACGGGCCGGGCCATAGCAAAGAGCGTTGGGATAAGCAGGGTGCTTGCAGAGGTTATGCCGGAAGAGAAGGTGGCGGAGATCAGGCGCTTGCAGGACGAGGTCGGCATAGTTGCAATGGTGGGGGACGGAATAAACGACGCCCCGGCCCTGAAGCAGGCGAACATTGGCATTGCCATCGGCACGGGCACGGACATTGCCATCGAGTCCTCGGACATCACGCTTATAAGGGGCGACCTGAGCTCCGTTGTTACAGCAATAAAGCTCTCGCGCGCAACGTTCAAAAAGATCAAGCAGAACTACTTCTGGGCGTGGTTCTATAACGGGATTGCCATCCCCCTTGCGGCAGTTGGGCTTTTGCACGCAATGATTGGGGTTGGGGCTATGTCCTTCAGCTCGGTTAACGTCGTGTGGAACTCGCTGCGCCTTAGAAAGGTGAAGATAACGCCGGATGAATAAATAGAGGAATAAATAGAAAATCTATTGGCTGCGAATGAACCAGTGAATATAGCGTGGAATTGGTCGTTATTCGTAAGTGCTTGTGTTTATAATCTAAAAGAGGGTAGGGGATATGTTTTCGAACCGCCCAGGATAACAGAAAACACTCGTTTTTCGTGTGTCTACTTCACAATTTAGTTCACAATCGACTTTTGATTAACGCTTCTGCGGTCTCATCAGCATTATCACCTTCCAAAAGTATACACCCGGCTTTTTAATCATAGTTTTAATGATAGGTTTGTGACGAGTATATGAACGTGAATTGACTTATCGCTAATTGAGTATAGAATTGAAAAGATATAGCATAAAACTTTTCAAAAAAATCTGGAGGCGTACTATGAGGATTGTTCGTATAATCTGCATAACACTTATTGCTCTATCTTTTAGTTGGACCGCTGCCGAGGCATCGGACGTTAGCAAGACTTTCCATGCTGTAAAGAATTCTGTGGTTATGATTCACACGAAACAAAAGGCCATGTCACCAAGCGGGCGGTTTGCCAGGGTTGAGGGCCTTGGTTCGGGTGTTTTAATATCATCCGACGGGCTCATAATGACAGCGGCTCACGTAGTGCAGGTGGCGGACAAGGTTGATGTGAGCTTCCCCAACGGGCACACTGTTTCGGCTAAGGTAATATCATCGGAGCCGCTTGCGGACGTAGCGCTCTTAAAGATCAGCGAGATACCCAGGGGTGCCAAGGTTGCGAAACTTGGAAATTCGGATTTAATGGATGTTGGTGCTGAGGTGTTTGTCGTTGGCGCCCCTTACGGTTTGAGTCATACCCTTACGGTCGGACATTTGAGCGCCAGGCATGAACCATACTCCTTACCCAACAACGTTATGCTCGGAGAGTTTTTCCAGACGGACGCGGCAATAAACCAGGGCAACTCCGGCGGCCCCATGTTTAACATGAAGGGTGAGGTAATCGGTATCGTAAGCCACATACTCTCAAAATCGGGCGGCTTTGAGGGGCTTGGATTTGCAGCTACTTCCAAGACGGCGCGTGAACTGTTGCTCGAACGCAAGCCCTTCTGGGGAGGCGTGAAGATGATCAGGCTTACGGGTGAACTGGTCAAAGCACTTAATGTGCCCCAGAGCAAGGCTATCCTGGTTCAACAGGTTGCGGACGGCTCTCCTGCCGCACAAATGGGACTGCAAGGCGGGACCGTACCCGTTACCATAGGTAATACACCCATGATAATCGGTGGTGACATTATCCTTGAGGTCATGGGGATTTCTTATACCGAGGACGGCAGTTATCTGAAGATTGCAGAAGCACTCCACAATATGCCGGACGGAAGGGTGACCGTGAAGATATTACGGGCAGGAACCGTCATCAAGCTCTCAGGGAAGCTCGAGAGGTAGTCTGCGCTGCCGAGCGGTTCAGCTTGCAAGGAGTTGATAGCCCGGTAGTCAGAGGCAAAAAACTTGTCCTGTGCTAAACTTGTTAATAGTATCAGTCTGGTGTTTTCCTGTTAGCTCTAAATAATGAGGCAGGTCATGGAACAGCTGAAAAAACATCCCCTGAAAACCTCGGTTCACAAGAGTCTTGCTGTTCGGCTCACTTTAGCAGGACTTATTATCTCTTTTGCTTTCGGTCTTACCGTGTTTCTAATCGAGCGTGGCAAGGTGGGAGAGGCCGTCATTAACCACTCCCTGCGGGCAAGAGAGCTTTTTAACGCACGGAACCGTCAACTCCTTGACGTCCCAGGCCTGACCAACAGTGAAGAGATTCAGACAGAGCTTGAGACCTTTCTGGAAGATTCTGAAAAACTGAAAATAGGGCACACAGTCTTTATAAGAATTTATAACCTTGATAGAGTCAAAGTTGCTGAAATAATCGACAAGGACTATGCCAGCATTAATGCCGTAACAAATCTGATGGACAGTTCAGGCCATAGTTCGCCGTTAACAGAAGAGGCCTCACACGACATCATTAGGATAGAAGGCGCCGCGCATGTTAAGGTCACAGTCCCTCTAACTAACTCGGATGGAGCGCTTGTCGGTTTCGTTGCTGCGGTCTTTGTCCCGTCGGCCGAGACTATTGCCGCCATGCGACTTAAGGCAATAAGGACAATGTTCGCCACGGTTTTTGTTGTACTACTAACGACAGCCCTTCTCTATCCCATCATCAGCAGGCTTACAGACAAGCTTGCTACTCTTTCGGTAAGACTCCTTGATGCAAACCTGGAGACATTGGAAACCCTTGGCAGCGCTATTGCGCTGCGCGATAGCGACACCAATGCCCACAATTACCGGGTTACGATTATATCCGTACGCATAGCAGAGGCCCTTGGCCTCTCGCCGCAAACAATACAGACCCTTATCAAGGGGGCATTTCTGCATGACGTTGGAAAGATAGGTATAAGCGATGAAATCCTACTGAAGCCGGGACGCCTTACCGAAGATGAATTCCACGTGATGAAAAAACATGTAAGATACGGCCAGGATATAGTCAAACGCTCGGCATGGTTAAAGGACGCGTTGGAAGTAGTTGGTTACCACCATGAAAAGGTGGACGGCAGTGGGTATGATACCGGCGCGGTAGGTGAAGATATTCCTGTTACGGCAAGGGTCTTCGCAATCGCAGATGTATTCGATGCGCTGACCTCACGGCGTCCGTACAAGGAACCTTTCAGCTTCGAAAAGAGTATGAGTATTCTCGCCGAAGGCCGGGGCAGCCACTTTGACCCGGTCTTTCTGGATGCATTTACTGAAATAGCCAGACCCCTGTATGACAGGCTATCCGGTAACGATGAAGAGCAGGTGAAAGAGCTTGAAGAGATTATCGTTCAGTACTTCGACTCGGAAAGCGGTAGCATGGGCTAAACCTTTCGTCCAAGCTGATTATCCTAATTTAACTGACGAACTCCTCTAATGGCGGTTTCAGGCAGTTTGGGCGGCGAAGGGGAGACCTCTATACTCAGTACATTGTTATACGGTATGAACAAGGTCTTGTTTGCGAGTTCGAGTATAAGCATGTTGTTGCTGACAGCTTCTTTTATGCGCCCGCCTATGGCGTATTCTTCGGCCTGCTTTGAATACTCGAACATCTGCTCGGTGCCGTTAGTGAATTTGATTGTTAAAACACTTTTTTCTTGTTCGCTCATGGCCTCAATCTCCTTTTGAATTAAAAAATCCGATACCCGAGTCCCGGGGCAATCTGAAACAGCGTTATAATCATTTTTTGTAGTATAGCACATTTATATCATATTGAAATATCACCTTAAAGCTAAAAATCTCTACCATTCCATTGTCAGCAACGACCAGCTTATGAATCAGAACATATGCCCGGCTTTGACAACGGATTCAATAACCTGAAGCACAGAGATTAAGTGCTTCAGGTTATCGGAATCTGCGTCAATCTTTTTTTTTGATTGGGCTGGAAATTATTGCTTTTTGTGCTATTATATAAACACTCACCACGAAGAACAACTCACCACGAAGAACTACTCATCACGAGTAAGCACTCATCACGAATTGCTATACACCACGAATAAACACTCATCACGAAAAAAAACCATCACGAAGAAGTACATAGTCGGTAATTTCAAAAAACGCCCGTCTTCAAAGGTTTGCATAGAACTTTGATTGCATGACTTTGTAATAGTTCGGATTGTGAAGTTGATTATTGTAGCATTACGTGGCTAAGACGTATCAAAAAATCCTAAAACAACAAGGAGAATTGTCGAATGAAAAAAAACGGAAAGGTGTCGTCAAACATGAAAAGATTTCTTTTACTACTCTTGGGCGTCTTTATGGCAATAACTATAAGCACAGAAGCATCTGCCCAGTGGCATTACGGGATTGGCACGGGGCTCATGAGGATGAACATTGAAGGAGATGCAGGAATAAATACTGCCATTGCAGGTCCCGTTACGATAGCACTTGATCTGGACCCGGACGACATCTCTGACCTTACCAAGTCGGCATTTGGATTCGGCGGGTACGTTACGGACGGCACATGGATGATCCAGTACTCGCTTCTCAACCTTGAACTGGAAGGCGAGAAAAGCAACACCGTGCCACTGGTTGGTGTTGTCGCCGCAAAAGTCGGCTTTGAAGTGACCGGAGGTGAGGTTACAGTTGGTTACCCTGTCTATTCAAACTCCTCGGTTAAGTTTGGCGTGCTCGGAGGAGCCAGGTACACCAAGCATGAGCTCTCGGCCGACGTAGCAATCGGGGTACTGCGTCAGAGCAGGAACATTGAGAATGATTGGACCGATGTATTGGGTGGCGTTACGGTTGCTTTCCCATTTAAAGACAAATGGGTATGGAACAACCGTCTCGATGCCGGATTTGGAGGGTCGGAAGGCACTTATTCAGCCAATACGGGTTTGACCTGGCGTTTTCTCAAGCACTGGTCAGGCACCGTTTACGGCGACTATACTGACGTTGAATTTGAAAACGGCAGCAAGGGCGATAGTGACTGGTATCTCTACGATGCCGAGGAATTTGGAACGGGATTAACTATCCTGTATCACTGGTAAACATGGATGAAACGTAGTATGCCCCATTGAAACGCCTCTCGGGGCTGCGTCGTCACATGACTCTTTATTGTCTATCCTTGATGCTGTCATGAATTGACTTTTAGCGGCAGCAATACAAAAAAACTTAGAGCTTACTAACCGAGCTAAAGTCTTCATATATCTACGATCTGTTTTTGGAAATCACTGGCCTGTCAGGAGGAAGAAATAAATATGAAGAGCTGGTACAAAGAACCCCTATTTCATTTCCTTATCATCGGAGCGGTTATTTTCGTTTTGTTTTCCATTGTAAACACTGAAGAAGATTTTGTAAGTGACAGTAAGATCCTCGTAACGAGCGCGGATATAGCGCGGCTGAGTAACAACTGGTCAAAGAAATGGAACCGGACGCCAACAGGGACCGAACTTCAGGGCCTTGTTGAATCACACATCCGCGAAGAGGTTTATTATCGTGAGGCCCTGGCACTCGGCCTTGACCGAGGTGATACCATCCTCAGGCGCAGGCTTATGCAGAAGATGGAATTCCTGTCAAACGACCTTGCCGAATTGAATACCCCGGACGAAACAGCCCTGAACGAATACTTCCTTGCACATCTGGATAGATATGAACTTCCGCCGCGTGTGTCCTTTACACATATATATTTCAGCACGGATAAGCGCGGCTCAAAAGTAGTTGAAGATGCAAAAAATGTCTTGTCAGGACTTAATGCCCCATCCGGAAATATATCGAAAGCGCCGGAAAAGGGGGATAGTTTTATGCTGCAGTATGATTTTAACCAGGAAACACCATTCGAAGTTGAGCGTTTATTCGGGAAAGATTTTACGGGAGAGCTTTTCACGCTTCAAGCAAACACGTGGCATGGGCCGATTGAGTCAGGCTACGGGCTTCACCTCGTTCGAATCAGTGAAAAGACAGGTTCCCGGATGCCGGAGCTTGCCACTGTAATCGGTAAAGTCCGCACGGACTTTATGTTCGAGCAGAAGCAGAAGATGAATGAAGATATATATGCAAAGTTTAAAGAGCGCTATGAAATAGTTGTTGAAGATACGCCGAAACAGTCTGGTATGGCCGGTGTAGTGAAGTCGGACAGGGAACTATCATGAAGCGCATTTTCTACATAATTCAATTTACTGCTTTATTACTCACCTCATCGGTATTAACTGCAGTAACCCCAGTAACCGTAGAAGCGCACAGGCTTGAGCCCGCATATCTGGAGATAAATGAACAGACAGTGGGTAGGTTCAGCATTCTGTGGAAAAGACCGTTTGTTGGCGGTAGACCCATGAATATTTTTCCTCAACTGCCGTCAAATTGTAAAAACATTACAGAGCCGGCGGTTCAGACATCGGCAGGCGCAGCGGTTGAGCGCTGGCTGGTTAATTGCGGCGGCAGCGGTATAATTAATGGAAAAGTTATTATTGACGGGCTGCCGGCGACCCAGACAGATGTGCTTTTAAGGGTTCAGTTGATTGACGGGAGCATGCACACAGCCGTACTGCGTCCGGATTCCCCCTCATTCCTCGTACCGGAGAAGGCATCAAAGACGAAGGTAGCAGGTTCATATCTTTCGCTCGGTACCTGGCATATCTTCGGAGGGTTCGATCACCTGCTGTTTGTGCTTGGCCTGTTGCTGATAGTCCGGAGCACCGGGCTTTTAATAAAGACCATTACCGCTTTTACCCTGGCGCACAGCGTAACGCTTGCCATAGCGGCACTCGGGTTTGTGCATGTGCCGCAGGCGCCTGTTGAGGCCGTCATTGCGCTCAGCATCCTATTTCTCGCAACGGAGCTTTCCAAACAGCACAGGGGTGAGACCGGGCTTACCACAAAAGCGCCGTGGCTTGTAGCACTCTCTTTCGGATTGCTGCACGGGTTTGGTTTTGCAGGGGCGCTCACCGAGGTAGGGCTGCCTCAGACGGATATACCGCTCGCCCTGCTGTTTTTTAATGTAGGTGTTGAGGTCGGGCAACTAATCTTTGTCGCAGGAGTTCTTTGTGTCGTATGGATTATTAATAACATAACATTTCAATGGCCTAAATGGGCTGGGCAGGTACCGGCTTACGCGATTGGCTCTATGGCTGCGTTCTGGTTCATCCAGAGGACGGTTTCTTTTTGGTAAACAATTAAATGTAAATCACAATGAGAAGGAGACAGAAAATGAAAAAATTCAGTCAGTCAATATTTATCGTGATGATTGTATTAGGACTAATCGCTTTAGCTTTGCCGGCTATCGCTGCGGAAGGTGAGTACGGCATTGGGAACACGAAACCGATTCCGCGCAGTGTCTACTGGGGTGACACGCACCTGCACACGTCCTTCTCCCCCGATGCGAACCTGACAGGGAATGTTAAACTCGGCCCGGCCGAGGCCTACGATTTCGCGCGCGGCGGCACGATCACGGCCCACAACGGAATGAAGGCGCGATTGGACCGCCCACTCGACTTCCTGGTCGTGAGCGACCATTCGGAATATCTCGGGTTTCTTCCCATGGTACGCAGCGGGGAAGCCGAAGCGCTGAAGACGGAGTGGGGCTCTTTTATTTCTAAAGAGAGCAAAAAAGGGGCGGATGCCGCCTATAACGCGGCGTTAAAGTTTATCACCGAGGCCTTCGTGGGCGGGGGTGTGCCTGAGCTCCTGACTACGTCTCTGCGACAGCCGCCGTGGAATCGCATTACGGCTGCGGCAGACGAAGCTAACATCCCGGGCCTCTTTACTGCCTTTATCGGTTATGAGTGGACCAGCCACCCTGGCGGCGACAACCTGCACCGGGTTGTCATCTTCCGCGACGATGCCAGCAAAGCCGATCAGGTACTGCCTTTCTCGGCGCTTGACAGCGAAGACCCGGAAGATTTGTGGAAATTCCTGGAAAACTACGAGACCAAGACCGGCGGGCAGATACTTGCCATCGCCCACAATGGCAATGTAAGTAACGGACACATGTTTGCCGAGTCAACGAGGAAGGGGAAGCCGCTCTCAAAAGCCTATGCCGAGCAGCGCGCGAAGTGGGAGCCGCTCTATGAGATAACCCAGATTAAAGGGGACGGCGAAGCCCACCCGTTGCTCTCACCCACCGATGAATTTGCCGACTATGAGAATTGGGATAAGGGAAACTTATTAGGCAACCTCCCTGAAAGCGGCAAAACAATTGACATGCTGCGGCATGAGTACGGCCGTTCCGCGTTGAAGCTCGGCTTGAAGCTCGAAGCGAAACTTGGCGCCAACCCGTTCAAGTTTGGTCTCATCGGCAGTACGGATGCCCACACCAGCATGGCGACGGCCGACAGCTCAAACTTTTGGGGCAAAATTACACTGCTCGAGCCCGACGGCCATCGCTGGGATCACTTTATCATTAAATCACTCACAGACCCTAAGCGCACCACGTGGGGTTGGGAGCAGGCGGCCTCCGGTTACGCCGGGGTCTGGGCCACCGAAAATACACGTGAGGCGCTATTCGATGCCATGCGCCGCCGCGAAACCTATGCCACCACGGGTCCACGGATGACGGTGCGCTTCTTCGGCGGCTGGAACTTCTCCGACTCCGACACGGCTGCGAGCGACTTAGCCGCGGCCGGATATGCCAAGGGGGTGCCAATGGGCGGCGATCTGACCAAGGGGCCGAAAAGGAAGGCGCCGACGTTCCTCATCGCAGCCTTGAAGGACCCTGTCGGTGCGCATCTCGATCGCGTCCAGGTCATTAAAGGCTGGTTAGATAAAAAGGGCAAGACCCATGAGAAAGTCTACGACGTCGCTGTCTCCGACGGCCGCAAGATTGGCAAGGACGGTCGCTGCAAAACGCCTGTCGGCAATACGGTTGATGTCAAGAACGCGACATGGAAAAACACCATAGGTGACACGGATATGGTCACGGTGTGGAAAGACCCGGATTTCGATCCAAAGCAAAAAGCGTTCTATTACGCACGTGTTATTGAGATTCCGACGCCCAGGTGGACTGCCTTTGATCAGAAGGCCTTTAATGTGAAAATGGATTCCAAGGTTCCCATGATCACACAGGAACGCGCCTACACCTCGCCGATCTGGTATACGCCGTGAGCGGCTATGATAAGCCGAAGAAACGTTAAAACATCAACATAAAAGGCCTCAGATGAAGCACACGCTGAGGAAGGGGAATAGAAGAACTATGGAAAAAAGAAAGTTTATCATAAGCGCGGTCTTTGTCGCCCTTTTGATAATTGTTCTGGCCTCTACTGGCGTTCAGGCACAAGACGGCGCAAAGCCAGACAAGACGGGCACCAACCCCGTCAATTTTCAAAGGGAATTTCGCATCAATAACGAGTACATATGGCTCAATACGATGGGCGATGGCAGCCAAAACGTGACAACTGCGGAGTTCAGGACACCGCTTCTTGAGGGCAAGTGGCAGTTTAGGGTCAGGACACGATTTAACTCACTCGTGGCCGACATTAACGATGACGGCACCGATGACATCAACGAGTCAGGCATTGGCGATACAGACATAAAATTCCTAACGGTCCCCGTGCTGGATATGGCCAATAAAAGGGCAGTAGCATTTGGGCTGGAGGTGTTCTTCGATACCGCATCTGAAGACGTGCTGGGATCTGGCGCAACTTCGCTCGGTCCCCAGGCGTTTTATGTCAAATTTCTTCCAAGAGGCCTTTTTGCGCCAGGCCTGCAGTACAAGTTCAGTGTAGATGAAGATACCGGGCGCAGCGACATTGACCAGTTTCTCATTGATCTCAATTATCTGCGTATGGGCAAGGATAAGCAGTCGTGGTTCTTCACTGACCCGCAAATTGTCATAGACAATGAAAATGATATTGAGTATGCCATCATTGATTTTGAGTTCGGTTGGATGATGAGCAAGTGGACTGATTTGAAGGGTCAAAGTTTCTATATCCGCCCGAGTATCGGTGTTGGTACAGATCGCCCGACAGATGGCTCCATCGAAGTTGGTTACAAGGTGATAGGTTGGTGAGGTGGCAACCTGGTTGCTCACAAGGACGCCCAAGACGAATGGCCAGGTGGCGGTTGGAACAAAATCATTTGGTAAAAGGAAATGTCAACTCGGCGACCCGGCAAAATAAAAATTGTTAAATAGCAAGGAGAGAACAATGAAGTCAATCAAACTTTTCATTTGTTGCTTTGCGGCGATGGCCCTGTTGACCGCAGGGTGTTCCCAATCAGAGAGAGACTCTAAAACGGAATCACAGCCAGGCGTAACGAAAACGGCTGGCGTCGAGGACATCACGACCGCAAAAGCTTTCGAACCCGAATACGTCGGCGGGTATCCCACAGAGGAAACAGCCGAAAAGATGTTCGAGGAGTACGACTACCAGGCCGCGGTCCAGTTCTACATCTGGGGTTATGCTTACCTCAATAGTCTGGGCTGGGAGAAAGGCTGTGCAGAAATGGGAGGTGACGAGCGATCGATTTACCATTGGGACAAACGGGTTCAATCTCAACACGTAGTCATGACAGCCAACGCCGAGGTCATCTACAACTGGAGTCGATACATTGACCTGTCGAAGGGGCCGGTCGTGTTCGAGGTGCCCCCGCGCGTTCGCGGCCATTTCTACGACATGGGCATGCGCGCCTACGTCGATGTCGGGGATGTCGGTCCCGACAAAGGCAAGGGCGGGAAATACCTGGCTGTATCTGCCGACTACAAAGGGAAGATTCCAAAGGGCTACTTCGAGGTGCGCTCGAAGTATTCGGACCGGCTCCTCCTCGGTCTGCGCACATTCCCGAAAGCCGAAGGAAGCGACGAAGCCGCAGTCGAGCTCGGCGCGCAGTTCAAATGGTACTACCTCTCCGAGGCCGATAACCCGCCGAAGAACAGCCACATAATGATCGGCGATCGGCCGTTCTCCCAGGAATGGCCAAGGGACGAGGAGGCTTTCGCCTGGCTGGCCGAGGCATTTAGCATGGATAAGGTCCCCGCGTCGGGACTGGCGCACATGGGCAATATGCGCAGACTCGGCATCGAAAAGGGGAAACCCTTTGCCCCCGACGCGCGTGCGAAGAAGATCCTGAAACGGGCAGCGAAGACCGCTGAAGCGATGGTCCTGTCGATGGCGTTTCGAAACCGGCAGGACGGCCTGATTTACGACAACCGCCAGTATGAGAATTATGTCTTCAATCGCAGCTCGGTGTTCTATCAGGACAACTACGAGGAAGTTGAGGAACGTGCCGGCGCCTGGCATCAGCTGGTGGGGAATTTCGCCACCTACACGCCTGCTTTACCTGGCACGGGTCAGTTTGGGATGACTACCTACCGTGACAAGGACGGCAATGCCCTGATCGGTTCCCATACCTATCGACTTC
>CBDUXY010000050.1:0-15311 GCA_965371305.1 uncultured bacterium
GGTGATTTGGCTATCATCATTGCGGCTATGAATTTAGGGATGTAGTTTTTGGTTTCTTTCTTAAGCGGCCTTCTGTAGGAGGCAAGCTTCCAGAAGTCCTCTGTCTTGTGTCTTCTGATGGCGCCGCCGATGCGTCCTTCTCCTGCGTTATAACTTGCTGCGGCAAGGTACCAGGAGTCGAATTTGTCGTAAAGGTGGCTCAGGTACTTCGAGGCCGCGATGGTTGCTTTTTCAGGGTCTCGCCTCTCGTCCACCCACCAGTCAACACGAAGCCCGTATCTTTTCCCTGTCCAGCGCATGAACTGCCACATGCCTACGGCCTTTGCCCGTGACCTTGCGTATGGGCTGAACCCGCTTTCTATAAGGGCAAGGTAGGCCAGGTCTTCGGGTAGGTCGTTTTCAGAGAGGATGGTTTTTATCATCGGCAGGTACGCCCCGCTGCGCTCCATCCAGCGCTCCATCGTGCCTTTCCCCCGTCCCTGGAAGTAGTCAACGAAGTTCTGAACTTTTTTGTTCATTACTACGGGTACGTCGAATTGAGGCGTGTGGCTACCCTCTGTGTTGGCCCATGAAAGATGCGCGGGCAGAGTGAAAAAACCATCGTGCGACTCTTGAGTGAGTTTTCTCTCCGGAGTGTGGGAATATATGTATGAAGAAGCGCCCTGCACCCAACCTGCGTGCTCATGGCCGCGGCTTGTTAATACGCCACCATGAGAGGGCAGGGCGAAACACGCCGTTATAAGGCAAAAAAGGGTGACGGTCAGGGCTTTTTTCATCTCTTGGCGTGTTTCAGAGTAGACGTACTGTTAGTGGATGAAAGTTCAAGCTGGTTGTATTTATCCCAGAGGTCTTCTGCGGTTTTTCTGGCGGTAATCTCAATTGCCCGGCCAGCGTTGGTAACTTTTCTCGTGTATTCAACAAAACTATCGCTCTTCTTTATCCACGATTTTGTGAGACTCCAGCCGTAGGCCTTGATGAAGGTGCCGAAGTAGTCAAACCTTGTGGCATACCTTATGACCTGCCACAAGTTATAAAAGTCTTTTGTGGCCTTCATTGTTTCAGTCTGAAGCTCGTAACAGGTCATTTTCTTTGGCTGAAACACTGCGTGGTGCGCGTCGTACATGCTCCAGTCGTTGTTGACTATACGGTCGTTCTTTATAAAGTCGTAATAAAGGTTTGTGCCCGGAAGCGGGGTCAGCATCAGAAACTGTACGCTCTCTATGTCGTTTTTCCTTGCGAACCTGACGGTCTCGTGAATGGTATCGACCGTGTCCTCGTCAGAGCCGAAAACGAACATGCCATGTATACGAATCTTGTATTCATGCAGTATCTTTATGCAATTCTCTATGTCTTCTACCGATTGTTTCTTGTTGTATATCTTTAGTGTTTCCGGGTTTACCGACTCAAAACCGATGTAGACCGTGTGACAGCCCGAGTCCTTCATAAGCTGCAGGAGTTCGGGATCTTTTGCAATCTCCACTCTTACCTGCGCCGTCCACTTGGGCGTGAGTTTCCTTGCTATCATCTCGCGCATCAATTCTTTTGAGCGTTTTCTGTTTGCCGTAAAGTTGTCGTCGTAAAAGAATATCCAGCCTATGCCCTCGTCCAGATGTGTCTGGAGTTCTCCAAGCACTTTTTCCTTGCTCCTGAAACGGTACTGGTGTCCGAACATTTTTGTGACAGAGCAGAAACTGCAATCGTACGGGCAACCCCTGGAGGTCATGACAGGCGTTATGGTAAGCTTCCTTGCGCCCTTTGTCTCAAGCCCTTTTACAATTGAGAAGTCGGGGGCCGGAAGCGCGTCCATGTCCTTACACACGGCAGTGACTTTGTTGTGATGTACCTTCCCGTCTTTTCTGAACGAAAGCCCTGGGATGTCTTTAAAGCCGTCGCCTTTCTCAAGGGCCTTTATAAAGGGTACAATGGTGTCGTCCGCCTCGCCTCTGAGCACGTAGTCGCAGTGCTCAAGCGCTTCGTCTATCATATACGTTACGTGAGGGCCGCCAAGAAAAACAGGAACGCCTGCCTTTCTGAGTATGTCGGCTATCTCATAGGAACGGGGCGCCGTTGATGTGATCGAAGAAAGTCCGACAGCGTCAGCGCTCAGGAGATCTTTTAAGTCAACGGCATGAATGGTCTCCACGTATGTCGTGGCGTTGTAGCCGTTATTATTTAAAATGGTGGATAACAGTATGGTCCCGAGCCTTGGTATCGGGGTCTTGGTAAATACGTGAAAGTCAGGTGGTTCGGTCTCTATAAAGATGATCTTTTTAATTTCCGGCATAAACTCTATTTAACTCCTGTGAAATTTTGAGGTAATTTTTCCTCATTTTATGACATTCTATAGTAACGGGAAAGCATGCGGGTGTCAAGAAAGAAAAGCAGCCAGGGGCTTGGCTGATTTGTTAACGGTTTTGTGGCGATTTCGGTTGGTTGTGAGGTTAACTTTTGCGCTCATGTTTGCCGTCGCCGCAGCCAGGGGCTGTGTTGATTCGTAAATTACCTGGCCCCGTACTTGTCGTGTATTGTCAGGAAATCACTTGTATTTTTAAGGAATATATCCACAAGAGCCGGGTCAAAGTGTCTTCCCCTTTGACTTACAATTTCATTTATAACGTCTTGCATCTTCCATGCCTCTTTATATGTACGTTTGGTCGAAAGGGCGTCGAACACGTCGGCAAGCGCGGTAATCCTCGCAAAAATATGGATGTTGTCCGTTTTAAGCCCTTCAGGATAACCCGTGCCGTCCCACCTCTCATGGTGCTGCGCGGCTATTATGGCCGCGGCCTTGAGTATTTCCCGGTTGGAGTGAACAAGCATCTCGTGCCCTATTTTTGTATGCGACTTCATCAACTCGAATTCTGCTTTCGTAAGCTTGTCGCTCTTGAGCAGTATGTAGTCGGAAATGCCGATCTTCCCTATGTCGTGTAGAGGTGCGGCGTCGCCAATGAGCATTATCTCGTCGTCAGAGAGCCCGAGTTTCCCTGCTATCAGCATGCAGTATTGCGTAACGCGTTTTGTGTGATTTTTCGTCTCTTTGGAGCGTTGTTCCTCTATAACGCCCATGGTAAAGACCGTCTCTCTCAGTGTGTCTTCTATTTCGTCGTTAAGCGCTATCAGCTCCAGGTTCTTTTCCTCAAGAATTCGGTGGGTCCTCTTCAGGTCGCTGTTAAACAGGTTTATCTCCTTTGCGACATTTTGGAACTCAAGGCTCTCAAACTTTAACTCGTCAAGGGGCTGATTGGTGTGATATGCCTCGTCGGCCTTGTCTATGAGGGTTTCAAGCGGTTCTTTTACATATGTCTCGATGGTCCTGAAGGTATTAACAATGATAAGAACGACTAAAAATATCGAGGTCAGGGCTATGATAAAGATAATGGCAAAGGCGAAGTTCCGGTATTCGGTAACGTCCATTTGTATATCGACCACGCCAAGCGCCGTACCTTCCGGCACTTGATGGCATCCAAGGCAGTTGAGCCTTCCCTCTGTGGAGGCTACGTAAGGTACCAGGGCCCGGATGTGGGCTGTGCGGCTGTATTCGTCAATAATAAAAAGAGGTTTTTTTGACTCGAAGACCTTTTGTGAGTTAGCGTCTACCAATTGTTCAAGCCCGTTACCTTCGCCGAACTGCCTGTTCACTTCGGCCGAGCGTATGATCTTGATCTTCTCTATATTGTGGACGGTTTTAATCTCTTCGAGGAAGTAGTCGCGTTTGTCCATTATGCCGGCCTTCATATGAGAGGTAAGGCCGGCCTTCACCAGCTCAGACGTTGCAAGGGCCTGGTTCCTGACTATTCTATTTGAAAGGCTTCTGAAGCCGAACCCTATTATGGCCGTCATGATAAGGGCCGCAATCAGGATTACGGTCAGAAGTGTTTTCACCGTGATTGTCTTAATGCTTGGCTTCAATATCTTATACCTTTTGTTATGACAGGTTATATTTACGACCAACTTGTCCTGTTATATCTATATTCAATATCATAGCACAAAATATTTTGTGTATATTTTGTGTTTTGTGGGGTTGATGTGAGGGGGGCGGTAGCGGCGCTGGGACGCACCGAAACGTCAAGAATTACGCCTTAAACTTCCAATATAAAATACCGTTCGTACTGAGCCTGTCGAAGTATGAACGGATCACCGATGTTGATTTAATGTCATTCCAGTGAAAGCAGGAAACCAGTTGATCTTCCCCTCCCTTGATGGGAGGGGACTGAGGGGAGGGGGAGTTTAACTTACCCCTCTCCAAGCACACCCCTCAGATACCGGCCCGTGTGGCTGCCTTTTGTTATGGCTACTTCTTCCGGCGTGCCAGTGGCGATTATTTCTCCTCCGCCGTCGCCGCCTTCAGGGCCAAGGTCTATTACACAGTCGGCCGTCTTTATGCAGTCAAGGTTGTGTTCAATTACTATTACTGTGTTTCCCGTGTCAACAAGGCGGCCGAGCACGGAGAGCAGCTTTTTTATGTCGTCCGGGTGCAGGCCCGTTGTCGGTTCGTCAAGTATGTACAGACACCCTGGTTCGTCTTTGCCCGTAAGTTCGCGCGCTATCTTCAAGCGCTGCGCCTCGCCGCCCGATAGAGTAGTTGCGGCCTGACCGAGTTTCAGATAACCAAGCCCGACCTCGCGAAGGACTGCGATCTTTTTCGTAAGTGCGGGCAAGTCGGCAAAATATCCGTAGGCCTCGTCAAAGGTCATGTTGAGTACGTCGAATATGTTCCGTCCCAGGTGTTTTATTTCAAGCACCTGTGTCTTGTAGCGTTTGCCGTCGCACGACTCGCACTTAACGTACATGTCCGGGAGAAAATACATCTCAAGCTTTTCCACCCCTTCGCCCTTGCAGCTCTCGCAGCGTCCTCCCGGGACGTTGAAGCTGAAGTTCCCTGGTGTCAGTCCCGCCCCTGCCGATTGTTTAAGTCCGGCGAAGTATTTTCTTATGTCGTTGAACCCCCCTATGTAGGTTATAGGGTTGCTCCTTGGTGTTTTGCCTATAGGTTCCTGATTTATGAGTCTCATGGCAAATACGTTCTCAGCTCCGGAAAGTCGGTCGTGGGCAAGTGCGCGCTCTGTTTTTATGCCAAAGCGCGGGGCAAGGGCCCTGACCAGGGTGTCCATGATAAGGGTGCTTTTACCCGAACCTGAAACGCCTGTTACGCAGGTTAACGTCCCAAGCGAGATGGTCAGGTCAACTGACTTCAGGTTGTTTCCGCGCGCGCCTGTGAGCCTGAGTTTGCCGTTCTTCCCCTTCCTCCTCCATTGAGGCGTTTTTATTTCTTTTTCTCCGGTCAGGTACTGTGACGTCAGGGTGCAGGCCGTATTAAGGAACCCCTTTGTAGTGCCTGCGTACACAAGCCGCCCCCCCTGATCTCCTGAGCCTGGGCCGAGTTCCACGACGTAGTCGGTAGCTTTCACTATGCTCAGGTCGTGCTCCACAACCACCACCGTGTTGGAGCGGGCCTTTAGTTTCTCTATCTGCTCAACGAGCAGGGTGATGTCTCGCGGGTGTAGTCCGACAGACGGTTCGTCAAGTATATAGAGCACTCCGGACAGGGCCGAGGTGAGCTGGTTTGCAAGGGTAACGCGCTGCGCCTCGCCGCCGGAAAGGGTGCGGGTGAGGCGTGAAAGTGTCAGGTACCCAAGCCCGGTCTGGTTCAGGAATTCAAGCTTCAGCTTTATCTGCCTGAGGGCTTCTTTTGATACGTCTTTTTCATAGTCGCTCATGTCCTTGTCGCGGTCGCGGAAAAACAAGTCTGCCTGTTCTATCGTAAGGTCGCAGAACTCCGAGATGTTAAGCCCTCCGAGCAACACGGAAAGGGCTCTCTTTTTGAGCCTTGCTCCGCTGCATCCGGGGCAGCCAAACTGGCTCGAGTACCTGGACAGGAATACCCTTACGTGGAGCTTGTATTTCTTTGTCTCAAGGTACGAGAAAAAACCGTTTATGCCGTCGAAGTCGTCAGTACCATCGAAGATTACCCGCCGTTCCTCTTTGGAGAGCTGGCAGAACTTTGTATCAAGGCACACGGCGTAAGCATCGGCATGTTTTTCAAGCTCTTCGTACCACCACGTGTAGGCGGGTTTTGTCCACGGCTCTATTGCGCCCTGGCGCAGAGTAAGCCCGGGGTCGGGTACGAACTTGCTTTCGTCGTATTTGAGTATGTTGCCGAATCCCCGGCACTCGGGACAGGCCCCGACAGGGTGGTTGAACGAGAATAAGAGCGGGGTTGGTTTTTCGACCTCCTCGCCGCACGCCCGGCATTCGAGCAGCGACGTAAAGCTAAAAATGCTGTTGCCAGGTTCTTCCCCGCCAAGCACCTCTACCCAGGCCCTTTGCCCCCCTTCGTAAAAGGCCGTTTCAAGGGAATCCACAAGACGGCCTTTGCTCTCAGTGGAAAGTACGAGCCTGTCGGTAATAACTTTAATTTCGTTGCTGCTTATTTCTTCCGGTTTGAAACCGGGTTCACTTATGTCGATTGTTTCACTGCCTGCCTTAATCCTTATAAAGCCTTTTGAGAGCAGGGTGGCGAAGATCTTTTTTATTTCTCTATCTTTTGTCTCTTTGTCAATATTCTTTTTGCTAATATCATTTATACAAACAGTAAAACCAACGAGGGCTTTTTTGCCGTCATGTTCGGATAGCAGTTTTTCAGATGCTGCGACAGGGTCTGTCGGTTCTACGGGCGTTTTGCACTCAGTGCAGTGAAGCCTTCCTATGCGGGCAAAGAGGATTCGAAGGTAGTCGTTCAGCTCGGTTGCCGTGCCGACCGTGGAGCGGCTTGTGCGGACCGGGTTTTTCTGCTCTATGGCTATGGCAGGGCGAACGTTTCGGATGTTGTCGAGTTTCGGGCGGTCCATGCGTTCAAGAAATAGGCGTGTGTAAGTCGAAAGAGATTCAACAAACCGCCAGCGCCCTTCGGCAAAAAGCGTATCAAAGGCAAGGGTGGACTTTCCCGACCCGCTCGGGCCGACAACGGCGGTAATCTTATCGTGCGGGATACGAAGGTTTATGTTTTTAAGATTGTTCTGCCGAAGCCCTTCGACGATCAGCTCTCCCTTGTCTTTTGCAGGAGGCAGGTCGAATGCCATTGAACTCAGCCCTGACCCGGGACTAAGCCCCGTGGCGGGTGCGGAGAGTTCTTTATGTTTTATGTTTTTGTTCATGTTTGTTTTTGGTATAAGCGTAGTAGGTAAAGCGCGCCTGCAATCAGGCAATCCAACTATTAATTATAACTTAATTGAAAAGGCATTTCCAGAGGAAGTTTTGGGGTGGTTTTGTTAGTCTTTCGACAGGCTCAAGGCAAACGGAGTTTTTTTGTTTTTGGAATCCCTGCGAAAGCAGGGTCATTGCGAGAAGCCAGGTAGGGTGGGCTGTGCCCACCAAAACTACTTTTTCAGCAATGGAATAGCAATTGCGATAATTAAACCGATCAACGTTGGCAGAAGCGTAATCAAAGCGATTATCTGTCATTCTTTTTTAAAATGAGAATTTAACATTTGTTCAATGCAACTGCCCTGTAGGCACGTCAACAGGGTCTATGCCGAGTTCACGCAACAGGGCTTCGGTGTGAGGGTTTTTTGTCTTTAACCATTTTTCGTAGAGTTTTAAAATGTCTCTGGGTGTTTTCATATGCGTGCGTTCGCTGACCTGCGTCAGCACTTCCACGAACTCGGCAAATTTTTCCGAAAGCTCCGTGAACAGGTCGCTTAAGTCCTCACCATGAGCGCTGCCGTAGCTCATGGTGCGTGAGTCAAGGTGTCCTGCAAGCTTGTAGTAACTTATGGCCCCCATGTCCATGTAGTATTCTATGTCCACGACTCTCGTATTAAGGCTCTCCTGGAAATAGCCTGAGAGAAATAGCGAAGAGTCGCCAAGCTCCTTTAAGAGTCGGAGTTTTTTCTTGTGATCCGAAGCCGTGGCCTTTAGAAGCCTTGTTGCAAACGCTTCTTTAGAGAGTTTTCCAGCTCTGACAAAATCGGCGAGCAGGCTTGAGAGGTAATATTCGACCATCTCGGAAGTCTCAAGCCCCTGGTCTTTTATCGCCTTCATAACCAGAGAGCGAAAGAGTTCAAGAGGTGTAAGTTCGATAAGCATTGGTTGTCACCTCCGTTAAGTTGTCCCTTGACCACGGAGCAGGGTAAGGAAATATGTTGCAAAATACTACTGATCCAGGTTGCGGGCATTAAACCCGCCATGCGGGGGAAGTTATATCTGTTATACTTATTGTATCTGATTTTGATGCTTTTTTCAATAATACGGTTTTTTTTTCATTATTTTTAGCACTCTCACCCCAAGAGCGCCAAAAAGCCTTGACAAACCAATCAGGCGTTCCTATATTACTTTTTTCATAAACACAGGAAAAAGTTTTTGCTGTATAAGGTTTTTAAATAACAACAACATAACAGGGAGGCAATATCAATGGCTACAAAGATCAGACCCTTACACGACAGGGTCATCGTAGAGAGACTTAAGGAAGAGGAAAAATCAAAGGGTGGGATTATAATTCCGGATTCCGCAAAAGAAGCTCCGGCAGAAGGTAAGATAATTTCAGTCGGACCTGGCAAAAAAGACGAGCAGGGCAAACTCAGCCCGGTCGACGTGAAAAAAGGTCAGAAGGTTATATTTTCAAAGTACGCCGGAACCGACATAAAAATCGACGGCAATGAGTATCTTATAATGAGAGAAGAAGATATACTCGGCATTGTTGAGTGTTAAGTGTTATCCATGGAGGTTTGCCCGGGGGCCATGTTATGGCCCCTGGAAGGGACTTAAACCCGAACTGAAACGCAGCAAATAAGAAATTGAAAAAGTATAAATTAAACGGAGGTAGTAAGATATGTCTAAGGAAATAAGTTATAGCCACAACGCAAGGGGTGCTATGTTAAACGGCATTAACATCCTTGCCGATACGGTCAAGGTAACTCTTGGCCCCAAGGGCAGAAACGTAGTAATAGAGAAGAGCTTTGGCGCGCCTATAATCACAAAGGACGGCGTGACCGTTGCCAAGGAAATAGAGCTTGAGAACAAGTTCGAGAACATGGGCGCGCAGATGGTGAAGGAAGTCGCAAGCAAGACAAGCGACGTTGCAGGAGACGGCACCACTACGGCGACCATACTTGCCCAGGCAATATTCCGCGAGGGCAGCAAGCTCGTAGCTGCAGGCCACGGCCCGATGGACCTTAAAAGAGGCATAGAAAAGGCCGTTAAGGCGGCAGTCGGCGCGCTTGAGAAGCTTTCAAAACCTGTAAACAACAAGACCGAGATAGCCCAGGTCGGCACCATCTCCGCTAACGGCGACGACGCCATCGGCGAGATAATCGCGGACGCAATGGAAAAGGTCGGCAAGGAAGGCGTTATAACCGTTGAAGAGGCAAAGGGCATGGAAACCGTGCTTGACGTTGTCGAGGGTATGCAGTTCGACCGTGGCTACCTTTCTCCGTACCTGGTAACAGATACCGAGAGGATGGAGTGCGTGCTCGAAGACGCATTCATACTTATTCACGAGAAAAAAATATCCAGCATGAGGGACCTGCTTCCCGTGCTCGAGAAGATAGCAAAGCTTCAAAAGCCTCTTCTTATCCTTTCCGAGGACATTGAGGGTGAGGCCCTTGCAACACTCGTCGTAAACAAGCTTCGCGGTACGCTGCACGCAGCAGCCGTTAAGGCACCTGGTTTTGGCGACAGAAGAAAGGCAATGCTCGAGGACATAGCCGTCCTCACAGGCGGTAAACTTATCGCCGAGGAGCTTGGCACCAATCTCGAAGGCGTAGAGGTAGAAGACCTTGGACGCGCAAAGAGGATCGTCATTGACAAGGAAAACACCACCATCATCGACGGCGCAGGTTCCAAAAAAGACATCGATGCAAGAGTTAAGCAGATCAGGGTGCAGTCAGAAGAATCCACCAGCGACTACGACCGTGAGAAGCTTCAGGAAAGGCTTGCAAAGCTCGTTGGCGGAGTGGCCGTAATCAATGTCGGCGCCGCAACCGAGATCGAGATGAAAGAGAAAAAAGATAGAGTGGAAGACGCACTGCATGCAACAAGGGCAGCCGTTGAAGAAGGCGTTGTCCCGGGCGGCGGCGTGGCCTACATAAGGGCCATAAAGGCCAGGGAGAAGCTTGATCTCGTCGGGGACGAGCAGTTTGGCGTGAACATCGTAAAACGCGCCCTGGAGGAGCCGATTCGCCAGATAGTGGCAAATGCAGGCTGCGAAGGTTCTATTGTGGTTGAGAAGGTTAAGAACAGCAAAGGCGCACTTGGTTTTAACGCTGCTCGCGACCAGTACGAAGACCTTATTAAGGCAGGCGTCATCGACCCGGCCAAGGTTGCAAGGATAGCTCTGCAGAATGCGGCTTCAATAGCCGGACTTCTGCTCACCACCGAAGCCATGATAGCCGAAAAGCCAAAGGAAGACGGCGCAGGCGGCGGTATGCCGGACATGTCAGGCATGGGCGGCATGAGTGGAATGGGTGGCATGGGCGGCATGATGTAAGCTGTTTTTCACCTGCTTTTCCGTAGTAATGTAATACAACCGGGCGGTCCGCAAAAGCGGGCCGCCCTTTTTTTGTTGTGTACAGAGCGCCAGAACTTCCCATACCTGTGTTGCTCCTTGGTTTGTCGTTTCGGCGTACTAAAAGTATTACCTCAACTTCAAACCATCGTCGCGCCTTGGTATGGATTGTTCTGATGCTCTGTTTGCATGATACTATTTATGATGTTGTGTATAATTTTGGGATTTTTAGTTAGTTAAGTTGTAGAATAATAAATTGTAGTATCAACTATGATATTTTATATTATGAGGTGATTGATGAAAAATGAGAATACAATTAGGATTAATAAAGATATTATCAAGAAAGTCAAAACGGCGATTAGAGCAGCTTTAGATTATGAGAAGCAAACAGGTGGCTCTCGTAAGCTTGGTATAACTGGAGAAGTTGGCGAGGCACTTATTTGCTATGAACTTGGCTTAAGCTTAGTATCAAATCCTCGCTCTGAAGGTTACGACGCTATTGATAAAAAAGGCATGCGAGTGCAAATCAAAACACGAAGAAGTGAGTCAAGAGGTTTACCAAAGGACTCTGGGAGAGTCAGTAGTTTTTCAAAACACGAATTTGATTATGCCCTTCTTGGATTGCTTAACCAAGACTACAAACTTTGTGAGGTATGGCGTGC
Source organism: uncultured bacterium (assembly GCA_965371305.1). GTDB lineage: Bacteria > Desulfobacterota > GWC2-55-46 > GWC2-55-46 > DRQE01 > CBDUXY01. Next base: position 11,164 of record CBDUXY010000050.1, read on the forward strand.
GGATTATAAAGAGTTGAAGCCTGTTATTGAGAAAAATAAGCGGCGTAATCCTAATATCTCTGCTTTCAAACGTTTCGATAAACGTGTTTACTATAAGAAAAATTAAGAGGGATAAACGGGGATTTTATGTAGCTTTTTATTTCCTTGTCTCAAAAAATCCGTAAGCCTTACTTGCAAATGGTTTTGTCTTCTCCTTGCATTTTACCGTGTTTTATGACACCTTTTGATTTGATTCCATTTCTGAAAGGACTTTTTTTAACTCATGCAAAATACAGATCTGCCAAAAGTATTCTCTATATTACGTCGCGAGTTTGAGCGTTTCCAGACCCCTGCCGTAACAGAGGTGTCGGATGCTACGCGTGACCCGTATCAGGTGCTTGTGTCGTGTATCATAAGCCTTCGCACAAAAGACGACGTTACGCGAGATGCCTCAAACAGGATTTTCGCTCTGGCCAAAACCCCGGAGGAGATGTCGAGACTCCGGGTTTCATTAATTGAGAAGGCCATATATCCGGCAGGCTTTTACAGGAACAAGGCACGGGATATAAAGGAATTCTCTAAGGTGCTGGTGGAGGAGCACGGCGGAAGAACACCCGACACCATAGAAGGCCTTACAGCATTAAAAGGGGTCGGCAGGAAAACAGCGAACCTTGTTATTACTCTTGGCTACGGCTTGCCCGGCATCTGCGTTGACATACACGTGCACAGGATTACCAACCGCTGGGGCTACGTACAGACGAAAACCCCTGACAAGACCGAACAAGCGTTACGCGCGAAGCTGCCGGCAAAATACTGGATACCTATTAACGACCTTCTTGTTGCCTACGGCCAGAACCTTTGTAAACCCGTGTCGCCTTATTGTTCCGAGTGCAAGATATACGGGTTTTGCGAAAGAATTGGGGTGGAGAAAAGCAGGTAGGGGGTGGTATTCAGACTTATGACTTACTCATTATTATTATCTTCTAGTTGTTCTTCATAATATTTTTTATATACTAATTCTTTTGGAGTATCCTTGTCATAGCTTTTTTCTTCAACCCATGTTGCAAAATGATTGTCCATGTAATTAATAAGTTTCACGAGCCTCTTTTTTGTTATATCTTCTTTACCGGTTTGCTTATACAGATCGACAGCCATGTCGTAGTGCCTCTTGGCCAATTCAGCTTTGCCCATCTTCTCATATAGTAATCCGATGCGTATATTAGATAATGATTGATCCGTTAAAACAGCCTTATCATTAATAATCATAAAACCCATTCCTTTGTAAGTTTCCATGTAGGAAATAAAATGTTGTTGTGCGTTTATGCCGACTTCCGGATTGAGGAAATAATATGCATAATGTGCATCGAAAGCTTCTCTTGGAAGATTAGACGTGTAAATTCGTTCAATTGCAAATCCAAAGTCTTCTATTGTATATTTTGCGCTACATGAAAAGAATATAAAGCATGTAAACAGCACTATGCAGATTTTCAAAACTTTTTTTATCTTCATATCTCCTCACTGTCGGATTCCCGCATGCGTGGGAATAACAAATATTTATTCCTTTTTCATTTCTTTTTTTCTTTCTTCCACCAGATAACGGCGCTTTTTTTATGGAACCGCGCCACAAGGCCCTTTCTGCTTTTGATTAGTTTTTTCTTAAGATACTTTTCAAGCTTCTTGTCGTGTTCATTTGTGACAAGCCCCATGTATTCGCGCCAGAACTCCATTGCCTCGGTCATGTCGTCAAAGGGTTGGTCAAAGTTGTATTCTATTATCTCTATGTTTGCGAATATGCCAAGTGCATGCAGCCTTGTGTAGGCGTCAAGGTAATCCGTCCTCGGTTCAAACTGCCTGCCGTAGATTAGCGGGAACAGGTCTTTATAGAAAAACTTGTCGGCAAACGGGTCTGCGGCGCAGATAATAAAAACGTACTTCCGCGCAAGCTCGTTAGCGTCTTTAAAGAAGTCAGACGAGCCGCGAAGCAGCTCCGGCACGTTTGCGCATATTACGGCGTCGTGTTGTTTAAGCTCGACTTTACCCCAAAGGGCGGTGACGGTCTTTATTTTTTTAAGCCCAAGTGCCTTTGCCTCTTCTTTTAAGGCGCTTATCATGTGCGGGGAGGGGTCAAGCGCGGTAACGCTTTTTCCGGCACTGGCAAGGGGCAGGGTAAGAGTGCCCGGTCCTGAGCCAACGTCAAGAAAGGTCCTGCATTTCCCGGTCTTTGGCAGCACAACTTTCATCACCGCCTTTGATACGCCTGAACCAACGAGACCTTTCCTGTACCAGTCGACCTTCAATTTGTTCCAGAATCCTTTTCTCTGTTTGAACATTTTTTTTACTCTGGCTCCTTTTGCCTTTGCCGGTGCTGGTTTAAGTTGTTTAGGGTTGTGCGTTGGCAGGTATAACGCTTGATTCTGGCAACGCTGCGTCTGTTAGTGTCCTTTTGGTGGGGACTCAGGTGGTGTCGAGGGCGAAGGTGATTTTGTCGGCGTGTGTGCCGGTTTTTCCGGCGGCGTTTCGGGTGTTGTTCCCTGTTTCTTTTTACCCTCCGAACCAGGCGGTACGCCCGGAACGAGCGGCTCGATTATTTTTATCGGTGACGTCAGTATTCTCGTGAATATGCCAAGTACTTTCTTGCCAATGCTTTTTATCGGAAGCGCGTTGACGTCCGGGTCTTTCAGCGGTCCTGTCATTTTATAATACATGATGATGGTGCTTCTTTCTTCGCCCGCGATTATCCAGCCGGCAAGAGGGATGGTGGATATTATTTTGTCGATGGTAACAAGCGGGTGCACCCCGATAATAGCGTCTACGGTGGCTTTTGTGGCGTCAATCTCGCCTACGGCGGACATTTTAAGCGATTTGCTGTCGAGTTGAATATCCTCGCTTTTTATGACCCCGTCTTTCATGGTGAAGTTGCCTGTGATTTGTTTGTACTTTAGTCCTTCTTCAAAGAGTTCATCAATGCTGATAATGTTAACTATCGAAAATATCTTGCTTATAAAAAGCAGTTTCCAGAGTTTTCCGTCTATTGCCGTTGCTTTTGCCGTGCCGTTAAGTCCTGCCCCGGCCGGACTGCCTTCCTCAACGCGGTTTTCCGTAATGTCTAATTCAGCCGTTAGTTTTCCCGATAGGATCCGATTTTTTACGCCGAGTTCCCTTAAAAGGCCTGGCAGTTTGGCGCTTGATATCCTGAGATTAGTCTTAAATTTGTAGGGCACGTCAACCGTTCTTGCACGCTCGTAGCTGCCGTCTACGATTGCGTTGTGAGAGGTAAACTCAAGAGGTGAAAAAAGTGTTGTTTTTTTGTCCATAATAACGCCGGTCGAGAGATTGTCGAAGCTGACCTTGTTGAGAATGACGCCTGTTGTAGCTGTAATCTTGCCCTTGCCGGTAAGGAAGGGTGGGGTCTTGCGCGACTTTTCGATAGGGCGCAGAAAGTCCTTGGGGTTAAGGTAATCAAAGAAAAGGTTATAATCTATGATGCCCTTTTCTATGTCCACCAGGTCTATTTTTCCTGAAAGTGAGCTTTTTGCGACCTCCATGTTATGGAGTGTGATTTTACCTTCGGTCCCGTTTAGTTTTACGACTGCGTCCATGTCGCGCACGGCCCTTGCAAGCAGTTTGGTCTTGAATAGCCCGTTTTCAAGCCTTAGCTCTCCGCCGTATCTCGGTCTCTCCGACCTGTCGTTTCTCTCTCTTGTGATGTTCAGGCTTATCTTCCCTTTTGTCGTGTCGTCTTCGGTAAAATAAGGGGTTGCGCTTGCAAAATCGTAAAAGCTGAGGTCATCCGAACTGATACGAACCAGGTATGCGCCGTTTTGTTTCTTGTAATGGGTATCAACGTCAAGGTTGGAGGAACCAAACTGAATTTTGGTTTTGTCCGTCATAACGGATTGTTTGTTTTTTGTGAAGGTTGATTTGATTGTTAGAGGGAGGTTGTTTTTCTTTTGAAACGAGTTTTTGTAGGCAACCTCGGCGCCGGTGAAATCGGCGAGTGTCTGCATGGTGAAAAGCCCGTTTCTCATGCCTTTGCAGCTTATGTCCAGAGTTACCAGCCCGGATGTACGGACGTTATTAAGTATTGCGCTTTTTGGTGAAAGGCGCTGCCACTCCTGAAGCGTTTCTCCGGCGTTAAGTGTTGTTTTTATCCGGGCTTTGCCGTAGGG
>CBDUXY010000051.1:0-15284 GCA_965371305.1 uncultured bacterium
AGCCCCTGCTGAATTTTCTTTAATAACAGTAAAGACTCGCCAAGGGTAGAGATTTTCTTACCTGGCAGCACCTCTCTTAATTCCGACATGATCAAGCCGTTTGTAGAAATAATATTACGCGCATCTTTAACGCTTCTGATAAGACCTTTAAGTGAGTCGTCAGAACCGTCAAGCCCTGTCTCAAAAATATCCGAATCAAAATAAACGACAGAGACCTTGCGCGCGCCACCGAGCAGGGTAACGACTTTTTCAGCAAGAGCAGTATCGTCAATCAGGCCTTTATTTAATATAAGGACAACTTCTTTCTTTGCATGCTCTTGTTTTATATTGTTGGCGCTTGAGGTCTTTGGATACCACTGGGGTCGATCCACTCTCTGTGTGTTCAGTTCCCGGCGTTGAGTTAATGTGAAACCTGTTATGTTGTTGTCACTAACGGGGCATGTTGGTTCACACGCTGCGCAAAGGATGCATTCGTCGATTGAGTCGGCAAGTTCCGTAACCTCTGCGCCCCACTGGAGTGCCTTCATGCGTCCGTGCGCTGTCCTGGTTATGTCGCCCGTACTCTTGAACACAGGGCACGGTAGCAGGCAAAGCCCGCACCCGCGGCACGTCCTGTATTCCACGCCTGCGGATGCTTTTGGCAGCGTTACCTGTATTTTTTTATGTGATTTGTCTGTTGCGTCTGTCATATTGGCCTTCTAAAAAACCGTGTGTTTGTTTAGTATTGTAGCCGGGTCTGCTTTCTTTTTCATTTCCATGTGCCTGTCCACCATCTCGTCGCCAAACAGACGCCTTATATATCCCCTCATCATGCCGCCAAACCTATAGCAGCTTAGTCCCATGTCAACGCCTATGTCGTATATATCGTTTTTAAATCTTTGTAAGTAGTCGCGGCTGTGATTTTCTTTTTCCGCCACAGGCTCGAACTCGCACCCGTAGGCAAAGCGTTTTGCTTGTTTGGGTATGCAGGACATCTCGTAGTGCGCATCGTCTTTGTTGTTATTCATTTTTTTTATTCCGACGCAGTACATTGTATAAAACCTGAAGTATTTTTTGCACACCCTGTTTCCCCGTTCGACCGCCTCTATAAAATCCTCTTCACAGGCCGAGAGGTCGGGTATGGTCATTTTTTTATCTCCCCAGTGCTTCCACACGGCGCGCGAGAACACGACAGTGCGGTCCACGATCTTGCCGTCTTCGTCCGTGTGTTCAGCGCGTTTTAAGTCAGGGAACAGGGTAAAGCGCCTCTGCGCAAGAAAGATCGCTTCCCTGAAACGCCACGGGCGAAGCCCGTAAAAGAGTGCCGTCCTAATGGCGAAACCCAGCTCCCCGTGTCCGCGAAGTCTTTTCTCCGTGTGAGCTAAAAACTCATCTTCCGCCTGGTCCGTGTCGAACGCTACAAGCAGCGTAATTGCCCGGTCCATAATCGTTAAAATTCCCGAGTAATCGGACAGCTCCTCTTCCACTATAACCCTTAAGTCTTCTATTGCCGTCCGAAGCGAGCCGTAATAATAGTAGTGCATCTTAAGGGGGGTGAAAGGTCGTATCTTTAATTTTGCCTCTACAATCACCCCGAACTGCCCGTAGCCAAAAATAACCCTGTTGAACAGGTCTTTGTTTCTTCTTGGTGAACAACTGACAATCTCGCCCGTAGGGGTGACGACCTTGAGCGAGGTGGCCTGGTCCGCGCTGCACCCGAACTTGGCCGAGTTTATGTCCACCCCACCAACGCCCAGAACAGCACCGACCGTGGAAGTGAAGTTAAGAGGGGCAGAGAGGTAATCAAGCCCGTCACGTCGCAGTTCTTCTGCCAGGTGGTGCCAGAAAATACCCGCCTCCGTGCGTACGGTCATTGCTTTTTTGTCGATTTTTATTACACGATTAAGCGATTGCATATCTATTAAAAGTCCGCCGAAGGCGACTGCCTCGCCTTCGGTGCCAAGCCCACCGCCCCGGACCGTTACAGGGACGGCGTGCTTCTGGGCCGCCTTCAATGCAGCGGCTACGTCCGCGGCGCACCTTGGCCTTAACACCCCGTGCGGCATTCCGTAAGCAAGCCCTCCGGCGTCTGTAACGAAGATGGAGCGGTCGGCTGTGGCCTCGCTAATCGTTAATTTAAAACCGACTGCTTTTGAGAAGTCTTTTTTAAATTTATCCCATCCGCTTCCGTCCCACCTTTTGGGGTTGGTCTGAACGCGCGGAACGCTACTTAACGAGTCCGGCGCGACGTTATCTAAATGCATTGTGCCGTGTAAAGTCATACCTGCCTTTTGTTATGGAAAAATTTTAATCCAATTTATTATTATAATATTTCGGGCAGGAATAGTAAAGGTGTGGGGAGGGGGTACGATTATACTTAAGAGAGTTTCTTTAAGTTCAAAGTTGAAAATTTTGTTGAAAAAATGTATATTATTGCTCATAATAAATGTTCTAATTTACTTCGTTTCTTTACTCAACTTAAGACTCAAGAATAAGGAATCAACATGAGAAATACGATGCCTACTTATGATTCACTAATGAATCCGTTATTAGATGCCCTTTTTGCGCTTGGCGGTTCAGGTTCTATTTATGAAATATATGAGAAGGTACTTGAACTTGAAAATATTGATGATAAGATTTCATCAATTCCACATAATACAGAGAAGAGTAATCAGACCGAAGTTGCTTATAGGTTGGCATGGGCAAGAACCTATTTAAAAACATTTGGGTTCCTCGAAAATTCCAGCCGAGGCGTATGGGCTTTGACAAGGCTTGCAAAGGAGAAAAGAAAGGTATCTCCGAAAGTTGTTGTGAAGGCTGTTCGGGAATCAAATAAAACCAAAACAGAGCAAAAAACTAAACAAGTAACAAATGAACAAATTGAATTATATAATAGTGATACGTTAAAAACTCAGGGATGGCGTGAAGAGTTGTATCATATTCTTACGAAAGAAATTTCACCTGATGGCTTTGAAAGGCTTACACAGCGTCTCTTGAGAGAGTCTGGGTTTGTTCAAGTTGAGGTTACTGGAAGAACAGGTGATGGTGGTATTGACGGGAAAGGTATTGCCAAGATACATGGTTTTATGAGCTTTCATGTTATTTTTCAATGCAAGAAGTATCAAGGTTCAGTATCAGCTGGTGCAATAAGAGATTTTAGAGGCGCAATGGTGGGGAGAGCTGATAAAGGTTTATTTATAACCACCGGTACATTTACACCTGCAGCCATAAGAGAAGCTACGAGAGATGGTGCTCCACCTATTGACCTTGTTAATGGTGAGCAACTTGCAGATAAGTTGAAAGAGTTTGATCTTGGAATTAAAACTCAAATGATTGAAGAAGTTACCATTGATAAAGATTGGTTCACTAAATTGTAGAGTTATTTTTGATGTTTCGGTGCGTCCCCGCGCCGAAACTACCCCTTCACCCAGCCCGTGTGTCCCCTGACACCTCCCTTGGGGGAGAGGGAGTAAAGATAAGATTGCTTCGTCGCTTCGCTCCTCGCAATGACCCAGCTTTCGCAGGAATGACAAAGAAAACATGGGTTAAGATTTGCAAATTGAACCCATTTATCAATACTCCCTACTTGTAATAGAAGGGTTCAGGTTGCAAACCTGAACCCGCTACCTGAACATTCCTATGGGCGTAAGCCACCCGATGTGCTGCGTTTTGACACATACCAAATGCTGTGCTAATATAAATACTTATGCAAAACACTCTATGCGAGGCCATTAAAGGTCGAAAGTTAGTCAAGTTTTTTTATGAAAACGGTATGAGGGTTGTGGAGCCTCATATGGTTGCATACGATGAGAACGAGCACCTCTCGCTTAGCGCGTGGTTCGTGCGCGGGCACAGCGAGTCGGACGAAGGGCAGGGGTGGAGGCACTATTATCTGCATGATATTTCTGAACTCGAAGTCCTTGATGAAACCTTCTCCGGCCCCAGGCCCGGCTACAAATCATCGGGCGGACAGAGCTTCCATAACGTCCAGTGCACCCTTTGAATTTTTCTATGACACAGATTACGTGTGGGGATGTTAACTATGTGGATGTCCGTCCCCGCCTCCGTTCGATGCCTGTCCCGGTCTTTTCATAAGCTCACCTCGCCCCGGCATCAGGAACAATAACCCGATCATGCCCGTAACCAGTATCGCCGAGCCGACTATGATAAACCAGATGCTCGGGTCGTGTTTTACAGTAAGCACCGCGTAAGGCGATACGGCGTACCCGGAAAGGGTTATTGTTCTACCTGCAAGCGTTACGCTGGAGCCTGGGTTTTTTAAGGCAAGCATTGCGCTCTGGCCCGTGCCGGTGTCACTTACAGTGGTAATCTCCTGATGCGGGTTCCTGAACTTATCCGAGCGGGAATAGTACTTACCCTTTGCGTCAATAGCGAGGTCTCTATAAAACCTGCCCATGAAAAACCGCCTGCCGTCGGCGGCACTGAAACTCTTATCAAAGGCGACTTCTTTTTCCACCCCGCCGTCAATTCTCAGTTTTATTCCTGTTGTGATCTGTCCCTGATTCGTCTGGTAAAAGGCAAGGCCGTCGTATAAAAGCGGTTTGTTCATCTCTATGTCATGGGTCTTGATCTCGACCGTATCTTTTAAAATAGTCATGGTGGTTGAAAGCCGTTTGGGTCGGCCCCGGTAATCGAACTCCGAGTCCATGTCGTCAAGGCGCATGGTCAGTCCGGGCGTGTTCGGCACCGGCACTGGTTGACCTTTTACAACAAAGTTGTCATACGATTGAAAACCAAAAAGGCTGCCAACGCCGTGCCCGATAAGAGCGACTATGAAGCCAATGTGTACGAGGTGGGGTAGTACGCCTTTAAGCGGTCTTTTGTGTTTGAATATCGCGTAGAGCCTGTCTGTGGTGCAAACGGTCGTATTCATGCCGAAAAGTGTAATCAGGACGACCAGGGCGAACATCCAGTAGGTAAGGTTCAGGTTCTGCGTGCCGGTGGTAAAGAGCCAGGGGAAAAACAACTCGTGTTCGATGCCGTCGTAGAACTCGCGGTTTCGCATGACGAGAATCGAGCCCCATCCGGCAACAAGGCAGACGATAAAGGCAATCACCACCGTCAGGGTGGTGGAGGAGAAAAATCTCCAGATCTTTTTGATTATTCCTGTCATGTTTTTTTTAATTCCGGTTTGCTGATCCCGGTCTTTCCGCAATGTTATTTCGTGTCGTTAGAACGGCTGGTATTTTAGCAGGATTTTTTTCATTACGCTACAATTTACGTAATGCGTTTGTGACGTGATTTTCCTGTGTGGTTGTGTGCATGGCGCTCCCGTTAGTTTGCCGTAGATAATTTGCGCAATACAACACCCCCTGGTTGGCCGCGGATGTTGTATTGCCTGCCTTTTTAGTGTTACCATAACGGCCTTATGAAAAAAAATCCCCCGGACAACAAAAACAAAATCCCTGACAATATTTTACAATTCAAACAGAAAAAACAAAACCGTCTTGCAGGGGAAAAAAGTCCTTACTTGTTACAGCACGCTGAAAATCCAGTCGACTGGTACGCGTGGGGCGAAGAGGCGTTCGAGCGCGCGCGCGCCGAAGACAAACCAATATTTCTGTCAATAGGTTACGCCACATGCCACTGGTGTCATGTGATGGAACGCGAATGTTTTGAAGACACGGAAGTGGCAGACGTTATGAATAGCGGCTATATTTGCATCAAAGTAGATCGTGAGGAACGTCCGGACATAGACCAGGTATATATGACTGTAGCTCAGCTTATCTCTCACAGCGGCGGCTGGCCTCTGAACATCATAATGACGCCTGAGAAAAAACCGTTTTTCGCAGGCACGTACATACCAAAGCGCGGGCGTTTCGACAGCCCCGGTATGATGGAACTTCTGCCGCATGTAAAAAAACTCTGGCTTGAAAACAGAGACGACCTTGTTGGTTCTGCCGATAAGATCACAAAAGCATTAGTTGGCATGGACGCTAAACTTGCCGTGGCAGAACCTGGCCTTGAAACCGCGTCGCCGGACGCCGGGGTCTCCGGGCTTGAATGGATGGACGCGGCCTACAAGGAGCTTGCCGACCACTTCGACCCGGTAAACGGCGGTTTCGGTGGCGCGTCGAAGTTCCCGACCCCTCACAACCTTGATTTTCTGATCCGCCACTCGGCCCGCACTGGCAACGACCACGCCCTTCTTATGGCCGAAAAGACGTTAAAAATGATGCGTCTTGGCGGTATATTCGACCACGTTGGTTTTGGGTTCCACAGGTATTCAACAGACGCGCGGTGGATGTTGCCCCACTTCGAAAAGATGTTATACGACCAGGCCCTTATAGCCGACGCCTACACAGAGGCCTACCAGGCAACGAAAAACGACTTTTATAAACAGACCGCGCGAGAGGTCATGGATTACGTGTTGCGCGACATGACGGATAACAAAGGCGGCTTTCACTCGGCCCAGGACGCGGACAGCGAAGGGGTGGAGGGGAAGTTTTACGTGTGGAGCCTGGATGAACTGGAGGACGTACTTGGTAGTGAGGCCGAGTTCTGCATGAAGGTGTTTAACGTAAGCCCGGGAGGTAACTTTAGGGATGAGGCAACGGGTGAAGATACAGGGCTTAACATACTTTATCTGACCGATACGCCAGCCGAACTTGCCAAAACCCTTGACATGCCGCCAGTGGAGTTTAGGGAAAGGATAAAAACCATAAGGGAAAAACTCCTTGCTTCAAGGCAAAGACGCACTTGGCCTTTGAAGGACGATAAAGTACTTACCGACTGGAACGGGCTTATGATAGCTTCGCTTGCAAGGGCAGGCAGTGCGTTTGGTGATGACAAATATGTTGCAGCCGCCAAAAACGCGGCAGCCTTTATCATTGATAATCTTAGAAATGAAGACGGACTCTTGCACCGCTACCGCGACGGCTGTGCAGGGGTTCAGGCAAACCTGACGGATTATGCATATTTTATAAGAGGGCTTCTGGAGCTTTATCAGGCGACGTTCGACAACGTGTATCTGAAAGAAGCAGTCCTGTTAAATAAGATCACAATCGAGCGGTTCTGGGACGAGAGTGCCGGTGCAGGCGGCTTTTTCTTTACCCCCTCGGACGGAGAAGCACTCATACACAGGCAAAAAGACGTTTACGACGGGGCGCAGCCTTCTGGCAACTCCGCCTGTATGATGAACCTTTTAAAGCTCGCTTCTATTACAGGAGATACTACCCTGACACAAAAAACCGACATGCTCGCGCGGGCTTTTGCGTCCAAAGTTGAACAAATACCGTCTGCTCATACGTATTTTCTCTCTGCCCTTGATTTTGCAATTTCCGGCCCTTGCCACGTGGTCGTTGTCGGTCTTCTTGATGATCCCCGGACAAAGGATTTGCTAAATGTTTTAAAAGAGCAGTATATGCCTAACCTGACGGTGCTTTTTAAGCAGGAAAGCAGCGACGGCGACGACGCGGGCCTAAGCGAATTAATCTCAGACATAGGCATATATAAAATGATAAACGACATGCCAACTGCTTACGTGTGCTCGGGCGGAAGTTGTGCCGCGCCTGTCACGGGAGCGAGTGAGTTAAAAGAACTTTTGTCGCAACGCAGGAATGTAGATTAGCGGGGCAATATACAAAATTAAATTTGCAAATTTTTCGCCATTTTTTTAATCACCTAGACATATGGAAAGTTAAGTAATGATATGCAACGGATGCAATAACGAAATTCCTGTTAATTCCGTTTCTTGTAGTGTTTGCGGTAAAGACCAGGGCAAGTTGGCTTCAGACAACCCTACTGCCCCTGGTTCAAAGCAACGGAAGAAGAGTTTCCTCGTTTTTGTTGTGTGTGCCGTTGTTTTTATCTTGGTTGTGGGCATTATGGCCGCCATTCAGATACCTAGTTACGTCGAGTATAAGAAAAGGGCATATGTAGTAGCAATTAATATTAATACTGATATCAAGAATGCCTATATGGCTTCGCAAAATTACTTGACGGAGTATCCATCCGCTACAGTTACTTCTCTGAGTCAGTTAAAAGAGGGCGGGTATGTGCCTTCCGAAGGTGTTAAATTTGTACACGCCGATATAACTACGGAGAGCGGTACAATAGAGCTTAAAGCTGACTTCCCTATCCGAACTAATGTCGCTATAGTTAATTATGAAGGTAAGATTATCCAGAAGGCTGCTTATAAGTAGTGTCTTGGTTTTCAAATTGCAGCAGAAGTCTTTCTGTCATTTCAGTCACGCTGAAATTATTTACACTTAGACACCTGATTGCATTACCCCCTCCGTGATGTTATTATACCCCCTATGCCAGATAAAATAATTGACAAAACAACTGATATCCCAGATACAAAAGATATATATCTTGATAACGCTGCAACGAGTTTTCCAAAGCCCGATTGCGTGTCCGAGAGGGTGGTAGAGGTGCTCACCCGAATCGGGGGAAACCCAGGACGCGCAAGCCACCGTATGGCCCTTGAGGCAGGGCGCGTTATATTTGAGGCAAGAGAGAGCCTTGGCCGGCTCCTGAACGCAGACCCCATACGTATCGCCTTTACAAAAAGCGCCACAGAGTCTGTTAACGTTGCCCTTAAAGGGGTGTTAAAGCCGGGCGACCACGTTATTACAACAACGTTCGAGCACAACTCGGTTGCAAAAACACTCAGGCGGCTCTCGAGCGAAGGCGGCGAAGGAATAGGCGTTACAAAGGTCTCAACCGACGTTCCGGGCCTTGTCTCGGTAGACGCGGTGAAAGACGCCGTAACCGATAAAACAAGGCTCGTTACGGTCGTACACGCCTCGAACGTGTTTGGCACAATACAACCAATAGAAGAGATAGGTACCTTTTGCCGGGAGCGGGGAATCCTCTTTATGGTGGACGGGGCGCAGACGGCCGGGTCGTTGTTAATTGACCTGGGTGTATTATCCGTAGACATGTTTATCGGCACCGGGCACAAATCACTTCTCGGCCCTCAGGGTACGGGTTTTATTTACCTGCGTGAAGGTGTAGAGCCGCCGCCGCTTGTGGACGGAGGCACCGGAGCCATTGAGCGGGACCTGGAAGTGCCCGAGCGGCTTGAGGCAGGCACCATGAATACGCCGGGCATCGGAGGGCTTGGCGCAGGCATAGAATACGTCGCTAAAGTCGGTGTGGAAAATGTAAGGACAAAAGACGTTGCTCTTGTAGGTCAGATAATGGAAGGCCTTAAAAAGCTTAATAATATTACTGTCTACGGCCCTGATGACCCGGAGGAGCGGTCTTCGCTTGTGGCGTTTAACATAGCAGGGGTTGACCCTCAAGATGTTGGCGTCATACTCGACCGCGAGCACAACATAATGGTCAGGTGCGGCAAACACTGCTCCCCGGACGCGCACATGTCTGCCGGGACCTTCCCTGACGGTTCGGTTCGCGTAAGTCCGGGATATTTCAACACCCACGACCAGATCGACATTTTTTTAAATGCAATAAGAGATATCGCTAAAGGCAAGGGCGCATAGATTATGGGCATGCTTATTCTTGCCATAGAATCCTCGTGCGACGATACGTCGGCAGCCGTAGTAAAGGCCGGTGAGCCAGACGGCGGTTATCATGTGCTATCCAGCATCGTCGCCTCCCAGGACGACATACACGGTAAATACGGCGGCATAGTTCCGGAGCTTGCCTCGCGCAGGCATATCGAGTCTATTATACCGGTCGTGGAAGAGGCCCTTGCGTGTGCGGGTGTTTCCATTAACGGCGACATAGACGGCATAGGCGTAACAAGAGGCCCCGGACTTGTCGGGTCTATCTTAATCGGCCTTTGTTTCGCAAAGTCCGTAGCTTATGTTAAAGGTATTCCTTTTGTCGGGGTGAACCACATAGAGGGGCACGCGCTTTCGCCTTTTCTGTCGGATGGTGACGATGACAACGGTTTAAATACAAATGTTCCGGTCTTTCCTTTTGTATCTCTCATTGTTTCCGGCGGGCACACGAGCCTTTTTCTTGTTAAAGGTTTTACCGATTTTACCGTGCTCGGGCAGACCCGTGACGACGCGGCAGGCGAGGCGTTTGACAAAGTCGCAAAACTTCTTGGACTTTCTTATCCCGGCGGCGTATACATTGACAGGCTTGCCAAAGAAGGCAACCCCCATTTTGTGGAGTTCAAAAGGGCTATCATTCAAAGGGGCAATCTTGAATTCAGCTTCAGCGGCCTTAAGACAGGTGTTCTTAACGAAGTCAAGAAGTTGGATCTAAACGACGGTGAGCTCCCTGATGACGGATTCATAAAAGACATATCGGCGAGTTTTCAGGAGTGCGCGGTTGACGTGCTTGTTAAAAAGTCTTTGTGGGCAGTAGACCAGTGCGGGGTGGACACGCTTGTTGTGGCCGGAGGGGTTGCGTGCAACTCAAGGCTTCGGGAGAAGATGGCCCACATGGCAAAAAACGAGGGCATAAAACTCTTTATCCCGCCGCCTAAATATTGCAGCGACAATGCGGCAATGATCGCCGTGTCTGCTTATAATTTATTACAACGTGGCGACCGCGGCACACTTGACCTTAACGCCGACCCGTCGCTTGTTGTTGGGGGTTAAACGGCTTTGTCCCTGCGGGACGGCTTTTGTTATCGTCTTAATTTTTGCTGCGAAGTATACCGATAAATATGGAAGAAATTAAGCTTAACGAGCAAGAATTATTGGAAGAAAATAGTATACGTCCTCAGTGTCCACAACCACCGGCCTTTGAAAAGGCTTCACCAGAGATAAGATCCGCCTGATCCCTCGTTAATTCTATAAATTCCTCGACTTCCTTTTGAGTGAGTCGTAAATCCGGATTGTGAACTGCTTTATTTCTCAAACCACGGAGCTTCCCAATAATTTCAAGGTCTTTCTCTCCAATAATTCTAGCTTTCTTTAGAGCTGAGATGACGTTGTGAAACGGAGGAGTTATGTCCTTAGGAATCAGGTCACACATTCTTGCAGATGATAGTGCCGACATTTCAAGTCCGAGCCAAGCGTCAATTAGAGCGCCTCTTGGCGACACCTCAGCAGTATATTTTAGATACGATGATAACTCTTCATCTCCTTCCTTAATTCGCTCGGGTCTCTCTTTCTTTGTTTCTTCAATATCTTGTCTTATTTCTACAAGCTCTCTTTCAAATTCAAGCTCTAAATCTTTGTATTTTAATCTTTTGAAAAATGGTATTAGTTCAGCGATTGGTTTTTTGAGCAGAATGACGATTATTAGTATAGTTATAGGCCAGGCAATTGTTTTAATTAATTCCAAAATAAAGTTCAATATGTTCATATCCTTATTTGTTCTATAGGTGTTGTAAGTGGGCTATGCTCATTATTTAAGAGAACAGGGTATTCTGGTGGTAGGTATTATGAGAATATTAACGTCCAAGGTAATTCACCAAGAAACTTGAAATGCCTTGATGCATTAATCGAATTTCTTCAATAACATATTCCTCGAATTTCCCATGAGCTGCTTTGTTTCGTATGGCCGCCCACGCTGTAATTTGTTGTTGCTGTGGCAATCCATAAATTCCTGCGGTTCTAAGAGGTGGATTCATTTTTTCAATACCATTCCCTTCAGGTACACCATGAGTTCTGCACAATTGGCGAAGTGCGTCTTCAAGAACAGCACCAATTAGCATGGCAGCAGAATCTTTACACCCATCATCAAGTAAACGCAGTGCTTGTGCTAAGAAATCTGCTTCGACTTCTGTTCTAATAATTCCTCTGAAATCAGCAAAATGACCACCTTCGAAATCGGATTTAAATCCAGTAAGTACACCTTTCATTCTTTCTAGCGGGAAGCGTGGCCTTACAGAAGGTGACTGTGTGTACTGAGCGATCATTTTATCAACATTTTGAACAATCGAATGATTAGGTCCTAAAAACGAACTAATAAGTGTTGCAACATTAAATCCAAACGCAATTTGGTCAACAGAAGTTTCCCATGTCCCATTGCTTATCTCTATAAGCTCATCGATTCTTTTTGCTACTTTTTCCTCAGGAATCATTTTCAACCTTGTTTGGTGAAAAACTTTAGCCTTGTATGGTGAGCTTCGCCCACCATGTTTTATTAATTTTAAAGAAAAGTATATAACATTTTAGCTAAAACCTCAACCGTTCATTACAGGAAGAAGCCTTGCTAATACCCCTCATAGTTTATTCAAGTTAATTAAGTAATGCGTTCAGTATTTCATTAAGATGCTCCCAACCTAATTCATTGCAAAAACCCCCAATATTGCGTAAAATAAGGAGATAACTGCAAGTCATTACTATGGGGTTAACCAATGTTTTTACCGACAACAAAAAAAGAGTTTTCAGCAGACAGCAACGAGCTTGATATAATACTCGTCTCAGGGGACAGTTATATAGATTCGCCTTATATTGGCGTTGCGGTAATAGGGAAAGTCCTTGAGGACCGTGGCTACAGGGTCGGCATAATAGGCCAGCCCGATATAGATTCAGAAATCGACATTTTGCGCCTTGGCGTGCCGCGCCTTTTCTGGGGAGTTACCGGCGGGTGTATAGACTCGATGGTCGCTAACCGCACTGCAACCGGGCGCAAGCGTAAATCCGACGATTATACGCCCGGCGGCGTTAATAACCGTCGACCAGACAGGGCAATCATTGCTTATACAAATCTTATTAAAAAACATACTAAAAACACGCCGCGCCCGATTGTGCTTGGTGGTATTGAGGCAAGCCTCAGGCGAATATCCCACTTCGACGCATGGTCGAACAAGATAAGGCGAAGCCTGCTTTTCGACGCAAAGGCCGATTATCTGCTCTACGGCATGGCCGAGCGTTCGGTGGTTGAGCTTGCAGATTGCTTGAGGGACGGCCCGAAAGATGGATCTGCCACGCGTCACGTCCGCGGGCTTTGTTATATTGCAAAAGAAGTTCCTGATGAATCAGAAAACGTGCCGTCAATTGAGATTCCTTCTTTTGAGCAAACCAGTGGTCAGTCCAACGACAACAAAGACGCTTTCGCCCGGGCCTTTAAAACATTTTACGACAACAACGACCCGGCATACGCAAAGCGGCTTATTCAAAAACACGGCGACCGTTATCTTGTGCAAAACCCGCCTGCAAAGTATCTGACCCAGAAAGAACTTGACCACGTGTACGGACTTGATTACGCACGCGAGCTGCATCCCTACCATCAAAAAGAAGGGAAAGTAAAGGCCCTTGAGACCATCCGTTTTGCCATTACAACTCACAGGGGTTGTTTTGCCGAGTGTAATTTTTGCGCCATTGCAGTGCATGAAGGCAGGCGGGTCAGGAGTAGAAGCAGGAAGTCCATCGTCGAAGAAGCAAAAAAGATGACCAGGCATCCGCTTTTTAAGGGTAGGGTGCACGACGTCGGAGGCCCAACGGCAAATATGTACGGCGCCGGGTGCGACAGGATGGAGACAAAAGGCTGTTGCAGGAACAAAAGCTGTCTGTCGCCAAAAGCGTGCGTGTTACTTGAACACGGTCACGCAAAGCAGATAAGTCTTTTAAAGGAGTTAAGAAGTATTGAAGGAATCAAGAAGATTGCCGTTGCCTCGGGCGTTCGTTATGATATGGTGCTTGACGATAAAAAATACGGCAATTCGTATCTAAAGGAGCTTGTCACGCACCACGTATCAGGGCAGATGAAAATTGCGCCGGAGCACACGGAGCCTCCTGTGCTCGAGGCAATGAACAAGCAGGCATGCGGCAAAAAGGCCCTTGTGAAGTTTAAGGAACTTTTTTACCGCTATAACAAAGAGGCAGGCCTGAAGCAGTTCCTGACTTATTATTTGATGGCAGCACACCCCGGATGTACAGAAGTTCATATGAGAAATCTGAAAATATTTGTGCTTAAGGAGCTTGGCACGGTGCCGGAGCAGGCCCAGGTCTTTACCCCGTCTCCTTCGACTTATTCTACGCTTATGTATGTTACGGAAAAAGACCCCTTTACTAATAAACCCTGTTTTGTGGAAAAAACGGAAAAAGGCAGGCAGGCGCAGAAAGACGTGATCCTGGATGCAAGGGCAGGGGGGGCAGGTGCAGTGGGGCGCAGGGGGAAAAGAGGTTCTCAGGAGTACAAAAAAAAGAAAAGCAGAAAAACAGGAAATAATGCGTAATTATCCAAGAAAAAGATTTGGTCAGCACTTTTTAGTAGACAAGAATGTAATCTTGAAAATAGTCAGCGCTGCGGGGGTGGAAAAGGGCGATACGATTTTGGAGGTCGGGCCGGGCCGGGGCGCCCTTACGGAGATTTTTCTGGATAAAGGCGCGCGCGTTCTTACTATAGAGATAGACAGAGACCTTTCCAAGGCTCTGAAAAAGCGGTTTTCGGGTAATCCTGACTTCGAGCTTGTAGAGGCTGACGTATTAAAGGTGTCTTTTGTAGAACTTGCCGGGAGGTACGGTTGCAAGTTCAAGGTCGTCTCCAACCTTCCCTATAACATCTCAGGCCCTGTCGTTGTTAAGTTTCTTGAGCAAAGACGTGCCTTTAGCTCTCTCACCCTTATGCTTCAAAAAGAAGTCGCCCTTCGCCTGACGGCAACTCCCGCGACAAAGGACTACGGAGCGCTTACCGTCCTGACCCGTGCTTACGTGGACGCAAAGGTAGAGTTTGACGTTCAACCAGGATCTTTTTTCCCCGCGCCCAAGGTTACGTCTACTGTAATAAGCATGCAGGTGCTCGAAAAATCCCGCTTGATAGACGTTGAAAAAGGCGATATGGATGAAGTGTTTTTCAAGAAAGTCGTAAAAAGCGCCTTTGCCCAGAGAAGAAAGACACTTGCTAATTCAATGAAAACTCTTGGCCTTCCTCCGGATGTGATAACAGGCGCGCGTGTTTCAACCGGCAGTGACCCTAAAAAAAGGGGAGAGACTCTTTCGCTCCTCGATTTTATTGCCCTGACCAGAGAGCTGCGTACCTCTGTGAAAAATCCCCATACTTAAAAAATTCCCGTCTAAACCTTTTAAAAAAATAAAAAAAAAGCTTGACATACCCTTGTTTTTTATAATATATTTGTCTACTTCGCCTGTTTGAGTTTCAGGACGCATAGGGCACGGGTGCGCACAGGTTTTGCGCCTTGATTTTTTCTGTATGATTTCAAAGGCTTATGCTGGCGTGGCTCAATTTGGTAGAGCGGCTGATTTGTAATCAGCAGGTTGCGGGTTCAAGTCCCACCGCCAGCTCCATTTTTTTTGATTTTTTGTTTTTAAAAAAATTATTTTTTAATTTTTTGCGGAGGGATACCCGAGTGGCCAAAGGGGGCAGACTGTAACTCTGCTGGCGTAGCCTTCGGAGGTTCGAATCCTCCTCCCTCCACCACAATCTGGAAGTGGTTGAAGATGTTA
>CBDUXY010000052.1:0-14786 GCA_965371305.1 uncultured bacterium
AACATATAGAGAGTGGCAAAAAAAATAAGTATTTAACCGTTTTTATTGTATAATGTTTATTCGCTCAAAATACTGCGAACATTTAAACTAAAACAAAGGGCGCAGGCTTAGTCGCGTTTCAAACCAACAAGGAGGTCTTTTTCATATGCCAGCCGACGTATCAGCAAACAAGAGCAAGGCAATAGAACTTGCCATAGGACAGATTGAAAAACAATTTGGCAAGGGCTCTATCATGCGCCTTGGAAAGGACGCTGCACTTGTGCAGGTCCCGACCATCTCGACAGGCTCGCCGTCACTGGACATAGCCCTTGGAGTCGGAGGAGTTCCCAAAGGCAGGGTTATAGAGATATTCGGCCCGGAGTCCTCAGGCAAAACAACCTTGACGCTCCATATAATAGCAGAATGCCAGAAGCAAGGCGGCACCGCGGCCTTTATTGACGCGGAGCATGCCCTTGACATAAAATACGCCGGAAACCTTGGCGTGGACGCAGACGAACTCCTGCTCTCTCAACCTGACACAGGAGAGCAGGCCCTTGAGATAGCCGACATGCTGATCCGGAGCGGGGCCATTGACCTGATAGTAATCGACTCGGTCGCGGCCCTGGTGCCAAGGGCGGAAATAGAAGGCGACATGGGAGACTCCCACATGGGTCTCCAGGCGCGCCTCATGAGCCAGGCACTCAGGAAACTCACCGGCACCATCGGCAAGAGCAAGACCTGTATGATATTCATAAACCAGATACGCCATAAGATAGGAGTATTCTTCGGCAACCCCGAGACCACCACGGGCGGAAACGCGCTTAAGTTCTACTCGACCATAAGGATGGACATACGAAGGATTGGGGCCATAAAAATCGGAGACGCGATAATCGGAAACCGCACACGCGTAAGAGTGGTCAAGAACAAACTTGCCCCGCCGTTTCGGGACGCGGAGTTCGATATAATATTTAACGAAGGAATCTCCAAAGAAGGCGATATACTCGACCTCGGGGTCAAGGCCGACATAGTTGAAAAGAGCGGTTCATGGTACTCATACAACGGGGTAAGGGTCGGTCAGGGGCGAGAGGCCGCAAAACAGTACTTCAAGGATAACCCGGACATACTTACAGAAGTCGAAGAGAAGCTTCACGAATTGCACAACCTGAAACCGGGTACTAAGAAAGAAGAAAATAAAAAGGAGGATTGAGCACATGCCAGAGATAGATTTAACCAACATACTCAACCTTGCCGTCAAACAACATGCCTCGGACGTACATCTGAAGGCAGGCCTTCCTCCTATACTGAGAGTTCACGGCCGTTTGACGCCGATAAAGGACCACCCGAGACTCACTCCAAGCGATGTTGGCGAATGTGGCTCAAAGCTGATGAACGATAACCAGAAAGAAGTCTATAAAAACAACCTGCAGGTGGACGTTGCATACAGCGTACCGGGGCTTGGCCGTTTCAGGGTAAACATATTCCAGCAAAGAGGGGCCATGGGGGTGGTCTTGAGGGTCATTCCCATAGTCATTCAGAACTTCACGGAACTTAACCTGCCAAAGGCCCTTAACAAGCTCTCGCAAGAGATGCGCGGGCTTATACTGGTAACAGGCATAACAGGTAGTGGGAAGTCCACAACACTTGCCGCCATGCTTGAATACATAAACACCAACCGCTCATGCAACGTTATAACGGTCGAGGACCCCATTGAATTCCTGCACAAAGACAAACGCTGTATAATTAACCAGCGTGAGATAGGGGTTGACACCAAGAGCTTCTCCGACGCCCTGAGGGGCGCGCTCCGGCAGGACCCGGACGTGATCCTCGTCGGTGAGATGCGCGACCTCGAGACCATCGAAATCGCGCTTATGGCGGCCGAAACGGGCCACCTCGTGCTCTCAACCCTCCATACCATAGACGCGATGGAAACCATCAACCGTATAGTCTCTGTCTTCCCCCCGTACCAGCAAAAGCAAATCCGCATACAGCTTTCAGGAGTTATAAAAGGCATAGTCTCGCAAAGGCTCATGCCGACTCAGGATGGATCGTCAAGGGTGCCGGCGGTGGAACTGCTCATTGCAACGGCAAGGATCAGAGACTGCATCATAGATAAGAGCAAGACAAAGGAAATCCACGATGCCATATCAAAAGGGCACACGACCTACGGGATGCAGACGTTCGACCAATCGCTGATGGATTTAATGAACAAAGGATTTATCACTTACGACGAGGCCCTGAAACAGGCATCAAACCCGGACGACTTCGCCCTCATGGTTCAGGGCATTACCTCCACAAGCGACGAAGCCTGGAGTGATTTCGACGGGCAACAGGAGGAAGCCGCAAAAGAAGAAGCGGCTGAAGGCGGTGAAGGTGAAGATGGACCTCCGGGAATAGACAGGTTTTAAATAGGGGGCATGGAAAAAAACACCTCCATCGCACATGAGGAAAAAGACACATACCGGTTATAATAAAAAAACAGGGCAAGCATCTATATCCGGAAACAACACGCCTATGGAACGGGCGCTTTCGCTGCTTTCTTACAGGCAGCGCTCGATAAAAGAGTTAGAGGAAAAACTACTGGACAGGGGCTTTGCAACTGATGACATCGCCCCTGTAATAGAAAGGCTCGTAGAGCTTGGGTTTCTTAACGACAGAGCCTTTGCAAGAGATTTTGCCGCCTCAAGATTAAGCAATAAACACTGGGGAAGCATCAAGATCGCCAGGGAACTCAAGATAAAAGGTGTTAATGCTGAAACAATCACAAGGACTCTTTCTGATATAGGTGAGGAAAACGAACAACAAGTTGCCAGGCAGGCGCTTCGAAAGTGGCTAAGGATAAAGACCAGATCAGATGAACTGAATCATGAAACTACACTAAAGGCAAAACGATTCCTTCATTCGAAGGGATTTCCGTTTTCAATCATTCACGCCGCAATAGAATCAACTAAAGACACTGGCGACGTTTAAACACTAAAACCCGGAACAGGTCAGTTAAAAATGAACCATCCCTGAGCCAAGCTACTGCATGTCAAAAGAGAAAATGATGGAGAAAATCTCCAACAAGCTATTAGGAATTAAACCCGCCATGCGGGAAATAAAACAGGATACCTTTACATGACATCGGCTGAAATAAGAAAAAAATTCCTCGAATTTTTTAAAGACAAGGAACATTCTATTGTAGCTTCCTCTGGTTTGATACCAGAGGCCGACCCGACGCTGCTTTTTACGAATGCCGGCATGGTGCCGTTTAAAAAAGTCTTTCTCGGTGAAGAAAAGAGGCCTTACGTGCGCGCAGCAAGCTCTCAAAAATGCTTGAGGGCCGGGGGGAAACACAACGACCTTGAAAACGTCGGACAGACGGCAAGGCATCATACGTTTTTCGAGATGCTCGGGAACTTCTCGTTCGGTGATTACTTTAAAAAAGAAGCAATTGAATTCGCCTGGGAATTCCTGACAAAAGTGATGTTGTTGCCGAGTGAAAAGCTCTACGCCACAGTGTTTGAGGACGACGACGAGGCTGAGGGAATATGGCTTGAGGAAATCGGCCTTCCCCCGGAGCGAGTTTTAAGGATGGGAGAGAAAGACAACTTCTGGAGCATGGGGGACATTGGCCCGTGCGGCCCCTGTTCCGAGATCCTTATAGACCAGGGCGCGGAAGTTGGTTGCAACACGCCTGAGTGCGCGCCAGGGTGCGAGTGCGACAGGTATCTGGAGATCTGGAACCTCGTGTTCATGCAGTTTAACCGTGATAAATCAGGCTCCTTAACGCCCCTGCCAAGCCCGAGCATCGACACGGGTATGGGGCTTGAGAGGCTCTGCGCCGTAGTACAGGGGAAACTCTCCAATTACGAATCAGACCTGTTTGCCCCGATAATCCATGAAGTAGAACAGATTACAGGACAAGAGTACGGAAAAGACCAGGAGACAAATACGTCCATTTGCGCCGTGTCAGACCATGCAAGGGCCGCCACTTTTCTTATCTCTGACGGCTTAATCCCTGGTAACGAGGGGCGTGGGTACGTGCTGAGGCGAATAATACGCCGCGCGGTAAGGCATGGCAGAATGCTTGGCCTCACGGGACCGTTTTTGTATAAGATCACAGAGGTCGTGGTAGAACTGATGAAGGACACATACCCTGAGCTTATTCAATCAAAGGAACTCCTGAAGAAAACAGTCAGGGGGGAAGAAGAACGTTTTTTTGAAACCCTTGACAGAGGCCTTGATATGCTGAACGAGGCAATTTCAAAACTCAAGGAAACAGATGAAACCGTTTTACCGGGAAAGACCGTGTTCAAACTTTACGACACCTTTGGTTTCCCAATGGACCTTACGGCTGATTACGCACTTGGCAAGGACATTACAATTGACGAGGAGGGCTTTAATCAAGAGATGGAAAAACAGAGAGAGCAGGCAAGGAGTAACTGGAAGGGTATGGACGACGGTGCCGTCAAAAACGACGCCAACGAAGAGGCATATGCGGCCATAAAGGCAAAAGGTATTGTTTCCCGTTTTGCGGGATACGAATACGACTCAATGACTTCAAGAGTGATGGGCATAATTAAAAACGGCAAGTCAGTACAGAATATAGGCCCTGGTGACAAGGTTGAGATCTTAATGGGAGACACTACGTTTTACGCTGAAAGTGGTGGGCAGGCCGGAGATACAGGTGTTATGACCGCACCGTCAGGCGTAAAGATACTGGTCTCAGGCACAAGGAAAGTCTCGGGAGACCTGATCGTGCATACATGCCATGTCGAAGAGGGAGGGACAAGGACCGGAGAGATGCTCAAGCTTGTAATCGATGTTGACAGACGAGATGCTATCAAGCGTAACCACACGGCAACTCATCTTATGCACGCAGCCTTGAGAAAGCTGCTCGGAGAACACATAAGACAGGCCGGCTCGCTTGTTAACGAAAAGGGGTTTCGTTTTGACTTCAACCACTTCTCCGGCCTTACGGACGAGGAACTCAAAGACATCGAGACCCTTGTAAATTCATATATAGGCGAGCACATAAACGTTACCACGGAAAACCTTTCCTACGACCAGGCCATTAAAAAAGGCGCGCTTGCGTTTTTCGGTGAAAAATACGGCGACGAAGTAAGGCTCGTTAAAGCAGGCTCGGCAAGTGCCGAGCTTTGCGGCGGTACACACGTCTCCAACACAGGAGACATTGGACTCTTTAAGATCACCTCGGAGGCGTCGGTAGCCTCCGGCTTAAGACGTATTGAAGCGGTAACAGGCCCGAGGGCGTTAGACATGCTAAACAAATCCGACAGAATTTTATCCGAGGCCGCAGCCCTGCTTAAGACAACAAAAGACGACGTACCTGTAAAAGTAAAGAAGCTCTTTGACCGTCAAAAAGAACTTGAACGTCAAATAGAATCCCTTACGCAAAAGAAAAAAGCCGGCGGTACGGACCAGCTCCTCACTGAAGTAAAAGAAGTCTCAGGGGTAAAAGTGCTTGCAGTGAAGGTTGACTCAGAAGAGGCAAAGGAGCTTCGTACAACGGCCGACATGCTGCGGGCAAAGATTGGCTCGGGCATCGTTGTGCTTGCAACCGAAAACCAGGGCAAGGTACTGATCCTCGCAACCGTCACAAAAGACCTGACAGAGCGCTTTAGCGCAGGCAAGATAGTAAGTCAGATTGCCCCGGTCGTCGGAGGCCGCGGCGGAGGAAAGGCAGAGATGGCACAGGCAGGCGGCAAGGACGCAACTAAAATAGACGAAGCCCTCGCCAAAGCTATAGAAGTTGTCGGGGAGATGGGGTAGAAAAAAACAAATGAATACTCTTAGATTATACAAAAAAACTCTTTTCCTATTCCTGACTTTGCTTGTTTTACTCTTTGCAACCCCTACGCTTGCCAGTGTAACCGAGCAAGGCACGGGCATGGTGTTTACTGCTAATAATACGTTTTTTTTATCGGCCCCTGATGGTTGGGTTCTGGATAATAAAAACGGGGCAGGCCAGGGCCTTCCGATGGTTTTTTATCCAAAAGAACACTCGTGGAAAGTCACCCCTGTAGTAGCATACGGCAGGACAGTAGCGATAGATAAAAAAACAGAAGCTGATTCCGAAGTTGATTCAATAGAAAAGCTTGTGATGGCAACCGTTGCAAAGTTTCGCGCAGAGGGCAGCCCCAAATATTCGGCAAGACAGGGGTTTCCCGTAACACTGTCGGGCAACGTTTCGGTTAAAGTATACTTCTTCGAGGGGGACAAGTGGGGCAATTATGAAGCGGTCGGATACGTAAAAGAACAAAATGCGATTAATTATCTGGCCTTCAGCGCGCGCAGCGAAAAAGATTTCAACGCAAACCTCAAATACTTCCTCCGCATCCTGGCGACATATAAAAACACGCAGAGAGACGTCGAAGTCGCAAGCAACACTGAATTCGACAAACTCTTAAAAGGTGCCGTGAAGGACGCAAGCACAAAGGATAGAGCAAACTACAGGACAAGCGTTTTTAACGGCTTTAAGAAAGACGGGAAGGACCTGATGCAGGAGTGTGTCTCTTTTGCGTCAACCGATAAAAACAGGCACCAGGACTTTGATATAATATTGAAGATCAAAGAAGACGCGACTGTTACCAATACATACGTCAGCCCAAAGAACGCGCTTAGCACATGCATTGCAGGAGCAGCGTCGGCTTTAACTTATCCTCCGCACAAGTTCGGCACCTTCTCGCTGCATATAGATATGAAACTCAAATAGTTTTTCCTGCTTCCTTCCGTTTATAACACATTCATAACTTAAAAAAAAACTTCACCGCCGCGTCAGGTAGAATAGAAAAATCCTCATCCCTGCCCCCTCATCCAGAAACAAAAATAACCGTCCACCCCTTGACAGACAATGCAAAAGATGAACGGCTGTAGTGCGTAGTAAACACAAATCAAAAACCCTTGAGTGAACTACCCCAATAAAAGTTGCGGGCAATTCAAGGCGCTACGTGGGCTTAACGTCCCATGCCTCCGCGCTTGCCCTTCCTGTGCTTCATCTTATCCATCTTCTCGTCCATCTTCTTTTCCATCATCTCTTCCATCTCGTCAATACGCTCGATCATCTCCTTAAGGCGTGTTTTCTCAGCAGCAGTCGGCTTGTGGTTCAGGTTCATGAGAATCGTCATGACCTCTCGCATCATTCCCATGTGCTCCTTTTTCATCTCCTTGTGCTCTTTCATACGGTCCATGCGACGCTGCATCCGGTCACTGTCCTTCTTCATTGCACATGGGTTCATAGCACACGGATTCTTTGCGCACGGGTTTTCAGCAAAGGCAGGGGAAGAAAAAATCATAACAAGGAAAAAAGCCATCACCATATATCTTGTAGTTTTCATATCAAACCTCCATTTTTTTAATTTCCATTAATGTGAATATAGCAGAGATTTAAGAGATGTCCAGTCCCGGATCAAAACAAATAATTGCTGCAGAAAAGTCTGACTTGAAAAACAACCGAAAAAATTGCATAGTATGAAGTAACTAAAGAACCAGGAGTGAGGCCATGTTTAAATCATTAAAACAATTTTATAACGAGAAGATCCGACCGGAAACAGAAGGGGTTAGTTCTATCGAAGTGAACGAACGTTCGCTAAGGCTCGCCACCGCCGCCCTCTTAATCGAAGTCACAAGGGCGGACAACAAGACCAAGGAAGAAGAAATCCTAATGGTTATATCTGCGCTCCGGGAGACGTTTGAAATATCAAAAGAAGAAACCACCGAGCTTATACATATGGCAAACGAAGAGTCTGACGGGTCCGTGTCTGTCTACCAGTTTACCCACCTCATAGACAAAGGTTTCACCTACGACCAGAAGAGCCGCATCATCGAGCTGCTGTGGCGGGTGGTTTACGCGGATAACGAGATGGAAAAACACGAAGAATATACGGTTAGAAAAATAGCCGGGCTGCTTCATATAACACACAACGACTATATCAAGACAAAACACAAGGCAAGGGACGAGGTGGTTAAAAAAAGTTAAGCCGCTGCGCGCGCGCACGCCTTCCCTTCCCCGACATTACACAAAAAAAACGCGCTTAAATAAGCGCGCAGTCATTAATCAATTAATAAAGCAATCTACAAAAAAGTAATATAAAAAAACTACTTCTCTTCCTGTAAGTCCTCGTCCTTATCGAGCATGTTTATATACATTAAGGCAAGCTTATTGTCAGGGCTATACTCAAGCACCTTTACCCACTCTACCTTTGCCTTATCTTTTTCGCCCATTATATAATAGGTCAGGCCGAGCTGGGTAAGGGCGAGCGTGTATTTGGGATTAATCTCTGCTGCACCCTCAAGCTGTTTAATGGAGCGGCTGAAGTCCTTCATCTCACGGTAGACCATGCCGAGGTGGGCCTTAATGTCGGCGAGGTCGGGCCGGAGGGCAAGGGCTGCCGTGTATTCCTGAGACGCCTCGGGGTAGAGGCCAAGGTCTTTGTAAATGTGACCTATCTGCGCGTGCATGTTGGCAAGCTTGCCTTTGACGAAGGGGTCGAGGTATGTGCCAAGGTCCTCGTCGCTCCGGGCCTGCTTTGCAAGGGCGTAGACTTGTTGGGCCTTTTCAATCTCACCTGCCTCGTTGTAAACAACCGACAGATTAAGACACGCCTCTGTGTACCTCGGGTTTATATCAAGGGCCTTTTCAAAGGCCTCGATCGCGTCACCGCGGCGGCCCATATTCTGATAAATTATTCCGAGCATATTGTAGATGTCGGCAAAGGTATCTCCCTCTTCAAGTAAAAACTTGAAATGACGCAATGCTTCGGCCTGGTTGCCCTTTTCAAAAGCCGCCTTGCCTTCCTCGTAATGCACGTGCCAGTCAGCACTCATATAGCCTCTCGGGTCATGTTGGTTCATGTGTGATTAGAAAGCCGATTGTTAGAAAAAAGCCTCCTCCTATAAAATTGACTTGAGTGTCCGAAAACTGCCCGGACAATCTGAAAAAAATTCTAAACAATTATACACTGATTGCATGGTAAGTGCAAACAACAGTAAGAGGGTGACTATTTCTTACCCGCACGACGGGCCTGTCTATGCTCTTTATCTCTACAAAAGCCTGCACTACGATAGTGTGTGATGAAGACCAGGGCAGCTTAAAAAAACCAACCAACACCGTCGCCAATTAACAGATGACGGTAACAGGTGATAGTAATATTAGCCGCCGTTCTCGTCTTGCAGTTTATTCCTGACCGTACTCACGTAAGGACTTTCAGGAAACTTCTTTATAAGAGTCTCATACGCCTCCCGCGCCCTGCCGTCCTCACCAAGCAATGTATAAGATTCACCAATATAGTAAAGAGCGGCCGGGGGAAGCTTCGTGTCAGGGTAGTCTTTAAGTATGTAGCCAAACCTCATTAAAGCGCCCTTGTAGTTTTTGTTCTTGAAGTAATACTTCCCTACCAGCAATTCACGCTCGGCAAGCCTCTCTCTGAGGAAGGCCGAGAGCTGGGCAGCCTTGTCCGTATAAACACTTTCAGGGTAACTGTGAAGCAGGTCCTGGAAAGCAAAATAAGCCTTTCTGGTCGCCGCCATGTCCCTGTCAATACTGAGTACCATCTTGAAATGACTCATACCCTTTTGAAAAAGCGCGTAAGCAGCGCGCGGATGGGTAGGGTGAAAAGTATAAAAAGTCGTATAATATGCCGAAGCGTCTTCGTACTGCTCGGTCAAGTAGTAGAGGTCAGAGAGCATGAGCTGAGCGTCAAAGGCCTCGGGGGTCAGAGGGTACGTGTCCATGAGGGTCTTTAAGTCTGTCTCGGCTTCGCTGTAGTAGGAAATCTGAAAAGCCCTCTGAGCCTTCTTGTAAAGTTGTTCGACCTCAGGCACCTCAGCCCTGACCGCCTTTTTCCCTGAACAGGAAGCAAGCAATAAAAACGGCAGTACAAGCAATAAAACAACTGTGTAAATATTTTTTCTGTTCATATATCCAGTACTCTAAGAAAATAGACGCACCGGCCTCTGACAGGTCTGAAACCCGCCGGAAACCGGTTTATCTATACATACTATCACAAAAAAGACTCAACCTTCAAGACCAATCGGCCTGATAAGTAAACCAGCAACACATAACGCCACAACAACTTGACTAATAAGTTGCCCTGCTTATGTGCCCATCTCCCACGAAGAGAGATACTTTTTCTGCTCAGCCGTGAGTTTGTCTATCTTAATGCCAAGGCTTGCAAGCTTCATCTTGGCAATCTGCATGTCTATCTCTTCAGGTACGTTATAGACCTGGTTCTCAAGCTTTGCGCCGCGCTTAACAAGGAATCCGGCGCTCAGAGCCTGATTAGCAAAGCTCATGTCCATAACACAGGCCGGATGGCCTTCGGCGCATGCAAGGTTCACCAGACGACCCTCGGCAAGCACACAAACCCTGTTGCCGTTCTTCAAGGTATATTCGGTAAGCAATTCCTTTATCACGCGCTTGCTTTTCTTTATGCTCTCAAGGCCTTCTATGTCAAG
Source organism: uncultured bacterium (assembly GCA_965371305.1). Taxonomy (GTDB): domain Bacteria; phylum Desulfobacterota; class GWC2-55-46; order GWC2-55-46; family DRQE01; genus CBDUXY01. Next base: position 10,435 of record CBDUXY010000052.1, read on the forward strand.
CTCAACGTTAAAGTGTCCTGAGTTGGCAACTACGGCTCCGTCCTTCATGTTTGCAAAATGCTTTCTAGATATGACGTTAATATCGCCAGTGACGGTACAGAAAAAGTCGCCTATCCTTGACGCCTGAGCAATAGGCATCACCCTGTAGCCGTCCATCACGGCCTCAAGGGCTTTAAGAGGGTCAACCTCTGTTACAACAACGCTTGCGCCCATTCCGGAGGCCCTCATGGCAAGGCCTTTACCGCACCAGCCATAACCGGACACAACAAAAACGGAACCGGCAATAAGCCTGTTGGTGGCGCGAATCATTCCATCAAGAGTAGATTGACCCGTACCGTAACGGTTATCGAAAAAATGCTTGGTGCTTGCGTCGTTCACTGCAACCACCGGGAACTTAAGCAAACCCTCCGCTGCAAGAGCCTTAAGTCTTATAACCCCTGTTGTAGTCTCCTCGGTCGAGCCGAGCATCGCATCCGCCTGCTTCTTTCTGTTCTTGTGAAGCTCGCTTACCAGGTCCGCGCCATCGTCCATGGTGATCATCGGCTTTCTGTCCAGGACCGCCTTAATGTGCTTATAGTAGGTCTTGTTATCCTCGCCTTTTATGGCATAGGTTGGAATCTTGTAATCCTTTACAAGAGAGGCCGCTACGTCGTCCTGGGTGCTTAACGGATTTGAAGCGCATATGTACGCATCGGCCCCGCCAGCCTTAAGGGTAATCATTAAATTAGCCGTCTCCGTGGTAACGTGCAGACACGCAGCAATGCTAACGCCTTTCAATGGCTTGGTCCTTGCGAAATTCTCTTTTATATGTCTCAAAACAGGCATGTCCCTCTCTGCCCATTCAATCCTGCTCTTACCCTTTTTGCTTAAGCTTAAATCTTTTACGTGGTGGTCCATCTCTCCTCCATCTTTTTTATTTTTTTTTGTATTACAAAACTATATGTCAAACTGCTCTATGGCAGCCTTATAACAATCTAATACGCAAATCAGAAAATTCCTGCTTACAACCAGGTGCCGACAATCCATACAAAGAAATCCAGCACACACACATACTAAAAAAAAAGCGGGTTAACCCATTACAACGCCGACAGCCTCTTTAAGGGCCTGGACCTTGTCCGTGTTCTCCCAGTTAAACCCGGGCTCTGTCCTGCCAAAGTGGCCATAGGCCGCTGTCTTTCTGTATATCGGCTTTAAGAGGTCAAGGTGGCTTATTATCTCGGCAGGCTTCATTCCAAAGGTATCCTTAACGGCCTGCTCTATTTTTTCTTCACTTACTTTTTCTGAACCAAAAGTCTCGACCATGACGCTTACCGGGTCGGCAACGCCGATTGCATAAGCAAGCTGTACCTCGCACTCGCTTGCAAGCTCGGCCGCCACTATGTTCTTAGCGATATAACGGGCCATGTAAGAGGCCGAACGGTCAACCTTCGACGGGTCCTTTCCTGAAAAAGCGCCGCCGCCGTGGCTTCCGTGTCCGCCGTAGGTGTCAACAATTATTTTCCTTCCGGTAAGTCCGCAGTCGCCGTGAGGGCCGCCTACGACAAACCTTCCGGTCGGGTTTATGTAATATTTGGTCTCCGGGGTTAGCAGGTCGGCAGAAATGGCTTTCTTAATAACCTCTTCCATAATGCCTTCTTCCAGGTCCTCGTTGCTTACGTCCGGGGTGTGCTGGGTGGAAATAACAACGGTATCGACCGAAACAGGCCTGCCGTCAACGTAACGAAGCGTAACCTGGCTCTTGCCGTCGGGCCTCAGAAAATCAAGCGTTACGTCCTTCCTTACGTCCGCAAGCCGCTTTGTAAGCTTGTGGGCGATTACGATTGGCATGGGCATAAGCTCGGCCGTGTGGTCGCACGCGTATCCGAACATAAGGCCCTGGTCTCCTGCCCCCTGCTCCGCGCTCTTACCGGCTCCCTCGTCAACACCCATGGCGATGTCCGGGCTCTGCTTGTCAAGACCGACCAGAACTGAACACGTCCCTGCGTCGAATCCCATCGAAGAATCCGTATAACCTATCTCCCTTATGGTCTTCCTTACTACGTCCTGATAATGGACCTCGGCCTTAGTCGTTACTTCGCCGGCTATAATGGCAAGACCCGTGCTCACAAGCGTTTCACACGCCACGCGGCTATGTGGGTCCTGGGTTAGAAGCGCGTCAAGTACGGCATCGGAAATCTGATCCGACACCTTGTCCGGATGACCCTCTGTCACCGACTCCGATGTAAATAAATATTCTCTCTTACCCATCCTCGTATCTCCTTATAATTAGCTTTTTTTATAAATATTGTCCAGACACTTTATAGACATAATGAAATTAAACAGAACACCACACCTGAGTTGCGTGCAGGGGTTAAATTAAAGGGATTATTATCTAACGTTTCAAAAGATTTGTCAATTTATTTCTTCCCGGATGTGGTATGTCGGGTGTGGCTCCGCCCACAGGAACGTTCCTCCAGATATCGGGTTGCAGGTCTGCAGTCTGAACCCGCTGTTTGCTCTGATTCCAGCGTGTGCGAGAATAACATTTTTTTGTCATCCTGAATTTAGTTCAGGATCTCGCTTTTCAATAATAGAGAAATAGAGAAAACCGGGATGCCGGATCAAGTCCGGCCATGACAGTAAGCTATCATCCATCGGTAATCCGTTCATACTTCGACTAAGCTCAGTACGAACGGTATTTTCATTGGAATGCCTCACGAAAGTGAGGCCTGGTGTTTCTGTGCGTCCCTGCGCCGAAACTCATTGCTGCTTGAAATTCATATATTTTGGCGAGCGCAGCCCTCTGTCCGGCTCAACTTGCGCACTTAAGACGTTACCTGGCAGGCTCTGAGGTGGGCTCACTCCAGAACTCCTCTCTGTAAAAGTCCTGGAGCCTGGCGGAGACACAGTTCTCCACCTCTCTTGACGTTGAGAACTTCATGACCTCTTTGCTTATCTTTATCGCGTCCTGGTAATCTATGGAGCGGACAAGCTTCTTTACCCTTAAGAGAGAGAGAGGACTCATGCTGAGCTTGGTTATGCCCATGCCGATAAAAATAAGGGCGTGCTCCGGCTCTCCCGCCATCTCGCCGCATACGCTCACGCTCACCCCTGCGGCCTTGGCAAAGTCAACAACAGTCTTGATAATGCGCAGCACTGCGGGGTGAAACGGTTCGTACAGATAGGCCACATGTTCGTTCACCCTGTCTATGGCGAGCGAATACTGCAAAAGGTCGTTCGTGCCAATAGAGAAAAAATCAACCTCTTTTGCAAGTATGTCGGTTATCAAGGCCGCAGACGGTATCTCAATCATAACCCCGACCTCTATGCCGGGGTCAAAGGGGATCTTTTCAAGGCGAAGCTCTTCTTTAGCGTCATGAAGCACGTCCTTTGCCTGACGCAGTTCCTCTACGCCTGAGATCATGGGGAAAAGTATCTTGAGCTTGCCGTACACGCTTGCGCGCAAAATCCCCCGAAGCTGGGTCTTGAATATCTCCGGACGTTTCAGACAAAGTCTGATTGCCCGAAGCCCCATGGCAGGGTTCATCTCCTCCGGGGTATCCATCTGGAAAGAAAACTTGTCAGCCCCTATGTCGAGCGTGCGGATTACGACCACGGCCGAGCCCATCTTCCTTGCGACGTAACGGTAGGCCGCTACATGCTCTTCCTCGGTCGGCAGGTCCTTTCTGTTCATAAAAAGAAACTCGCTCCTGTACAGGCCAATGCCCTCAGCCCCGTGGTTCAAAAGAGTACTTACCTCTTCGACAAGCTCCATGTTGCCCATGAGCGAGACCCTGTGGCCGTCGGTCGTCTCGGCAGGCAGGTCGCGGTAATGGCGAAGCGTGCGTCCGTAACGTTCGTAACGAGCCTTTCTTTTCTCATAGACCTCTATAACACTTTCAGACGGGTTCACGATAACAGCGCCCGTCATACCGTCAACGATTACCGTATCCCCGGTTTCCACTCTGTTCGTAATACTCTCAAGCCCAACGACTGCCGGAATCTCAAGCGAGCGGCCCATGATGGCCGTGTGAGAGGTCCGGCCTCCTATGTCGGTGAGGAAGGCAAGCACCTTGCCTTTTACCATCTGCGCCGTATCGGTTGGAGACAGGTCGTGCGCCACGACCACGGAAGGCGTCTTTATGTCGGCAATGCTCATATACTGTCCGCCCGAGAGATTAACGAGTATCCTGTCAACGATATGTCCGATATCGAAGCTCCTCTCCCTGAAGTACTGGTCGTCTATCCTGTCAAAAAGCTCCTTTATCTCCCTTAGAACCGACTTTAGCGCCCATTCGGCATTCACCTTTTCTTCGTTTATAAACTTCTCTGTGTTGTCGGTGAGCATCTCGTCATTCAAGATAAGTAGATGC
>CBDUXY010000053.1:0-14719 GCA_965371305.1 uncultured bacterium
GGTGTAGTATTCCTTAGTACGAAAGATTCACCAGGAAATAATTTTGCCATATTTTGAGAATCAATAAATAAGCTAAAGCCGAACATTGTTAATTTTATTAAAATAGTAGATATTGATGAGTATGGCATCATTGAATACAAACTTTTAAAAAATTGTCAGCCACATAATGGTTCATTACAGTGGCCTGAACACGAACTTGAAAACACGTAAGTGCAGCATGTAGGTTGGGTTGAGCGCAGTGAAACCCAACAATTAGAGCTAACCTAAGAGCACAGATAAAATCACTTGATTTTGATTTATGCATGTAGTATAGTTTTAAACTTACTAAAAATTAAATAAACCGCCTGTACATCTTGGCGGAATATCCTTGCTCCGGGCTAAAAAAGGAGCGAACCCTCTCAAAAAAGAGGGGAACCAGAAGGAGGAACCATGTCACTGCACTACGAAACCGTTTGTATTGTTGACCCTGATATCGGCGCGGAAGCCGTAAAGGGGTTCATCGAAAAAGCCACCTCAATTGTCGAAAAGCACGAGGGAGTTGACATCGTGGTAGACGATTGGGGCAGACGCAAGCTTGCCTACCCAATCCGCAAGAAAAACGATGGCCACTACATACTTTTCACTTACACTGCCGCTATTACTGCCAGTAAGGAGCTTGAGCGTATCTGTAAGATTGATGAAGATGTCGTGCGTTATCAATCTGTCAGGCTTGACAAAAGAGAGCCAATAGAAGAAGAAAAACCGGCAGAGGAAAAACCGGCAGAAGAAGTTGTAGCCGCCGCGGCCGCAGAAACTACCGAAGCAACAGCCGCACCAGCGCCTGAGAAGGCAGCCGCAGCACCAGCGCCTGAGAAGGTAGAAGCAGCACCAGCGCCTGAGAAGGCAGAAGCAGCACCAGTGCCTGAGAAGGTAGAAGCAGCACCAGTGCCTGAGAAGGCAGAAGCATCAGAAACCGAAACCACAGCCACAGAGGGCGAAGGAGGAAGCAATGAGTAACGGATCATCGTCGTCGTCAGGTGGGGGGGCGGGACGTCCTCAGAGAAGTGAAGGTGGAGCGCGCGGAGGTGGCGGAGGCTACCAGCAAAGGCCGAAAAGAAGGTTTCAGCACAGGAAAAAAATCTGCCGTTTCTGCGTAAACGGTGAACTCAAAATAGACTATAAAGACGCCAAAGCACTCAGGCCCTTTCTCTCGGAAAGAGGCAAGATCGTGCCTCGCCGCATGAGCGGGGCCTGTGCCAAACATCAAAGAGTAATAAGCACGGCCATAAAGCGCGCAAGAGTGCTCGCCATAGTGCCGTTTGCAGCAACCGTTTTGGAATAGGGGTTTTTAATTTAATAAGCGTCGGCTGCCTGAAGCAGTACATGGGCCCAGCCGTTTGTTAGCTTCTTATATTCCAATAACATTATTTTAAGGGAGATTTTTTAGCTATGAAGGTCATACTTAGAGAAGACATAGAGAGCCTTGGTACGTTTGGAGACATAGTGAAAGTCGCTCCAGGGTACGCAAGGAATTTTCTGATACCAAGAGGGTTTGCGGCTCCTGCCACCCAGGGCAACATAAACCAGTTTGAAGCCGAAAAAGTCGCCTGGATGAAAAGGGCCCTTAAGGTGAAAGAAGCAGCCGATAAGGTCTGTGCGACAATTGAGGCCGTAACCCTTACTTTCGAGAGAAAAGTAGGCGAAGAAGGCGGAAAACTTTTTGGTTCCGTAACTTCAATGGACATTGAAGCCGCACTCAAGGAAAAAGGCTACGACATTGATAAAAAGAAGATTGTCCTTGCCGAGCCAATTAAAAGCCTTGGCGAGTTTACGGTACACGTTAAATTGCACCGTGAAGTAAGGGCCGCTGTTAAGGTGGTTGTTGAATCCGACGCGCCTGTTGTCGAAGAAAAAGCCGAAGCCCCGGTAGAAACCCCGGTAGAAACCGTAGAAGAAACAAAGACCGAGGCGGCCCCGGCAGAGGCAAAAGAAGAGGCCCCTGTTGAAGAAAAGGCAGAGGCCACGGAAGAAGCAAAAACCGAGACAGAGACAGAAAAAACTCCTGTAGAGGCAGCGGCAACACAGGAGGAAGAAGCTCCGGAGGTCGCAGCCGACGCTCCAGCCGACACGGAGCAGCCGGAAGCAGAATCGGAACCGGAAACGGAAACAGAAGCCTAACAAGCGCGAATCTGTTTAAGATTCATGTTTGTTTGGTATACTATATAAATCCGCCCCGTGTCTTTGCAGACACGGGACGGATAGTTTGAAACCTGGGCAGAAGGGGCAATTGGGCAGTTGGGCAGAAGGGGTAGAAGGGTAGTTGAGCAGAGGGGGTAGTTGGGTTGAGGGTAATTTGGTAGTGGGGCAAAGGGGTAGTGGGGTAGAGGGGCAGTGAGGCAGTGGGGCCGCGGGGGAGTTGAAAGGGTTGTTTTATTTTACTTTTGTTTTTCCTGAAGTTATCTCGACTACCTCATATACACCGCATTACATACAGAAGTCCGGCGTCTGCTCTACTTAACAGGGCATCTTGTCAGTCGTAAAGCAGTTGTCAGTAAGTAAACCGGCAGTAATCAATTATAATTAGACAGTAGTCGTTTTCCCCGCTATACTATTACGTCACTACTTTTATAACTCTAACTTATCATTAAATTATGGCTAAACTTTTAAAATTAGATTCTGCGCAACGTGTGGATCCTCACAATTTAGAGGCGGAGCAGTCCGTGCTTGGCGCGGTGTTGCTTGAAGAAGACGCAATTAGTCGTGCTCTTGAACTGCTGAGTCCCGATGGAGAGGATTTTTATCATCCTACGAACAAGATTATTTTTCGAGCCATGGTTACTCTTTTTGAGAAAAACACTCCAGTAGACATAATAACCCTGACCGACCGTTTTAAAGACAGTGCAGATCTGGATGGAGTTGGCGGGGTTGCTTATATTGGTGAGTTGATCGAGAGAACTCCGACAGCTGCAAACATTGCTTTTTACGCAAAAATAGTTAAAGGCAGGGCGCTGGCAAGAAAACTCATTCATGCATCAACAGATATTATTAATCGCGGTTACGAGTGCGGCGAAGCAATTGAAGAGTTTGTTGATGAAGCTGAAAATATAATATTCAAGGTTGCTCAGGATCGCGTTACAAAGTCTTATTACGCCCTAAAAGACATTATTAAAGACACCTTTAAGACGGTCGAAGAGCTGTATGAAAAAAAGAGCAGTATTACCGGGATCGGCACGGGTTTTAGAGACCTGGATAAGATGACGTCCGGTTTCCAGGACTCAGACCTTATAATAATCGCAGGGCGCCCGAGTATGGGTAAGACCGCTTTTGCACTGAATATTGCGGAACACGTGGCCGTGGAGGATAAATTGCCGGTTGCCGTGTTCTCCCTTGAGATGAGTAAAGAACAGCTTACTCAGAGGATGCTTGCCTCAAGGGCAAGGGTGGACTTAAGCCGCATTAGAAACGGCAGACTCAAGGACGAGGACTGGTCAAAGCTGACCACGGCCGTTGGTACGCTCTACGACGCGCCCATATATATCGACGACACGCCGGCGCAGACCGTGCTCGAGATAAGGGCAAAGGCAAGGAGATGGAAAAACGAACTCGACCTTAAGCTAATTGTGATTGACTATCTTCAGTTGATGCGCGGGGGTTCGCGTAAGGACAACAGGGAGCAGGAAATATCTGAAATATCGCGCTCTTTAAAGGCCCTTGCAAAGGACCTTGATATTCCCGTTGTTGCCCTCTCCCAGCTCTCTCGCCGGACCGAGCAGCGCGAGGGCAATAAGCCGCAACTTGCCGACCTGCGCGAATCAGGGGCAATCGAGCAGGACGCCGACATTGTTGCTTTCGTCTACAGGGAGAGTTTTTATAAACCGTGCGACTGCCCTGCTGACCTCTGTAGTTGCGGTGTGAGGCGAAGTGCACAGATACTCGTCAGGAAGCAGCGTAACGGCCCGACAGGCGACATAGACCTGACCTTCCTGAGCGAACTTGCAAGGTTCGAGGACCAGACCCAGGTCGATTACGGTGAAATACATGGCGAGTGGGTAGAGGATTAAGACCTCCTCTATTGAGTTGTCATGTCTCTTTGCGAATCCAAACAAACATTATTGAATGAAAAACCAAAAGAATTAAGTATTTCTGTGAATCTGAAAAGATTTGCCGACGTTGTGGTGGCCCTGCCCGTAGAAGGGGAGTTTACCTACGAGGTGCCGGAGGCTTTCGCAGACCTGATTGCAGTTGGCAAGCGTGTATTGGTGCCTTTTGGAAAGCGCATGGTTACGGGCTACGTCGTTGGGCTTAGAGCTGAGTCGGATTTTAAAAAACCAAAGTCACTTGCTGACGTATTGGACGATAAGCCTTTATTCGATTTAAAAAAACTTAAGTTTCTAAGGTGGCTAAGCTCGTATTACCTTGTCCCTCAGGGAGAAGTCCTTAAACTCATTCACCCCTCGGCGCTTAACATTAAGAGCCAGAGGTTTTTTTCTCTCTCCGAAAAGGGTCTTGAGTTAGTCTCAAACCAAAAATATTCAAATGATCTCTCTGACGAATCTATAAAAGTCCTTTCCCTTATAAAAAATGAGGCGTCTCTTTCCGTATTAGCAAAAAGAGTCAAGTCCGCTAAAGTAAAGCCGGGGTCTCTATCCGCAGCGCTTGCGCGTCTTAAGACAGACGGGCTTGTTCGTGAAGAGGTGCGCCTTAATAAAACCAAATCCGCAAAGACGGAAAAAATTGTTTTTAATTCAAATAATATAGATATGGAAGTTGCGCTGCATCGCGTCGCCCGTTATCCGGTGCAGAAAGCTCTTTTAGATTATTTAAATGAACATGGTGAGACGAGTCTAAAAAAACTTCGCCAGGTTGTTTCCGAAAGTTCGGACGCCGCGGTCAGAAGTCTTGAAAAAAAAGGTTTTGTCGTAACGGAAGTTAAAAAACTTGAACGCGACCCGTTTGGTCAAGTTACGTTGCGCGCCTCGGATTTCGCGGCGACAGAGGAACAGGTCCACGCTATTGACAGGGTAGCAGCCGGGCTTGATAAAGGTTTTTCCCCTTTTCTACTCCATGGCATCACTGGTAGTGGAAAAACTTTTGTATATCTGAAGATAATAGAAAAGGTTATAAAGAGCGGTCGCCAGGCCCTTGTGCTGGTCCCTGAGATTGCTCTTACCCACACGTTGTCCGGATTCCTTGCCGGACGGTTTCCGGGGCGCGTAGCGCTTGTGCACAGCGCCCTGTCCGACGGCGAGCGATATGACCAGTGGCAAAGGGTTTTAACTGGAGAGGCGGACGTTGTTATAGGCGCGCGTTCGGCCCTGTTCGCCCCTCTTGAGAGGCTTGGCATTATTATTGTTGACGAGGAGCACGACCCCTCCTACAAACAGGAAGAAGGTATCAGATATAATGCCAGAGACTCGGCCATGATGCTCGCAAAGCAGCTTGGCATTACGGTTGTGCTCGGCAGCGCAACACCCTCGGTCGAAACATTTTATAATACTCAAACAGGCAGGCTAACTATTCTAAGTCTTAAAAAAAGAGTGGCAGGCGGGGTGCTGCCGGACGTTACCATAAGCAGTATGAAGGGTGCGCGCTCCGAGGTGTTTTCGCCGGAACTTTCAGGGCTTATGCAAAGGAATCTTGACTCCGGCGAACAGACCCTGCTGTTTCTTAACAGGAGGGGGTTTTCTAATTTTCTGATTTGCCGGGACTGCGGAAAGTCCATTAACTGTCTTAACTGCACCGTTAGCCTGACGCTTCACAAAGAGGCGGGAAGGCTCAGGTGCCATTATTGTGATTTTGAGTTGCCCGTGCCGGAGTCGTGTCCCGAGTGCCGGGTAGGGCGTCTTGCAAACCCCGGCATGGGTACGGAAAAGGTCATGGAGGCGGTCAGTGAGCTTTTCCCCCAGGCACGGCTTGCAAGGCTCGATAGAGATACGGTAAAGCAAAAAGGCGAGCTTCAAAGGATTATGGATAGTGTCGAGCATAAAGAGGTGGACGTGCTTATAGGAACACAGATGGTGAGCAAGGGCCATCATTTTCCGGGTATCACTCTCGTGGGTATAGTGAATGCGGATACCGCCCTTAACCTGCCGGAGTTTCGCGCCTCGGAAAGGACGTTTCAGCTTATCTCGCAGGCCTCGGGCAGGGCAGGACGCGAAGGGGCCGACGCAAGGGTCGTGATACAGACGCTTGACCCTGGCAGCGCGTGTCTAAGGTACGCTGCGGCCCATGATTATGAGGGGTTTTTTGAAAACGAGGTAAGGTCGCGCGAGGACGCAGGTTACCCGCCCTTTTACCGTCTTGCGACCGTCAGGATTGACGGGGTAAGCCAGGCAAGGGTTGAGCGGGCAGGGATTGAGTTAAGAGACATTGCTCACGCGCTTAATTCCGGGAGTGTAAAGGTAACGGCCCTTGGCCCGGTGCCGTGTGTTATTACTAAGATCAAGGGTAGACATAGGATGCAGATGCTTTGCAAGGCGCGGCAGGCGTCTATGCTTAATCATTTCCTGAGAGAACTTAAGGCAAGGTTTTTGAAGGCCGCTTGCTCGGGCGTTTCCATTTTAATCGACGTGGACCCCATGACTACTATTTAGGAGTGCATATTGAAACAGTTCCGTTGTGTTTCTGTAGCTCCGTAAGTTCAGAAGCTAATTGCTGAATCTGCTGACCGCAGGTCCGCATGGCAGGCGTTTTTTGTTCAATAATAAGGCGCTTTAGGTTATAATAAAGAGTCAGGCTTGAGTAAGATTTAAACCAAAGAGCACGGCCCAGGAGTATGAAAAAGATGAAAGTTAGAGAGGTGCTGAAATACCCTGACCCGTTTTTGCGCGAGACGTGTGAGTCTGTTGTTGAAGTTACGAGCGACATACGCGACTTAATGGAAGACATGGTTGAGACCATGAGGGTTGAAAGGGGTGTCGGGCTTGCCGCGCCTCAAGTTGGTGTTGGGAAGCGGGTTGTTGTGCTCAACATTCCTGAAGAGCCTGAAGAGCGAGACGACGCAGAGCAGGGAGAGGGAGAGAGAAAGTTTAACTGGACTCTTTACAAGCTTATAAATCCTGAGATAGTTTACTCCGATGGTGAGGTCAAGTTCGAAGAGGGGTGTCTGAGCCTCCCCGGCATTAATGCTGACGTAAAGAGGTTTGCCGAGGTCGTTGTCAGGGCGCTTGATGAAAACGGCAGGCCACTGGAACTAAAGGCAGACGGTTTCTTTGCAATCGCTCTTCAGCACGAGATAGACCACCTTGACGGGGTGCTTTTTATAGACAGAGTCAGCAGGCTTAAAAGAGAGCTTTTGCTTAGAAGATACAGGAAGCTCATGGCTGCCGAGACGGCGGTTTAAACTCATACGGTGCTTAAGCACGGCAAATGGTGTAATACTTATTGGTATCTATTTAGTTCCGTAAGCCTAAAGGCTAATTGTGAAGTTTGCTGAGCTTGGGTCAGGCGGGTAGTTAACAGTGACAACTCAGTGGTGCATCTAAGATGAAAACTGTTCACAGTTCTTACAGAATAATATTTATGGGAACGCCTGTCTTTGCCGTACCTTCGTTAAAGGCGCTTGTCGAGGCGGGCTATAATGTCGTAGGTGTTGTGACGCAGCCTGCAAAGCCAAAGGGCCGCGGGCGCGCGCGTGCAAGCGCCAGCACTAAAGAAGCCGGCAGGAAGACAACCCCTACCCCTGTTAAAGAGTACGGCCTTGAAAAAGGTATAACCGTGTTTGAGCCGCAAAACATAAAAGACCCGGACTTTATAGAGTCCATGAAAACACTTTCTCCGGATTTTATAGTGGTTGTTGCCTACGGTAAAATACTTCCGGCAAGGCTGCTTGACGTACCAAGGTTTAAGTGTATTAACCTGCATGCATCGTTGTTGCCTGCCTACAGAGGGGCAGGGCCGATAAACTGGGCTATAATCAACGGAGAGGCGGAGAGCGGCGTTACTACTATGTTGATGGACGTTGGTATGGACACGGGTGATATGCTTGAAGCCGTGTCAACTCCGATTGGGGAGCAAGAGAGTGCCGGGCAGCTGAGCGAGAGGCTCTCTGTTATGGGAGCGCCCCTTGTGCTCAGCACACTTGAACTCATAGTCGAGGGTAATATTACGCCAAAGGCGCAGGACGGGACAAAGGCGACTTACGCCCCGATGCTTAAGAAAACCGACGGCGTGATAGACTGGACGCTTGACGCAAGGCGTCTTGGTTGCCGCGTAAGAGGGCTTAACCCGTGGCCGGGGACGTTTACTTTCTGGAATGGAAAACTGCTCAAGGTATACTCAGGCGTTGCTGTGGAAAACGGGAGCCACGACGCTTCGGTAACGCCCGGGACGGTTGTAAACACTTCGGAGCGAGGCATTGACGTTCAGTGCGCGGACGGAGTTTTCAGGATTACAAGGTTGCAGCTTGAGGGAAAAAAGGCGGTGGACGCCGAAGAATTTGTTAGAGGTTACAGGGTTGAAAAAGAAGTCTTTGGATGAAAATATAATTAACAAAAGGCCTTCTGGCGACGCAAGCGTTACCTACAAGCCGGATACGAGGATATTCCTTGTCTTGCTCGTGTTTACTGCTTTTAGTGTGGCTGTCGCAGGATTCCTCTTCTGGTACGTACCGAACGTCGGGCTTTCCAACATTCACCCATGGCTCCCTTACGTGACGGGTGTTGTATTGCTTGCGATAGTGCTCTTTGTGTTTGCCGGTGGGCTGGCACTTTTTCTCTCCATTGCAAGGGGCAGGGATTACATGCCTTCGCCAAGGTACAGGGGGCTGCTTATAAAATTTTTCCTGCCTCTTATGATTTTAATGGGTGGGATCTTAAGGATTCCTAAAATAAAGATAGAGTCTGCGTTTGTGGACCTGAACAACAGGATGGTAAAGGCCCTTGTAAGAGGTGGCAGGCGCATTCGGCCTGAGAAACTCGTGCTCCTGATGCCTCATTGTATACAGTTTGAGGACTGCAAGGTGAAGGTCACGCGCGACGTTGAGAACTGTGTTAGCTGTGGAAAGTGCGAGATAAAAGATTTGCTGACCCTTACGCAGGAGTATAATTTGAAATTGTTTGTCCTGACAGGCGGTACTGTTGCAAGGAGGAAACTCAAGGAACTCAGGCCGGACGCGGTCATAGCGGTTGCCTGTGAAAGAGACCTTACAAGCGGCGTGCAGGACGCGTACCCGTTGCCTGTGATGGCGGTTGTCAATAAGAGGCCCAACGGATACTGTTTTGATACAGGGGTCGATATAGGCGAGGTGAAGCAGGCCATAAGGGATTTTTTAGGAGACATCCCGGCGAGGCCTGTGCCTGAACGGGTGGCTTGATCCCGAATGGCGCTTGCGCAAGGCGTATGGCGTAATGTTTATTTGTGTATCTTTTGTTCCGCAAACGCAAAAGTTGCTTACTAAATTTGCCCACCGCAGGTGCTTGACGCGTGATGGTGTTGTACCTATATTAGGACTGTAAACAATAATACGAAATTATAAGAGTTTTCTGGAGGCTATATAAAAAATGAATTACGTTAAAACGGCTATGCTTCTGTCGCTGCTTGCGGCAATACTTGTAATTGCAGGCGGCGCGCTTGGCGGAAGGAATGGCGCAATTATGGGGCTTGGATTTGCAATAGTGTTGAACTTCACAAGTTACTGGTATAGCGACAAGATAGTGCTCAGGATGTACAAGGCAAAGCAGGTGAGCGAGGAAAACTTCCCTGAGTTGTTTGGCATAGTGAGGGAGCTTACCGCGCGCGCCGGGCTTCCCATGCCAAAGGTCTATATAATGGGAAAGGACACCCCGAACGCCTTTGCTACCGGCAGAAATCCGTCACACTCGGCTGTTGCCGTGACCACGGGCATCATGAAGCTTCTTACGAAAGAAGAACTTTCCGGCGTTATAGGGCATGAGCTTAGCCACATCAGCAACCGCGATATTTTGATTTCCACGATAGCAGCGACCATTGCCGGGGCCATAACTTTTATGGCGCAGATGGCCATGTGGGCCAACATGTTCTCAGGCGGCAGGGGTAACCGCAACACCCACCCGGCAGTCCTTATAGTGATGATGATACTCGCCCCGCTTGCTGCGGCCATTGTGCAGATGACCATATCGCGCACAAGGGAGTACGGCGCGGACAAGGGAGGGGCTGAGATCTCGGGCAATCCCATGTTCCTTGCAGACGCCCTGAGAAAACTTGATTTTTACAGCAAGCGTATACCAATGCAAAAGGTGAACGAGGCAACGGCCCATATGTTTATCGTAAGCCCGCTTTCCGGTAAGCGCAGGGCAGGGTTTTTGAAGAACCTGTTCTCCACTCACCCGCCGACAGAGGAACGCGTAAGGCGCCTTGAGGCCATGGTGCTTGGTCAAAACGTACAGAGCATGAATCTGAATCAAGGCAGGTAGGCTAATCGTAAATGTTTTTAAAAAAAGCCAAAGAGTCGTTAAAAAAACCTTCTGGCTTTTTTTGCTCTAAGAATGTTCTTATCTAAATGGCACAACCTTAAATGGAGAGATTATTTGAAGAAACTTTTGTTACTTGTGATCTTGTTTGTGGTGTTGTTGTGTCCTGCCCTTGCTTTTTCTGAGGATTCCAGAGCGTTGGATAAAATGCAAGCCAGGATAGGTTATGGTGGTGGTATTGCTTATGGTTGGCACGGAGTGAACCTTGAGGTGGCTCCAATAGAATATATCGCCTTTTCCGCAGGGTTTGGGTTCGCTAGTGGTGACCCTGGATGGTCGGTAGGTGCCAGGGTTTATCCGTTGGGGCTGGATCCAGGTATTAGACCCAGACTGTCCGTCTATCACGGTGTGGTTGCCAGGATTGAGAAGCCAAATGGCAGCAACAAGAAGTTTGGTGTCAGCAATGCCTATGGTGCTGGGATTGATTTAATAATAGGTGGTTTGTCGGTAGATTTTGAGGCCATTTACCGTGATTTTAATTTGCCGAAAGGTTATGTGTTTAATCGTACAGACCTGGGTGATAGTACCGACGGGGACTGGATAGCTACTGTAGGGATTGGTTTCCGTTTTCATTGATTAACATTGGGTCGTGTTGTAAATCTATAAAAAGGGATCTATAAAAAACCTTTTGGCTTTTTTGTTTTTAGCGTGTTGACAGTTTTAAACTTTAGCACTAAACTGTTTATATGTGGTTGTAATGATAGAATTGATGCGAGGTATAGGAGGTAGGTAGATGACGACGATTAAGAGACTTCTTTTACCCGTGCTGGCGACGGTTTTAGCGGCTGGTTGCGCCCTTCCAACGCCTGCTCCAAAGGAGCTTGAAGGCCCGGCAACACGGGCCGAGCAGCAAGAGGCTCAGCGCGTAATGCAGGAGTCTCAAGAAAAAACATACAAGAGAAAAATAGCGGTCGGTCGTTTCACAAACGAGAGCAGGTACGGCAAGACCCTGCTGCGCGATGAGGACCTGGACCCGCTGGGCAAGCAGGCGACAGATATACTGATGAGCCGCCTTGTAGATACGCAGAAGTTCATCGTGCTTGAACGGCCCGACCTTGTGAAGGTAGAGCGTGAGCAGGCGCTCACCGGTATTTTCAACCTCGTAGGCAGCGACGTCTTGATTATCGGCTCTGTGACCGAGTTCGGTCGCTCTAACGTGGGCAAGGTCGGTTTTATGAGCTCAACTAAAAAGCAGGTCGCCACGGCAAAGGTGGATATACGGCTTGTGGACGTAAGGAATGGCCACGTGTTTTTCTCTGCCACCGGAAGCGGGCAGGCAGATAGTGAAACAGGCGAGATTGCCGGGTATGGCAGCCGCTCCGGTTACGACGCTACATTGAACGACCGCGCCATTGCTGCAGCCGTCTCTGACGTGCTTGGCGAGATAGTTGCAAGGCTTGAGCAGCGCTCCTGGCGCGCTGATATACTGAAAGTTAAAGACGGCAAGGTATATATAAGCGCGGGTAAACGACAGGGCCTGAAGGTCGGCGATGAACTTTCGGTTATGCGTGAAGGGGAGCCGGTAAAAAACCCTGGCACCGGGTTTATGATAACACTACCATCTGAGCCTTTAGGCACGGTTCGCGTGGTTAGCCAGTTCGGGGACTCGGAGATAAATGAAGGCTCTGTGTGTGTGGTCGTTGATGGAACTTTTATGGCAGGGAACATCAAGGGACTTTTTGTTAGTGAAAAGCAGGAGGCCGATTAATGACACTTATAACAAAACGCTTGATTGTTGTTCTGGTTTTGTTGGTTTTTCTTGGCGGTTGCGCGTATCCCACAGGCACTGTGACGTCGCCGGATGACCGCGCGAGAATTGCGATAACTAACGCACCCTACGGAGCGCTTCTGATCGTGGATGGTTTAGAGATGGGCGAGGCAAAACTCTATGACGGGAAGAAAAGCGTGTTGCTTATAGAGCCGGGCTCTCATGTAATTCAGGTCATTCACCTTGGTGAGGAGCTTGTTTCAGAGTCCGTGTTTCTGGAGCAGGGGCAGACGAAAACCTTTAAAGCCAGCAAGCCAACACCATTTATACCGGTAAAGAAGACAGAGGAATGAGGCGCGGATTTTTTTGTCTGCTGGTTATTTTACTGCCCCTGTTTCTTGGCTGCTCACATGGCGGCAGGTACGACTGGGGTAGTTACGAAGACTCGCTTTACAGGCATTACAGGCACCCTACCAGGGTCGCTGACTTTTCCGAACGTCTTGCCCGGACTATAGTGCGGGGCGAGGAGCGGGGACTGGTGCCGCCCGGTGTTTACGCTGAATACGGATATGTGCAATACGTGCTTGGCGACAAACCAAGCGCTATCTCTTATTATGAAAAAGAAAAAGCCATGTGGCCTGAGTCAGCTTTCTTCATGGACAAGATGATAGCGATGGTAGAGAAAGAGATTGCAGCCGAGTCAGACGAGCCGCAAACCACAGGCGCGCCGCATACGACAACAGGCGAAGCAACCGGCGGGGCAGAGGAAGCTGCCGGGCCTGATTGATAACCCCTCCAACTGAATTAACCGACACCTCTTCTAAACATACTTTAGTAAAGCAAGTTATGAATAATTTTTTTAGAAATCAAAACCTTCTTTTTCTGACTTTTGCAGCGGCATTGATCTTCCTTGCTGGCGGCTGCGGTGGGTCGAAGGCAATTAAAAACTATCGCCCGCCGCCCCTTCGCGACACAGAGCTTCGTTCTATTTTAATAGTGCCCGTGGTGAACAGGAGCCATAACGTGCAGGCCCCGGATTTTTTCCTCTCCACCATAAGCCGCCCTGTTGCCGAGCGCGGCTACTACGTGTTTCCAGTAAACCTTGTTAAGCGTGTGCTTGAGGACGACGGCCTTGCCGACGCAGACCTTGTTCATGCGGCAGATACGCCGCGGGTTGCAGGGCTTTTCGGGGCCGACTCCGTGCTCTACGTTTCTATTGAAAGGTGGGACGCTCGCTACGCTCTATTCGAAACGATAATAACGGTTGAGTTCAACTACGTGCTGAAGGATGGAGGAACGGGTGAAATCCTGTGGAAAATGACCAAGAGGATTGTGCATAGCAACAACAATCAATCAAACAACACCGGCAACCCTCTTGCCGACCTGATTGCACAGGCAGTGGTAGCTGCCGTAACCAAAGGTGCGCCGGACTACGTGCCTCTTGCCAGGCGTGCCAACCGGCAGGTCATACGCAGCCTGCCTTACGGGCCATATATGGACGAGACCCAAAACGCAGAGAGTCCGGATGATTAATCGTTCCAAAGCGTGCCATCTCTTTTACCTAAGTGGTCATTAAATACGCTATGTTGGATAAATTTGTTTTCTGCTTTGCCATGTTCTGTTATAGTCTACCCTGGAATTACAAATTACTTTTGACGAGAGACGCCCAATAGAGACAAAAGATGCAAAACAAGACCAGGACTGCTGATTTTAAAAACATAACAATTACACTTGTCGAGCCTATTACGGCAGGCAACATCGGCAGTGTCGCCCGCGTGCTAATGAACACAGGGTTCAGGAAAATTGATCTTGTAAATCCAGTTATGTTTAATAATGATGAGGGGCTTTCAAGGGCCTGCAACGCAACCGACGTTTTGCTCGGGGCACGGAGTTTCCCGACTCTTGACGACGCGCTTGAAAAGAGCGGTTTTGTGGTCGGCACCACGCGGCGCAAGGGCAAGGTCAGGCACCCTCTTTTTACCCTTAACGAGACCGTGCCGAAGATACTTCAGATGTCCAGGTCCAATAAGGTATCGATTGTGTTCGGAAGGGAAGATAAGGGGCTTAAAAACGAGGAATTAGAGCGTTGCGACATGCTCTTTGAGATTCCGTCGCACGAGGACTACGCCTCGCTTAACCTGTCGCACGCGGTGTTTGCCGTTTGCCACGCGCTGTTTACCGCCGAAGATTTAGACGGTGACGAGCCGACTATTGTTGCCGCCTCAAGAGCCGAGTTGGATCTGATGTATGAACATCTTGAGAGGGCTTTGAAATTACTTGGTTACGGTGAGGGCGGTAAAAAAGCAGGCCTGCTCTTAAATACGATTGTCAGGAATTTTAGAAAACTCTTTGGCCGGACTGCTTTGATGAAGCGTGAGGCCAACATGGTGCGCGGGGTGCTCTCGGAGATAGAGAAGAAGGTAGATAAAGGCGGAGGTTTATAGTGATAAGATAGAGAGTATGATTTTTTTGTTATTCTGGGCCTTGTTCCGGATTTGATCCGGCACAACATTTTATATTTTCATTATTGCGAAAACAAAAAAAATGTTTTTTGGTGGAGGCGCAGCCGACGAATTAATCATTG
>CBDUXY010000054.1:0-14581 GCA_965371305.1 uncultured bacterium
TGTCATCCCCCCTCCCCCCCTGCCCCTGTCGATTAAGAACAGAATTAACCAAAATTTGGCAAAACGAGTGAGAAGTATCCTGCTATAATAGCAAATGAGTCTGTAAATATCAAGACCCCTGTTACAATCAGAAAAATTCCGGTTATGATGGAGATGAGGCGCATGTGTTTTTTTACACGCTTAAAATGTTTGAGAAAAGTATTTATGCCAAGAGAGGTGGCCATAAAGGGTATGGCAAGGCCGAGAGAGTAGGCTACAAAAAGTGTTATTCCGGGAAGCGGGCCCTTGGAGGTTGCGGCTACGGCAAAGATGGCAGATAGGATAGGCCCGATACACGGCGTCCAGCCCGCGGCAAAACCGATGCCCACAAGGAAGGAACCGAGCATGCCCTGGGGCTTTTCCTTACTGAAAAAATGAAGACGTTTTTCGCGTTGAAGGAATTTAAAATTGATTATGCCGATTACGTGTATGCCGAAGAGCACAATTACAACGCCGCCGATCTGACGGATAATATCCTTGTACTGTAAAAATGCACTTCCGAAAATCTGCGCGGAAAGGCCTAAAATAAGGACAAAGACAAACGAGAACCCTAATATAAACATCAGGGAATTAAATATAATAACGCTGCGTAGCCTCTTTGATTCCTTGTCGTCAGTGAGTTCTTCAAAGGATATGCCTGTTACAAAAGACACGTAAGAGGGGACAAGCGGCAGCACACACGGAGAGAGAAATGAAATCATCCCCGCCCCGAACGAAGCAAACACCTTCGTTATAAAGGCAAGTTCCATAAAAGAATCCGGGTTAATCATTAGTACCTACTCCTGTGAACACTGCCCCGCCGCAAACGGATGGGTGTCGGAAAGAATTGTGTTGGTAAAAAAACTGCGCGCCTTCTACCCCATCCCCCCAACCAAGTTTTACCTGTG
The DNA here is from genome assembly GCA_965371305.1 of uncultured bacterium. Classification (GTDB taxonomy): domain Bacteria; phylum Desulfobacterota; class GWC2-55-46; order GWC2-55-46; family DRQE01; genus CBDUXY01. Next base: position 927 of record CBDUXY010000054.1, read on the forward strand.
GTAGGATTCGGGCGGCTGTGGTCCATCGCTTAAAAGCTTTATTATAGTCGTTAAATAGGCCCTGTTTGACCAGTCCCTTGGTCCCCATATCTTTTCGGCGATAACCCCGTTCTGATCGATTATAAAGGTCTCTGGTACGCCCGTTGTTTTGTAGAGTTCTTTAACCTTCCCGCTCTTGTCCTGAACAATGGGGAACGTAATGTTATATTTTGCGGCAAACTCTTTTATCTTCTCAGGACCTCCGTCGTCAAGACTGACAGCGAGTATGACAAAGGGTTTGCCCTGGGCGGTAAGCTGACTGTAGAGCGCCTGCATCGAAGGCATCTCATCCTCGCACGGCTTGCACCACGTAGCCCAGAAGTTAAGGAAAACCACCTTACCACGGAAATCACTCAGATTAACATTTTTCCCGTCAAGGTCGGGAAGAGTGAACTCATGGGCAGGAAGGCCTGCCTGAACAGCCTTGAAACTCTGCTTCTTGGACATAATAACGATGAGGACTACTACAACGGCAAGTACCACCACTATAACCGCTACCGGCTGTATGCCTTTTTTCTTTTGTTCTTCCTGTTCCGTGCCATTCATATAAGAAACTCTCCGACCCGCATGGCGGGTTTAATTCCAACTTAATAACTTAAAGCCATTTGGATGACTCTCCGACCCGCATGGCGGGTTTAATTTCAACTTAATAACTTAAAGCCATTTGGATGACTCTCTCCCCGCATGGCGGGTTTAATTCCAACTTAATAACTTAAAGCCATTTGGATGACTCTCTCCCCGCATGGCGGTTTAATTAAAATGAGTGACTCTATTTCATCTTATGCGTAAGCGTGCAGACCCGGAAGAATAAAACTGACCCCCCAGTAAAGGAACATTATTCCAATAAAACCTATAAGCGACAGCCATGCCGCGCGTCTGCCCCTCCACCCCCTTGTGACCCGAGCGTGAAGGTAGGCCGCATAAACAAACCACACGATAAGGGACCAGGTCTCTTTCGGGTCCCAGCTCCAGTACGTGCCCCAGGCGTAGTTTGCCCATACGGCACCAGTTATAATGCCAAGCGTAAGGAATGGAAAACCCCAGGCAATGGCCTGGTAGCTAAGCTCGTCAAGCACGTCTGACTTGGGCATGTTTTTTATTAAAAAATTATCCTTACCCTTCGCCTCGGCGCGTGTCTTTAACAAATACATCAAGCTTACGGCGCACGATATTGCAAAAGCGGCGTAACCGATAAAGGTCGTAAAGACGTGGAAGTCAAGCCATCCGATTGCGTACTTTTCAAGGTCGAAGTGACCGAGAAGGTTTCTCATCCAGTGCCACTTGCTCTGGAGTGCCGGGTTAAGAGGACCGGAGCTCTGGTACTTGTAAGGAAGCGCCCAGGCCGAGAGGTTCGCCAGGAACGCAATGGTCATAACAAAGGCCCCCATGGCCTTCATCTTGTACTTCCGCTCCATCCACAGATAACCAATGGTCAGGGCCCATACGAAGAGCACCATTGATTCGAACAGGTTTGAGAACGGCGCGTGTCCGCTCTCGGCAGCCCTTGTTACAAGCACCATTGAGATACTGGCAAGGGCAATATAAGTAAGGGCCGTTGCCGCCTGCCCGAGCCAGTCCTTTCGAGTAATTAAATAACCTATATAAAATAACGCTGCCAGAAAATAAAACGCAACCGACATCGTAAAGAACATCAACGACATTATTACCTTTGGTCCTTCTGTCTCCATCAATTACCCTCCGAAGCGGCGCTGCTTGAGCCTTTGCTTATGGCTGCCACAATAGCCTTGAATTCTCTTTTAAACGTAAGCGCGTTTTTGTTCGTCATGCCGCCAATATTTATTACAACACCCTCTGGTGTTTCTTTTACATGTACCCATATTCTTTTGTAGAACACAAAAAACGCAAGTATAAAACCTATACCCATGACAATGGAGCCTGCCCATACCACGTTAACGCCCGGATCTTTAGCAATGGAAAGCCCTGAGTACGGGAGGTTCCTGAAACCCATGAGTTGCAGCTCATACGGAGTGTCCGGCATGGACGGTACGATTCCGGGCGGATAATTAAAAAACAGCCACGGCCTTGCAACTATCTGCCCCTCTTTAAAAACCTCAATAAGAATTGCCGGATTTTTCACCTCTCCCGACTTTGAAAACACAAGCCCGCTTGACTCGTCAAAGGCAAAGTCCGAGACGTAGGCAATAAGCCTTACGGAATGCCCTGTGTCTTGAATGTCGGTCAACTTCCCCCACTCAAGCCTTGTGGAACTTGTATTAGTGGAATTGCCGTGTTTTAAAAGGGCTACGTCAGCGTTTTCAATCTTGTTCCATGAAGTTCCGTAACTCGACTGATAAAAACGAATGCCTTTATAATAGAGAGGTTCGTTAACCCATATATGTTTTTCAAAAATGTCCTTACCTTCCTCAACAACGGTAAGGATGGAATTATACTGTTTTATCTGCCCTGAGTCGTAGTACTCAATCCAGAATTTGTCGAGCCTCAGGGTAAAGTCGGCTTCAGGCACTGTTACCGTATCACCCTGGATTATAGCGCGAAAATCCTTGTACCCCCAATAACTGCCAATAACACTGCCAAGCAATATTAGAAGCAGGCTTATGTGCACCACATCAGAGCCCAGACGCCCAATCTTACCCTTTGCGACGTAGAGCTTATGCCCGTCCCCAAGGGTTGTATCCACTTTAACCTTGTAACGTCTTTTCTTGAAAAGTCCAAGGAGCTTCTCCCGGGCCTCTGAGACGCCAAGACTAACAGCGAGACTCTCTTTATTGGACAACCTGTCTATTACCGAGGGGTCGAAGTCAGCGTCTTTTTTCAGGAGCTGCTTCCATTTGGGTGGAAACCTCTCGTAAGTGCATGCAATGATGTTAAGGACCAGCAGAAGCAGGATGGCGATGAACCACCACGTCTGGTACATGTTGTCCAGACCGAAGCGGACAATTAAGTCGGCATACTCCTGGCCGTAAGCCGCGACGTAGGTCTGCACAGGCTTGTTCTGCTCTATCACTGTGCCAATAATAGATGCCAAAGCCGCTGTAAAGAAGATAAACAGCGTTAGCTTTACAGTTGAAATGAACTTCCAGATCCTGAGTGGAATTGATCTCTTTCTCGGACCCACCGGGTGTGCGTTCTTGTTGTTGTCGGCCATAGTTATCTCTTTCTAAGATCCCTTGCCGCGTCCGCTACCTGGCTGCTCGGATCAATCTCTATAACCTTATCCCAGGCCTTTATAGCTTCTTCTTTTTTTCCAAGTCCAACTGAGAGTAAAAAGCCCTTTGTCAACCAGATGCGCTGATAATCGGGTTGCCTTTTAATCCCCTCCTCTACATACTTAAGCCCCTCAAGCGTGTTGTTCATGTAGTGGCTTGCAAGGGCAAGGTCGTTATACGAGTCAATGTCGTCCGGGTTCAGTTTTATCGAACGCCTGTAGTAACCTATGGCGTCGGGAAAATTTCTCGTGTCAAAATATATATCCCCTATCATGGAGTTAAGTTTCCAGTCGTCCGGATTTTTCTCAAGGCGCGTGAGCAGATCTTTTAGCTGTGTGTTAAAGTCTGAGGGAAAGGCGCCTGGAGGATGTCCTCCTGGTGTGGTTTTCACTCCTGATTGTTGAGCTGTTACGGCAGGTGCTTTTGACTTGGGGCTTTTGCCGGACCCAACTATATATCCAGCTAATGCAACAACAATAATAATCAGTACGATAACAATTCCAAGGTTTCTTCCCTTCATTTTAAAGTACTACTCCTCTCATCTGTGATGTTTTTTTATACTCTCTGTCTTTCTGTTCCCATGGCTTATTAAAACCGCTCTTAAGCCAAGTACTTCCTGGTGTGCTATAGGGTGTGGCGAATTAACCGTGATTTAATCTATACATCTAACATACATGCTAACAAAAATAAATTAAAAAACTATTAAATCTGCATTATTACTGCTTCATTTATTTTAATGTGTTTTTTGCCCGCATGACGGGTAGAACACCTCAGAACCTGGGTCAGAGGTTTTCCCGACGTATTTTTTCGCCGCGTAGTTGTTGAGCAAATTTATAAAACAAAACCCCTTCTTTTAAAAAAATACCGAAGGGGTTAAAGTCAGAGTTATTAACTCTGACCGGAGGCCTTGTTGTAAGCGCTTGAGTAAAAAGACACGCTTGTCATCTCTTCTTCCTGGCCGTAAGCTATGCACTTCGTAGGACATCTCTTTGTCGGCGCGTCGTTTTGCGTGCACACGTCGTAGTCAATCACAGCCAGGTTATCTTTCATCGCAATCCCGCCCTCGTCCTCGCAATCCTTGACGCAAAGAGTGCAGGAGACGCACGCTGCCGTGCAAATTTTTCTCGCAACAGCTCCTTTGTCTTTGTTCCTGCAGTAGACAAAGAGCTTATGGTCTTCCTGATGCATCTCTATAATATCCCTTGGACAGACCTTTGCACAGGCCCCGCACCCAACGCACTTGTCGTAAAATATAACCGGCAGGCCGTTTGAGTTCATCTCCATTGACTCAAAATTACACGCCTTTACGCAGTCGCCGTACCCAAGACATGAAAAAGTACAGGTCTTCTCACCGTTTGTCAGGTCGGCTGCGGTGCACGTCATATCCCCTCTGTACTCAGCCGTCCTCTCGGCCTCGGCAGTCCCCCCCCTGCAAAGCACTACCGCAAGCACGCGTGTTGTCTCAACACCGTCAATCCCCATTATGTCGGCAAGGATGTCGGCGACTTCCTGCCCCCCTGCCGGACATGCGTTAACAGGAGCTTCACCCTTGGCTATTTTCACTGCAAGGGCGTGGCATCCGGGGTAACTACAAGCCCCGCAATTTGTCTGCGGCAGAGCCTCAAGGACTTTTTCCACAAGCGGGTCTTCCACGACATGCAGCTTCTTACTTGCTATCACAAGAAACACAGCAAAAAAAGCCCCGAGCCCGCCCATGGCAAGTATCGATATTATTAAAGGTGAGTTCAATCCAGAAAACCTCCGCTAAAAAAATAAAGAAACCGGAATAGTAAAAAAAACAAACAAACTACCGGACACCTGCAAACACAATTGCACAATCTAATATTATACAAAAAAACAGGCCTGAATACAACCGGCCTGAGGCCGTTCTTATACGCAAACTACTTTCGTCAAACCCATACAGGGTGCAGACAATTTATATAAACAAGTTAACAACACCGCTGCCGGCTGAGACCGTTCTTATACGCAAACTACTTTCGTCAAACCCGTACCCGGCACAGACAATTCACATAAACAAGTTAACAACACCGCTGCCGGCTGAGGCCGTTCTTATACGCACAAACTACTTTCGTCAAACCCGTACCCGGTGCAGACAATTTATATAAACAAGTTAACAACACCGATATGTCAGGACTAAAAAAACTAAACAGACAGCAGCCCGGCAAAACCCATAAAGGCCAGGGCAAGCATACCGGCCACAAGCAGCGTTATCGGGGCGCCCTGAAGAGACTCGGGGATGTCTGCGAACTCAAGTTCCTCGCGAATACCGGCCATAATCATAAGGGCAAGGGTAAAGCCCGCGCCCGCGCCAAGCCCAAAAGCGATGCTCTCGATAAACGAATATTCCCTTAAGACCTGAAAAAGCGTAAGCCCAAGTATGGCGCAGTTCGTTGTAATCAGGGGCAGGAATATTCCAAGGCTTCTGTAAAGGGTCGGACTTGTTTTTCTTATAAACATCTCAACGAGCTGTACGAGCGAGGCTATGGTAATGATAAACGTAACGTACTGCAAATACGGCAAATTGTATTCTACCAGTATGAATGTATTAATAAGCCACGTAATGGCCGCGGCAAGTACCATAACAAAAGTGGTGGCCATGCCCATGTTTACGGCCGTATCCACCCTCTTGGACACACCGAGGAAAGGGCATATCCCAAGGAAATAAGCCAGAACAAAGTTATTAACTATCGCCGCGGATAGAAATATAAGGAGTGGTTTCATCATGTGCCTACCCCCTGCCTTTTCCTTACCATATAATTAATCAAACCTATTAAGAGACCGAGACTCAAAAACGCTCCGGCAGGCAGCACCATAATGACCCAGGGCGTATAAATCTTTTCAGAAAGAAATACAAAACCGAATATGGAACCGGACCCGAAAAACTCCCTTATAGAGCCAAGCAACACCAAAACCCATGTAAAACCAATACCCGTGCCCACAGCGTCTACTATGGCAGGCATAAGCGGGTGTTTGGACGCATAAAACTCAGCCCTTCCCATTATCATACAGTTAACAACAATTAGCGGCACATAAGGGCCAAGGGCCTTTGACACTACCGGGAAAAACGCCTTTAAAGACAGATCGGCAAGGGTCACAAAACCGGCGATTATTATAATGTAGGTAGGTATCCTGACCCCTCCGGGCACAATCTTCCTTATAAGGGAAACCATCGTGCTTGAGCACACAACGACGAATACCGAGGCAAGCCCCATGGCAAGACCGTTAACAGCGCTGTTTGTAACAGCAAGAGTCGGACACATGCCAAGGAGCATGACGATTACCGGGTTCTCAACCCAGATGCCCTTTTTAAATTCCCACCCAAGGGATCTTTGTTTAGCCATCGTTTTGACCTTTTTGCTCTTTTGACTTTTTCTCTTCCGGCACGGTCACGGCAGCCTGGTCGCCGGTTTTTTCGCTTCCCTGCCCTTCACCTCTAACTTCTGTTGCTTTCTTATCGTCTTTATCTTTGTCGTTGTCTTTATCGTTATCGTTGTCGCTATCTTCAGGAGGCGTACTGCCAGGTATCTCTTCCCTCTCTCCCCCACCCTGCGTTAGAACCGGTGGTTTTTTCCTGAGGGCCTTTGTGATCTGTTCAAGCCTTTCATTGATAATCCTGGCCACGGCAACACTTGAGATAGTAGCCCCGGTAATTGCCTCTATCTGGTTTGGCTTCTCTGCTTTCCTGTTTTTTATATATTCGATTCTCGGCTTGGTCAGGAGTCCTTTGAATTGCCCTTCAAACGAATCTTCAACTATCTTGTTGCCAAGCCCTGGTGTCTCTACCTGATCGATCACCTTCATTCCTGTAAGGTTCACCTGATTAAGGTTAAGTCCTATCATCATCTTTATTATGCCCTGAAACCCCGGGCCCTTGGCAATAAAGGCGTATCCAACGAGTTTACCTTCTTTGTCCTTGCCAAGAAATATCTTTGCCGTCTCTTTACCCTTCTTGACTGAGATGATTTCTCTTTCTATAATTTCATAGTCGGTTGCAGTGGAAAGCACAGAGAAGATCGCACGTTTTTCGTCCTCAATCCTGTTGTGCTCTATCATTGGAAACACGAGTTGGAAAAAACCGGCAAGTACGGCGCCAATACATACGGCCGTGACCGTAAGTACAATCAGCATCTTTGCCGAGCCCTCTTTGCTCTTTTCAGGCGCGTTATTATTGTTAGCAGCTTCGCTCAACTTGCGCTCTCCTTCGCGGTTTTCCCGAAAACACGCGGCTTTGTCCATCTGTTAATCAGAGGCACGACCGAGTTCATAAGAAGTATGGAGTACATAACCCCTTCAGGAAGACCACCGAAAAGCCTTATAATTACGGCTACCGTGCCTGCGATTATAACGAATATCCACTGACCCTTTGCGGTAGTCGGCGACGTAACCATGTCCGTTACCATAAACCAGGCCCCGAGCATTGCTCCTCCTGCAAGTACGTGAAAGAGCGGGTCTGGATATTTAAGCGGGTCTATTTGCCAGAAGATCCCACCAACAACCGCCATGCTGCCAAGGTAACCAAGGGGAAGTTTCCAGTTCACATAACCCTTCCAGCGAAGATAAAGGCCGCCAATTAATATGGCAACGGCGGAGGTCTCTCCAAGGGAGCCTGCGACGTTACCAAAAAGCAGATCCAGGTGCGGGGCGAATACGCTCTCAAACTTCATCATGGCAAGCGGAGTAGCAGAGGCAATGGAGTCCACACCGGTGCCGGCAAAGGGTATCGACCATGTGGTAATAAGGACCGGGTAAGTGGCCTGAAGGAACGCCCTGCCAAGCAGCGCGGGATTAAATATGTTAAAACCAAGACCACCGAAAATCTGCTTGCCTATGGCTATTGCAAACACGGAGCCCAGTACCGCCCCTGTGACAGGGAAAGTCGGAGGAAGAGTCAATGCAAGCAATATGCCCGTTATAGCGGCGCTCCCGTCGTAAATAGTAGCGGGCTTTTTTAGAAACTTTTGAACAAGCTTTTCCGTCACAAGGGCGCTCAGAAGACAGGTGAAAATCAAAATAAGCGCCCTGTAACCGAAGAAATAAACACTTACCGCGCAGGCAGGCATAAGGGCCATAACGACCGTATGCATAATCTTGGGTATACTTTCATCTATAAGAAGATGCGGAGAAGATGAAACTATAAGCAGGTCTTTCTCCGGCTTTTCCGTTTTAGCGGCAACTTTTTTATTTTCAGAAGTATCAGTCATCTCAGCGGTTTCAGTTTCCCTAACTATCTTCTTTTTTTTGTGTATATCCGGCGAACAGTCAAACTGCGATTAATTAATATAGTCAATCAATCAACCAAGCGGTCTACTTATTATCTTGTTCGGCCTTGACCCGCTCGGCCTCGCGAAGTGTTATCTTCCCCACCCTTATCCACTGAACAAGCGGACGCTTCGATGGGCATAAGAACGAACAACACCCGCACTCTATACAGTCAAGTCCACTCCAGAGTTTAAAATCATCAGTCATGTCAAGCCTTCCCTGATCTGCAATGCGGTAAGGCATAAGCCCTATGGGACAGACAGAAACGCAGCTTGCGCATCTTATGCACGAACGGTGCGTAACAGGCTTTACGTTCCTGGCAAACAACACGGTTATCCCTGATGTGCCCTTTATTACAGGAACATCAAGGGTTGATTGGGCAATACCCATCATAGGCCCGCCGTTTAGCACAGCGCGCTCGCTAAGTGCGTCAGAACCGCTGAGACCGCCGCAGATCTCAATCATGTCTGCAAAGGTAGTGCCTATTCGTGCCCTGATATTTTTAGCACTCTGCACCCCGCCGCCTGTTACCGTTACCACCCTTTCGATAATAGGCTTGCCGTAAGCAACCGCTTCGAAAATGCTTGCTGCGGTACCAACGTTGTTCACCACCACTCCGACGTCAAGGGGGAGTTTCCCCGAGGGCACCTTCCTGCCAAGGATAGCGTCTATGAGCATCTTTTCCGCGCCCTGCGGATATTTGGTCTCAAGTACGGCGACTTTTACGCCTGCCGCGTATCTACTTATAGCCTCTTCAAGCACACTCACCGTGTCCTGTTTATTCGCCTCAATACCAATATAACCGTCCGTCGCGCCAACGCTTTTCATGATGGCCTTCAGGCCGAGTACGATCTTGTCGGCGTCCTCAAGCATGATGCGGTGGTCTGCCGTAAGGTACGGCTCACACTCACATCCGTTAAGGATAACGCAGTCTATCTTTTTTTCCTTTGGAGGCATGAGCTTGACGAAGGTCGGAAAAGACGCCCCTCCAAGGCCGACAACACCTGCCTTGCGGATGGCACTGCGCAACTCATCAGGGCTTTTGTCGTCCAGGTAATGCGCGTCGAAAAGCCCTCCGCCCCAGTCCTTTACGAGGCCGTCGCCCTCAATAATAACTGACACAGCCTTTCCCCCTCCGGGGTGCGGGTGCATGGTAACGTCCTTAACCTTACCGGAAATACTTGCGTGCACGGGGGCTGAAATAAACGACTCAACATCGCCTATCTTCTGACCTTCTTCAACAACATCGCCGCGCTTCACAAGCGCTTTGCACGGAGCCCCAATGTGTTGGCGCATGGGTATAACCACCCGCTTTGGCACAGCAGGCGTCTCGATTGCCTTATCAGAAGCAAGCTCTTTATGGTATGCGGGGTGAATACCCCTTGCAAATGTTTTAAGCATCTTTTCCCCAAGCCTCAAAAAAGCATTATAATATCAATGTTAAGACCTTAACGTCAAGATTTATTAATTCGGCCAGACGCTTGGGCGGTGAGTTGAAAATGGTGATGATAAACAGAGGTAGCCGAGGCGAAAATCCCTGTAAAAAACTCATAATACCTGACCCTGTATTACTTGCAAATCCTGATACGATAAGTTTTCTTGCAGCAAGCTGCGGGGAATAAAACCCGCCACGCGGGCTGTCATACGGGGCGCCATGCGGGACTAAAAATCTTCCAGGAACAACGGAAACTCCAGATAAGGTCGATCATCTGTAACAACAGGAACTCCTTTTACATACTTGAACAATTCTTCATTGGTTCCAAGCGGATTGGGTCTGTACTTATGCAACAACTTTTTTCTTTCAGGCGTAAGGAAATCCGCTTCATCTACTTTCCTGTCAAGTGCGTCAAGAGCGGATTTATCTCTACCGTACTGCGCTTTACTGGCGATTATTGAGTAGCCGGAACCTGTTGGTTCCCATAAGCTTACATACGGAAAAACTTCCATGGCAGTTCTAACAAGCAGCTTAACGGATTTTTCATCCGCGCTTCCTGGCACCCTTAGAAGCAATATTCCTTTTGGCGAAAGTTTGCCCATTATAATAGTAAAGAAGTCTTCGGTATACAGATTAACCGCCCCTGTACCATACAGAGGCGGGGTCGGGTCAATAGAAATTACATCGTACGGTTCTTTTGCGGAAAGCAGGTAATTCCTTCCATCGGCAATAACCACATTGCTCCTTTCGTTTTGAAGCGCTTCTTTACCAACGGGATTTAATTCCTCAAAAAGCTCTGCAACGCCCGGAACAAGCTCTGCAACATCCACCTTAAGCCCCGGATGTTTAAGTGATGACGTAAAGCTGTGACCAATGCCGAGACCTATAATAAGCATCCTTTTTGGGGGACCATCATCAAACATCATAAGGGGCAGCTGTGCCATCCAGGGTGTCATGTGCAAGCCTGTCCCACTTACTCTTTTTAAATTTATAAACAGGAGCCTTGAGGTCTTAGACCTTTTATCTCTAAGAACAGTTACGTTAACATCCGGGTCTTCTCTGTGTGCAAGCATATTATGGTCGGGGTACGCCCTGCTGATTGCCATGATATTAGGGTCGGGCAGATAGTTTAAAACAATGACAAAACCAGCAAGTAAAACAACGGGTATGGCAAGCATTTTTTTAGAACGAACCCAAACCGTAGACGCGCGGTGTAAATATAAAAGATACGCGCCGTTCAAGATGAAAAGAAAGGTAATCACTACAAGACTTCCGCGCGTGCCGAAGGCGGGTATAAAGAAAAAACCTCCAGCAAGAGCTCCAACAATAGAGCCTACAGTATTTGCCGCATAAAGCTTCCCCGTCCTTTTACCAAGCCTTTTGAACTCGCAGCCCACCCACTGTGCCACAAAAGGAAAACCCGCGCCCATAAAGAAAGTAGAGAGTATCAACAGGCCAAATAACCAGGCGGACTGCTCAAGGATTATTGAAGGATTTTTAACAAGCAGGCCAAGATCTGGCAGGGTGCTGTAAAAACGACCTACAAAAGGATAATACAGAAGCAGGCCGATGGCAGTAGAAAACCCTATTAAAACCTGACATGTTCCAAACCCAACGACGCTGTTTTGAGTTCTTGCGCCTGCTTTTCTTCCTGCCCATCCACCACAGGCAATGCCCAACAGAAAAATACAAAGGATAAGAGAGAACGCATAGGTGGAGCTCTCAAGATAAGGAGCAAAAAGCCTCATCCATACAATTTCACATGCAAGGGCTGCAAAACCCGAGATGCCAAAAGCCCAGAAAATAGGCTCGCGCAGGATCGAAGTTACCGGGGTTGCAGGGTCGTCCTCAGAGGCTTCGGGATCAACTGAGATCGAAGCGCCCTGGCCCCTTTTGCTCCTGACAAATAAAATTGCAAGTATCCCGATTATTATATTTATCGATGCGGCTGTAATAAGCGTGTTATAAACGCCAAGGTAAGCGATAAGAAAAAAACCTGCCACAAGCGAGCCAAGGGCTGCTCCAAGAGTGTTTACCGAATAAAGTGCGCCAAGGTCAAAAGCTGCACTCTTCCCTGTTCGGGTAAGCGCTCTTGCCAGAAACGGCAGCGTGAAACCCATTAAAATGGTCGGCGGCAGGAGTATAGCCATTGCAATAAGAAAAGTCCACAGGTTAAAACCATAAAAAGGTATCGAAAGAGAATCCCTGTGCTCGGCTATAAAATACGGCAGCCCTGTTAACAAGGGATAGGTTGCGATAGCTATAACACCTATGCCGATCTCGGCAAGCCCGTAAGCCATCACAACGCTGCGCAACCTGTCGGCAAGTATGCCGCCAAGAAAACTCCCTATGGCCAAGCCCCCCATAAAGGCCGTAATTACAATGGAGATGGAATGTATAGTATAGCCGAAACTAAAAACAAGCAGCCTTGACCATAACACCTGATACATTAATCCTGTTGAACCTGTCAGGAAGAAAGCAAAAAACAGGAAGTTGCGAAATGGCTTTGACTCTACAATACTAAAATCGTTCACTAGAAATTACCTTAATTCGTAGATTGAAAACCCTTTTGCAGTGTGCAACCTTACCATATGAGAGTTGAAAAAAGCAACAACAAGGGCAAGCTCATCTTCGTTGAAATTATCATGGGCGAATTTATCGATATAAAAATTGTTAAGGAATATATGGGTAAAACCGTCTTTTACGAAAGCGTCCCTTAATATGGCCGGGGTTGAAGCGCCCCTGACGTAAGCAAGTAGATTTTCCCCGGTACGCCCGGCGAAGAGATAATCCCTCTCCCAGTAATATCCCCTGTCTCCGGCAAACAGAAATAAAATCCTTGCGTCTTTGGGTATATTTTCATTAGCGTACATTGTAACCTCGTAGTCGGCAAGCACCCGGCCAAGGTAAGCGTCTCTGGTCTCAGCGCCGGTCAGATAGTTAAATGGCTTGTATTTGCTATGCAGCCCACCAATATAATTAAAATTAAACAGAACCAACAGGAGTGCGAACACAACTCCTGCGTATTTAAGCCACCTGTGTTCCAGAACGTTCTTCACCCCGGCAACAAGTATTATTATAAAGGCCGGGAAGACCGGGAGCAGGTACCTGATAACAAGGTCTGCCGTGAAAAAAGTCATAAAGAAGTACAGCAATACAAAAAGCACGAGTACTTGCAGGTCTTTCAGGTGTCTTTTCAAAAAAGCACACAGGAAAAAAAACAGGAAAAACGGATTCAGCACCCCGTCGAACTTCTGTATTGAATTGTCCTTGCTGTCATAGAAGATGCGAAGCGGGACAAGCACCATGTCTAAAATGGTTTCGTTATAAAGGAGCTCGCGCTTTTTTATTGGAGTCAGTGATTCACCGGCATGTATCGTACCGGTCTCCTTCACAGCAGCCGAAAGTGTCTGAAGCATGGGATAAAAGGGATTACCCGCCCAGAGCTGGTTTCTTATGAGCCAGGGCGAGAACACAAACATCGCCAACACAAAAAATACAACCCCGTCTTTTACAGCCACGGCCTGGTTGTTTTTGCGCTGAAGCGAGAGGAAACCAATAAACATGCACATCAGAAAAAACGCAATAGCAGCGTTATACTTGGAGCCGAGGGCAAGGCCCATGGCAACGGCTGAATAAAGCAGCCATTTTTCCTCTTTACCGTCACGCCACTGGAGCATGGAGAAGAGCGAGATGGTCACAAAGAAACCCAC
>CBDUXY010000055.1:0-14522 GCA_965371305.1 uncultured bacterium
TATATATTCAATATTCGGGTAATCCTGGGCAAGCACGCTCTTGATCGTCTCCTCTACGAACTCGCCCTGATTATAAGAAGGCGTAACTATGGTGACGAGCGCAGCTGCGTCGGCCCTACTCATCTCCCTTCCCGAGCGCAGCCGCAAGACGCCAGTTAAGGGTCTCCCTGATACCCTTTAAAAGCGAGGTCTTTGGCCTCCAGCCAAGCTCGTCCATGGCCTTTCCTATTTTCAAACAGCTCCTCTTTAAATCTCCCGCACGCGCCTTTTCAAGCTCAGGACTTGCAAGCTCCGGCGCAAGCCCCGGCAACTTCTCTTTGAGCGTGCCGTATATTATATCAAAGAGTTCTCTCGTATGAGTGGGCACCCCGGTGCCTATGTTATAGGCCTTGCAATGTCCGTTTTCAAGGACCGCTTTGTTTGCCTCCGCAATGTCGCCGACATAGCAGTAGTCCCTTGTCATCCCGAGTGGGTCGTCAGGGAAGTGGTTAAGTTTCGAAGGGGCGCCGGAGATCAGGTTATCCATAAATATCGCTATGACTCCTGCCTCGCCGTGAGCAATCTGCCTTGGCCCGTAAACATTTGCATACCTGAGCACCGTATAATCAAGCTCGTACTGGTGCCAGTAGAAATCAAGATATTTTTCAGCGCAGAACTTTGCAACCGCATAAGGCGACATTGGTTTTACAGGTGACTCCTCACTTGTCGGAAACTCATCGACGTCTCCGTAAATGGCCCCTCCGGAAGATATAAAAATAATCTTTCTGACCTGATTCTTTCTTGCAGCCTCAAGCACGTTCAGGAGTCCGCGTATATTTACGTCCGAATCCAGTACCGGGTTCTCGACCGACGCAGGCACCGATATCTGGGCTGCGTGATGATTTATAATGTCGGGTCTTTCAGAGGCAACCACGTCGAATAATTCTTCACTTCTGATGTCGGTTTTATAAAACTTCGCTTGAGCGTTTACGTTAGCTTCCTTCCCGGAACTCAGGTCGTCTATCACAACCACGTCGTGGCCTTCCTTGATATAAGCGTCAACCACATGAGAGCCGATAAACCCGGCTCCGCCTGTTACAAGTATTTTCATGAATTATCCTCCGTTTTGCCGTGACAGGTCACTCTCTTGCAACTCCTGTAATCTCCCCAAGAGCCCCCGGTTAGCCGCAATAAAGGCCTTCAACCAGGCATCACGCTTTTTTTCATCCGGCGTCCAGCCGGACCTAAGGGCATCTTTAAGCCCGTTTGAGGCCTGCTCAATATCTGCAGGGAGCGTCCTCACTACGTCCCGCGGTATCTCGCTTGAAAAAGTACTCTTGTTTTCCACAACTAAAACGCCCCTGGCAAGGGCTATGGACTTAACCAGTGCTCCCTCTATGGGGGCCGACCAGAGCGACGGCACCAGCACCAAACGCGCCGCCCGGACTTTTTCTTTAAGCCCCTCCTCCCATGTCATGCTCTCAAAGACGCAGTTCCCGGGGAGTTGCCTGTCTGGAGCTTCGAACGGAAATAAAAAACTCACGTCAGGACATCGCCCGGCAAGCTCTATTGCCCATTCGGCTCCCTTGGCTGCAACCGGCGCGCCGTGGAATACGACGTCAAGAGGCCTCGTGGCGGAGCTGCGGGACTTTTCCATAGCCCCGTATCCGACAATTTCATTCCAGTCCTCGGCCCACAAACCATTTATCTTGACAACAGCGTCCTTGCCGAAATGTGTCTTTACAAGAGAGGCCTGCCCCTTATTCTGTGCGAGAAACTTTACCCGTTTTAACGTGGCGTAACCCCTTAGCCTTTCGAGAAACTCCATGGCCGCGTCGTCCGGCACGGGAAACGGCTTGCAGGAATATTTTTCCGCATTCCCAAACTCCCCTCCCACACAGCGCAAACACGACCCTTCCTCTCCGGGGATGTAGTTATAACTCCTCAGACAGAAAAACCCCGAATCCATCAGGCACAACCACGTCGGGTGGCGACGCCGTTCAATAAACTCCATACACCACTTCGCCCCAAGTGTTTGATGGTGTATGAGTACGGCGGTCTTTTCATCAATCACTGTTTTGTCGTCAAGGGCTGAGTCCAGCGACTTAACCAGCGCTCTCCTCTTTAGCGGTATCTTCAGCGCCGTCAACACACGGCCCTTTTTAAGAGTATCCGGTATGGAGAGCCCGCCTGAACCGCCGAAGATGAACCTGACGTTATCTGCTTCTTTTTCGGAGGCGTCCTTGACAAGCCCGGTCATGACCCGGCCAACGCCGGATAAACCCGGCTGCATGCCGCTTATAATTATCATCGCTGTTTTATCTCCGCGACAGTGGCGGACACTCCCTGCTCAAACGGAGCTGGTATTGGCTCGCCAAGCAATGCGCGCTGCCGGGTTATGTCTGCAACGACCTGACACATCTCTGTTGACCGGTAAGGGAGCACACCGAACCGCATCAGCGACTCTGCTCCTAACTGCTCTGCAACAGAAAGTACAAAGTCCTTTAGCGCCACCGGTTTTCCGCTCCCAAGATTCACAACCGGATAAACCGGAAAGTCTTCTGAAAAAGCTATTGCCGTTATATAACCGGCCATGTCGGTAATATACGTATAGTCGCGTATTTGCTCGCAACCTGTCAAATCAAGCGGTTTTTTATTAATACATGCGTCAATAATTTGCGGCACGAGCCGGTAGCCGGCTTCAAGCGGGCCCCATAGCCCGAAAGGACGCAGTACCGTAAGCGTGACGCCGAGGTCTTCGGCGCTCTGAAGGAGCAGTGTCGAAGCCCGGGCCTTGGTCAAGGCGTACATGCTCGTCGGCTTCAGCTCTTCGTCCTCCCTTACCGGGTGGTCCTTGTCCCCGTACTCAAAGCAACTCCCTATATGTACAAAACGTTCCACCCCGCACGCGGCAGATGCCTTGAGCAATTCAAGCGAGCCGTCTACGTTTACCGCGACAGCCGTATGCTCATCCTGCTCGTCGAACCTCACCCCGTAAGCCGCGCAGTGGATGATTACATCCGGCTCTGCCAAGGCGACCGACCGACCGATAGTGTCCGGCCCGGTCAAATCCATGTCCATGGTCGTGACTTTCTCAATGACCTGGTCAAGCCGCCAGGGATCGGAGCTCTCTCGCTTTGCCGCCACCACCGTCTTGCCGGCCGTTAAGAGCGAACGCACAATGTGGGCCCCTAAAAACCCGGTTGCTCCCGTTACCAATACCTTTTGAAGCCTTCTGTCCATAATATTGTTATTTCATTACTCTCAGTCGAAAAAGTTTTTTATCGTTTCTGTCATGAATTCAAGCATAGGCCCGGTAAGGCCCGGATAGACCCCTACCCAGAACGTGTCGTTCATGATCGTCTCTGTATTTTCAAGCTCTCCGACGACCCTGTACCCGGCGCCGGTTTCACGCATCTCGTCAAAACAGGGGTGTCTCAAGATATTTCCCGCAAAGAGCATACGCGTCTGAATGTTCTTTTTCTCAATGTGTTCTACAATTTCTTTTCGTGTGAAGCCCGCTCCGGGCCTTACTGTCAGAGGGAAGCCAAACCAGCTCGGGTCTGACTTGTCCGTTGCCACGGGAAGTATAAACCTGTCCTCCAGGGATTTAAGCCCTTCAAAGAGTGCTCTGAAGTTGGCTCTCCTGGCCGCAACAAAGCCGGGGAGTTTTTCAAGCTGGGCGCAGCCTATGGCTGCCTGCATGTCCGTAACTTTAAGATTATAGCCAAAGTGGGAATAAACATACTTATGGTCATACCCGTACGGAAGTTCGCCAAACTGCTGAGAAAATCTTTTTCCGCACGTATTGTCTTTACCCGGCAAGCAGCAACAGTCACGTCCCCAGTCCCTGAACGACGCAATAATCCTTGCAAGCAGATCGTCATTTGTGTATACCGCTCCGCCCTCTCCCATTGTAATGTGGTGCGCTGGATAAAAACTACTCGTTGCGATATCACCGAGTGTTCCGGTAAGTCTACCGTCATAGCTGGAACCCAGGGCGTCGCAGTTGTCCTCTATCAACCAAAGATTATATTTATCGCAAAACGCTTTTATCTCTTTAGCATCAAAAGGGTTACCGAGCGTATGTGCAAGCATAACGGCCTTTGTACTTTCCGTTAATGCCTCCTCCAGCATACGAACGTCTGCATTATAGGTCGGAAGGGTCACATCAATGAATACGGGCTTGAGTCCGTATTGAACGATCGGGGCTACAGTCGTCGGAAAACAGGCTGCGACCGTAATGACCTCATCGCCGGATTTAAGCCTGCGCTCACCAAGCTCGTTTGAGGTGAGGGCCGCCACTGCCAGCAAATTTGCCGAGGAACCCGAGTTAACAAGCATTGCATGCCTTACGCCCAGGTGTTGTGCAAACTCCTTTTCAAAACGCTCTGAAAACCTCCCGCAAGTGAGCCAGAACTCAAGCGAGCTGTCTATGAGGTTTACAAGTTCTTTCTCGTCAAAAACCCTCCCTGCGTAGGGTATACGAGTCTTGCCTGCAACAAAGTCCGTTTTTTTTCCCATACTTTCAAAATACAAGTCCTTTGTTAGCGACATTATAGACGCTCTTGTGTCTATTTTTTTCATTCAATTAAATCTCCTTAGCAAAAGTGTACCTGAAATCCAAGACGTTTTTAGTGAAAATGAGTTCCTTCCTCTCTACAAACTCTTTCCACGAGGTCAAAACTGCAATATGTTGCGCTTTGCCTACAACTTCTTCGATTGAGGAAGCATACTCTATAGGCAACGAGTAGCAGGCCTTAAACTGTTCATTTGCAAGCGGGTCGTACGCAATGATTTTGCTGAAACCCTTCTCGAGCAGTCCTCTTATGATATGTAATGAAGGTGTATTCCTTATATCGTCTGTTCCGGGTTTAAAAGAAAGTCCAAGAATTCCTATGTAGTCCTTGGTTTGGGATACTTCAACAATTTTATTAACTACAAAATCCTTGATCTTGGTGTTTGTCTTCAGCACCTCCTCAATTAAGGCGGGCCGAAAGCCCCTTTCTTCTGATTTTGAATGCAAGGCTTCGGTGTCTTTTGGAAGACAATATCCTCCAAAACCGCACCCTGGAAAGACATAGCTTGTCATTGCAGCCGGCTCCCCAAACCATCGTTTGTCCTGGGTGAGTATTTTAAAGGATTTAGGCACGTCAATTCCTCCTATAGCATCTGCAACCATGGACATCTCATTAGAAAAGCTTATAAATGTTGATAACATGGTGTTGGAGAGGTATTTGATAAACTCGGCCGTATTTAATGAGACTTTGTGTATAGGTGAGTTAAAAACCTTATAAATATTTTCGAGTTTATCACCTGAAATTTTATCGGCACACCCAAGCACTATCCTGTCGGGATTTATGAAATCGTCCCATGCGCTACCCTCTCTCAGAAATTCCGGGTTATATGCAAGACCGACATCCGTGCCTATTTTTAATCCAAGACTTTCAATAAATGGCAAAACTACATCCTTTGTAGTGGAAGGAGGTATTGTTGACCTTAGCACATATAACTTGTAGTCCCCTTTCCTGGATGAATTCACAACGCTTTCTATTGCGTTTAATAATGGTGTGGAGTCCAAGGTGCCATCCTCATTATTCTCTACACCAACGCAGAAAAAGATGCAGGAACTTTCGGCAATAGCCTCCTCCATAGATTTGACAATAAAAAATCTCTTGTCCTTCTCCTGCAAAAGCACCTGGTCTAATGTGGGTTCAAAGAAAGGCAACGTTCCGGCATTCAGGCACGCTTCTTTGTTTTTATCTATATCGTAACCGCGAACTTTATATCCTTTAGAACATAAGCCGAGAGCAGTAGTCAGACCTATATATCCTAAACCCAGAACTGTGATCATAAAGCACCCTTGTTGTTTTTAATGAATTTTAAAAATTTGCTAACGCCATCTTCAATACCCACCGTGGGGTTGAAGTCCAAACAGGTTCTTGCCTTGCTTATATCGGGGCACCTCCTTGACGGGTTATGTGTCAAGTAATCAACTTCCGGAGGCTTGTCAAATTTAATATCCCCTTTGTAGTCCATAGTTGCACCACCTTCTCGTTTGTAAATTTCAGCAAGTTCCAACACAGTGATCTCGGGTTTATCAATCCCTATGTTAAAAACATCAAACTTCTCGTATGTTAATGCCTTCAAATAGCCAATTATCGCATCCGTAACATAGCAGTATGTCCTGGTAGGAGAGCCGTCGGAATAAATAATAATGTCTTGGTTATTAAAAACTGCGTTGGCGAAATCCGCAGGGACCCTTTTGTCGTCCAGTCTCATGCCAGGGCCGTAGTTGTTAAAAGGTCTAACTATTTTACAGGGCAAATCGTGTTGCTTATTGTAAACGTAGCAAAGAGTTTCTCCGAACCTTTTTGCCTCATCATAGCAGGCCCTTGGACCAATACTGAAGACGTTACCCCTGTAGTCCTCAGGTGTTGGCACAAAATCCTGTGTCGGATCTCCATAAACTTCGCTACTTGAGAAAAACAAGAAGCTGTCAATCTTTTTATCTTTATAGTAATCAAGCAATTTTCTTAAGCCCCAAACATTTGCATCAAGTGTCTGGAGGGGGTACTTTCTGTAAAAATGAGGGGATGCGATTGAAGCCATGTGCATAACAAAATTGACATCCTCCAATCTTCTATGACTGGAAAAATTTTCACTTGCTATGTCGAATGTATCTATATGCATATCGGTTTTATATTCTTCAGATAACTTAACTATCCATTCTGGCTTTCCATGCATAAAGTTATCTATACCCGTAACAGACTTTATTTTGAGGTTGGAAGAATATCTAGCAAAAAAATGCATTAAATAATAACCAATAAAACCGGAACAGCCGGTTACAAGTATGTTAGCATCGCAGAGCCTGTCACGTTCTGCGAAGTTGTCGAATATGTATTCCAAGTCATTCTTGAGCATTTTTTGTTTTCTCCTGTAATGTTTCTGTTAATCGTGTAACCTCTGATATTCTTGACAGACATTTAATGGCAAGGTCTGGAAGGTTTATATTACTACCATACCTTCCATGGCGGCTTTCCGCCCTGCCAGAGTGCATTGAGGCTGTCTCTGTCGCGCGTTGTGTCCATTGGCTGCCAGAACCCGTCGTGGCGGTAGGCGCAGAGCTGACCGTCCGAGGCAAGACGTTCCAGGGGCTCTCTTTCCCACACGGTCGAGTCTCCATCGATATAATCGAACACGGACGGGGTTAGAACAAAAAAACCACCGTTTATCAGGGCGCCGTCACCTTCAGGCTTTTCCTGAAACGAAACAACATTGCGTCCTTCGTCGAGATTAAGCGCGCCGAAACGCCCCGGCGGTTTAACCGCGGTAACGGTTGCGTGACGGCCTTGTTTCTCATGAAACTCGACCGCCGCCTTTATGTCTATATCCGCCACACCGTCGCCATAAGTCAGGAGAAAGGTCTCGTCGTCGTCCAGGTACTGCCTGACCCGCTTAAGCCGCCCTCCCGTCATAGTGTGCTCACCCGTGTCTACGAGTGTTACGCGCCATGGCTCAACACTTCCCTCGTGTACTTCCATAGACTTCTTGCCAAGGTCGAACGTAACGTCTGTGCCGTGCAGCACGTAGTTTGCAAAATATTCCTTTATCACATAACCCTTGTAACCGAGACATATAATAAAGTCATTTATGCCGTGGGCCGAGTATATTTTAAGTATATGCCAGAGTATGGGCTTGCCCCCGATCTCCACCATGGGCTTTGGCCTCAGGTGCGTTTCTTCTCCTATGCGGGTTCCGAACCCGCCTGCAAGTATGACAGCCTTCATATCGTCCTCCTTAAAGTCCCCCGTTAGAGTCCAGTAATTATCCTTAAAACCTTTTGCTTTAAAGTGTATTTAAATATTTTTCTAAACTCACCGGCAATAACCTCGTCCGGCTCAATCAGCTCAGGGTATATTGCATGAAAAGTCTCGGATACAGGCGCCCCGTCGAACCTTGCGTCACGGCCGCAGTGCGTGCCGCTGCTGTCAAGCCCTGCATTGCCCACAAGCGAGCGGACCGGGTACAGGGTGTAGCCGCACTCCTTAAACTGCCCATAGCAAAACCTTATCGCCCAGGAATCTATCTTCCCCTCAACTTGTGCAACGAGCATATTTACCAGGTCCTCGCCGCCGCGCTTGAAAAGCTCCCGGCTTTCCCTGTCTTTCATAAAAGAGTCAAAATCCGGGAGATCAAAATCAACTTTTTTCCACCTGTTTTTCCACGTAGCCCAACTCCACGAATGCGCCCTGTAACCAAAATACATGGTATAAGGATAGTCCTCCGGTATGAGAAGCATTCCTGCCGGATAGTTAAACCCGGTTATTGAAAAAACCTCTGGCGAATCTTTATATTTTTCAAGCGCGCCATTCATATAGTTCAAAAACTGCGGTGAGAGCACAAGGTCGTCCTCGACAACTATCACCTGACCGAAGCGCTCCACTAAATCATTAACCCCTGCTATGATAGAATGTGCAAGCCCCTGGTTTTCCTCCTGCTCTATGATGTGCACCACACCGCACCACCTGCGGGACTTTACAATCTCTCGCACTTCTGCAATATTTTTCTCATCTTTAACGCTACGCGGGCCGTCGCAGTATATAAAGAGTTCGCTATCGTCCGCTCCCTGGTTAAGGGCCAGGGACTCAAGCGCGCGCCGCATATGTTCGGGGCGCTTGTAAGCGAAAAACGCAATAGGAGCTTTTTTTGTCATAGCTCTTCACCAAGCACAAACATTCCTGACCATACCTCTATCAGTATAATTTCATACGAAAAAAAACCTCATAACGCCACTTAAGTTTTTTTAAACAACGCTTAACTGTCTGTTATGCCCCGTGCGCGGGATGCCCCTTAAACTGCACCCACATTCCACGCAAAACATTATACATTACAGCAGGCCAACGCCAAAACGGCTCACACCTGAGCGTCTCGCAGAGTCCGGAAAGTTCAACAAAGACACGCGACAACAAAACAAGACTTCTCATATGCCGGAGAGGACGCCACGCACTGGCAAGTTTTTTCCCTTCACGTTCTTCGCTTAAAGTCCCACCTGCCTTGAGCGACGCTGCAATCATAAGGCCGGTTTTTTTCTCCTTGCAACAAATAAATGTAAAGTCCGGATATTTCTCTTTAACCCACCGCCATACCTCTTCAAATAATTCGCCCCGGCTGGACGTTATAACAAGAGCAGCGCCAGGAGAAAGGCAGGGTATGATTTTTTCCAGCTGCGCCGTTGACCCCTTGCCGAACATATCGGCCCGGAACAAAACAAGGTCAAACTCAGGCATGCTGCCAAGAGAGTACGGCAACCGCTCTATTGCGCTACCAGGGTCTCCTGAAAGGAAACGTACGTTACCGCAATAATTAACCTGTTTCAACATGGATGATATGGCAGCAACCTCGCGGGAAGCTCTGCCCTGTTCTGCGATCCTCCAGCCACTTTTATTCCATGAATCTATGGCATATATTTCAGCGATAGGATTGGCAGCGCCGACCACTATAGAGTCATAACCGGCGCTTGAGCCGACATCCAGGAACCTTCGTGGAAAATACTTCAGGCTATACCATGCGACCGGATATAAAGAGGCCCATTCCCTTGGCAGTTCCACTCTGGTAGGAGTACATTTTTTCAGGTGTTTCTTTATGTCGGATACGTCTGTCAACTCGGCGATCAACTCACTGCGCTTCTTTCCTGAAAAGGCATTTAAAACTGTTTTGTCGATGCTCTGCACTGACAAGTCACGTACGTTGGCGACCTGTTTTATTTCAAACTCGCAGTCTCCAAACCCCCAGTTTTCATCATTCACCACGGGGTTATCCTTGACCACTTGCGGATTATGCAACGCTATGGACGTCTTACGCTTCAACGGGCTTTGCTGCATATCATAACACTCAATACCGTAGCCAGACAACACGACGTAGGGGTTGTTCTGGTTATACCTTAGCCCAATCTCAATGTCCGACCATCCCCAACCTGGCAAGGTTTCGTCAAAACCCCGGTAACGATGCCAAAGAGCGCTATGCATCAAAAGTGAGCCAAAACCGCTTGCAAGCCCTGGAAACACCATGCCGTAGCTTAGCAACCAGCTATTTTCAGATATGTATGTATCCAGTTCGTCAAGGAACGGTTCTTTTTCCATGAATTGCCAGGGCAGGAGCTTTCTGCGTATATAAAAAACGCTTTTCTCCATCTCAAACGGTACGCTGATTTCACCCTTGATCAAACTAAGCAGGTTTTTCAGCGCCGTAGAATCAATTATAAAATCAGCGCCAACAATCATCGTATATTCCCCGGCAGTCCTGCGCAAAGCTACATTAAGCGCGTACGGCGCGTTAAACACCATGTCGCCGCTACCTTTTTGTGCAATTGCAGGGGGCACGATTATAAACCGGCACATCCGGGCGGCATCCGCAGATAACTCAAGCTCATCAGAAAGAGGCACATCACTGTTCCAGTCGGTAACAAGTATCTCAATATCGGAAAGCATACCCAGCCTCACGGCATTTCGCGCAAGATGATTGATACACGTGGTTATACGATACTTAAAGTTTCCAATATAGTCATCGTTACGGCCAATGGTCACAAAAGACAATAACTTTTTGTTTTTTTGTTTCGTCACTTTACCTCTCTTGCAAGCTCGCGAAAATACTCAGAGCTTTCAAGCAACCCGTCGTATGTGCCGGAGTCGACAACCTCCCCGTCCTTCATTACGAATATAACGTCGCATTCTTTTATGGTCGTAAGCCTGTGGGCAACGACTATCACCGTCTTCTCTTTCGTGAGCTTCTCCAGATTATCGACTATCTCGGCCTCTGTCTTGTTGTCAAGGGCGGCCGTCGCCTCGTCCATAATAAGCAGGTCCGGGTCGTTATAAAGGGAACGCGCGATGCCAACGCGCTGGCTCTGCCCGCCCGAGAGCCTTATGCCGCGCTCCCCGAGGTCCGCTTCTCGTCCACCAGCGTCCTTTATGACCTGCTCAAGCTGTGAGATACGTACCGCCTTATCGAACCGCCCCTGGTCTACCGCGTCCTCTTCAACGCCAAAAGCAATATTGTTCTTGAAGCTTGAGTCCATCAAATAAATATTCTGAGGGATATAGCCTATGCTCCTTGTCCATGCCTTCTTGTTTGCCTGCGTAACTTTAACTCCGTCAACTTCAATACTGCCTTCCTGCGGCTCAAGGAATCCCGCAAGTATGTCCACAAGAGTCGTCTTCCCGGCCCCGGACCCTCCGACAAAAGCAACGGCCTTATTTTTATGTATCGTTAAATTGATGTTCTTAAGCGCCTGCACACCGCCCGAGTAACGGTAACTAATGCCTTGAAGCACAATCGAGTCGTTAAACGCTATCCTTTCACTACCTTCATGTTCATCAAATTTACCTGCATCGTCCTGCTCGCACATTACCAGATCATTATAAAAAATCTCCATCGCATGGTCGTAATACTTAAGTGATTGCAATGAATGAGACAGCCTTCCTATTATGGGCGAGATCCTATAGGCCGCAACAACAAAGAAACTTATCATCGGAATAATACTCTGAAACTCAACTTTCCACCGAATCATCAGGATTACCAGAAAAACGATTGCCGTAAGCCCGACAAACTCGTGGATAAGGGGGGGGATCTCCATTGACGTCATAAACACGGCGTCCCCGTTTGTTAACTCAAGCGAGGTCTTGTCGAACTTCTTCATGAAGAATCTTTCTTTTTGCAATATCTTTACGTCCCTTATCCCCTGCATGGATTGTGCGATAATTTCGTGCAGTTTGCCCGAAGTCGTATTTCTAACATCACCCAGACGCGTGATCTTTTTCGTTAGCAGCTTGTGCGTAACAACGGTGAGTCCCCCGAATACGACAACCACTAAAAGTACTGCCATCGGCTCTACCAGCAACAAGGCAACGGTAATGAAACACAGGACCATAATGTCGGTTAAAAGCATCAGCATGGGCACGAGTATTCCGCGCACCAGAGAGTCGGATATGCTAACGACATTTCTCAAGAGCAAGGAGGTGTTATGTGTCGTAAAAAAAGAATATTCTTTAGCAAGGTAGCTTGCCAGGAGTTTTGACGCCAGTACGTGCTGCACCCTGTAGCTGAACTTGTACTGAAGGTATTTGGCAAAACCGGTCAACAGATTTTTTGAAAGAAGTATCAGGATAATGGCAATTCCAAGTATTATCATGAAGTTTGAGGGCGAAGCGGCGCCGCTGAACTTGTATAGCCACGCGAGATACTTGTTTGTCTCAAGAAGCGAGGGGTTGCTCAGTATCGCTATATAAGGGACTATCGAAAAAATCCCGGCAAGCTCCATAAAGGCCACGACAAAAGCCGCAAGCGTAAGTACGGTTATTCGCCCGGACCCGATGCTCTTGAAAAAAAACCAGATTTTTGATTGTTTTTTGTTTTGCATAGTCATTTTTTCTGGTGTTCTATCACTAAAGCGCGCTGCGCGCGCCTTGAGTTTCCGTTTGTTCCTGCCTTAACAGGATGGTGGGCTATAGAGCCCACCATGTGGATTTAACGCTACGTAGCCTGGCTCAAGGGTAGCTTATTTTTGTTTCCCCGGCTTTTCAGTCCGGGAAGAGAAAAACTTCTGCGCCCTTGCGTACCTCTCGGGAGTACCTATGTCGAGCAGCTCCGCGCCGGTTACAAACCCGTAAAACTCACTACCGATAAGTCCCGGGAAAAAGTCCTTTTCAAGGGAATATTTTCCACCCGGCATCATTAAAAGCGCTTCTCTCTGGAATAAATATATGCCTGCGTTTACAAAACCCTCTCCCGCACCCGCCTTTTCATCAAAGCCGGTAATCCTGCATTGCTCATCAAGCGTAACAAGCCCGCAATCGCGACTATCGTCAACGGCCCTGGTGACTACAATTGAGACAAGGGCTTTTTTCTCCATGTGAAATTCATAAAACCTTTGTAAATTAACCGGACAGAAAGAGTCTCCGTTTATTACGAAAAAAGTATCTTCCCCGACATGGGACTCTGCGTTTTTTACGGCCCCTCCAGTGCCAAGCGGGACGTCCTCGTTTGAAATTACAACCTCGAAGTTATTGTCGCTTTTTTCGTAATAGTCCTTTATAAGATCCGACCCGTAGCCTGTGCACAGCACAAAACGCTTCAGGCCATAACCGGATGCGTACTCCAGGAGTATGTCAAGAAAAGGTCTCTTTTGTATCTCGGCCATGGTCTTTGGAGAGCTGCCAGTTACCGACTTTAGGCGCAAACCCTGGCCGCCGCTCAAGACCACCACAACAGTCTTTTCAAGGCGGCTTTTACCGGAAGTTTTCAATAGAAGTCCTGTGTGGCATAAAGCACAATCTGGCTGCCGAGCGTGTCGAACCTGAACGGCACGTGCAGCAGTCCCTTTAATTTATCTTTTACGTTCTGTTGCTTTTCCTCTGGCACGTAAAAAAGTATAAAACCACCCCCTCCGGCTCCGAGCAGCTTACCTCCTGCCGCGCCGGCCTGCAAAGCAGCTTCATACAACTCGTCAATCTTATCCGTTGATATAAGACTGGTAAGGCTTCGCTTTATCTTCCAGGACTCGTTAAGGAGTTTCCCGAATTCCGCAAACCCGTCCGTACCTCCGCCAAGCACATCCAGGGCGTCATCCACCAGGGTTCTCAGCGTATTAAGCTCGGCTTTTTTTGAAGGAGTTTTTTTAATCTGCTCCCCGGCTATGTCCGTAGCATTTCTAGAAAACCCTGTAAAAAAGAGCATCAATCGACTCTGTAAAAAGTCGAGCTTTTCCTGACCAATCGTCACAGGATGTACGTAAAAATCCCTTTCTCCGCCAAACTCGATGCGGTTAAGACCCCCAAAGGCGGTTGCCACCTGGTCCTGGCTGCCGACATTTTCCTTGAGCACGTTTTGCTCCATGTGTATGGCCTCGCGCGCAAGTTGCCGCTTGGTTGTCATGGTCCCCTTTAACGCATGCAGGGCATTTAAAAATCCCACCGTAAATGCCGAACTCCACCCGACCCCTGACTGCGCTGGAATATCGCTTGTGTGCAACATCTCTACACCTTTAGTCAATTCAACATATTTAAGGCACTCTCTGACCGAGGGATGCTGAATGTCATCAACAGATACCGTCTCCTCCCGGAGCGTGTACCTTATCCTGTACTTGTAATCAAAAAACGGCGGCAAATACCGGCAAGTGATGTAGCAGTATTTGTTGATAGTTGTACTCAGTACCGCGCCGGCATTTTCCTCATACCATACCGGATAGTCCGTGCCGCCTCCAAAAAAAGATATTCGAAATGGTGTTCTTGTAATGATCATAATATGAACCTGCGCCGCCTGACGGTTCGATGCGGCCCTTTCCTCGTAGATTTTTTGTTTTTACCGTATAAGGCCTTACCGTCCGTAGCCCTACCTGCCAGTCAGCTTGCAAACTAACCATTTAAAGGCTGCAAGCGTTTTTTTGAAAACACGTAACAGCCCAACAACGTAGCCGGGCAATAAAGTTATCGATGCGTATTCCAGGTAAAGTTTCAACTGACGCAGAGCTTCAACCTTATCGGCCT